>NZ_MAQZ01000081.1:0-289648 GCF_001756285.1 Frankia sp. CgMI4
AACGCAACGGCTACAACTTCCTCGGGTTCCTCTGCCTGGCTGCCGCGATCACCTGCTGGAAGAAGCTCCCGCACTCGACGTGAGACACGCTCTAATCTCCCTTGCAAGGAACCGCCGTCGCCTACGCGCCCRGAACACCGCCATGCGGCGCGCCCATCKGCGCTCACGACCGACACACGAGTACCACTTGCCATGTGTGACCAAGGGGTGGTACCGGTTGTGCTGGCGTACGCGCGTGCGCTGCTGACCGGGTCGGAGCAGGGGCGGACCGCCTACCTGGCGGCGGATCTCCGGGACCCCGGGCTCATCCTCGATGCCGCCGAGCTCCGCGGCGTGCTCGACTTCCACCGGCCGATTGCGCTGTTCCTCGTCGCGGTCCTGCACTTCCTGACCGGCGCCGACCAACCGCGTGCGCTGGTGCGCAGGCTGCTGGACGGTCTGCCGTCCGGCAGCTACCTGGTCGTGTCCCACGCGACCGGCGACCAGGCACCCCCAGGGGTCGGCGCGATCGTCGAGACCTACGCGACCACGGCCGCGCCGCTCGTTCTCCGCGGCCTCGCGGACGTCTGCCGCTTCTTCGACGGGACGGATGTCCTCGACCCGGGCGTGGTGCGCCTACCGCTGTGGAAGCCGGACACGCCACCCACGGACCCGGAAACCGTCTGAGTCTACGGCGGTGCAGGACGGAAGCCCTGACCGCTCGCGGCGGCTCCGGATGGCCCAGTGCAAGACCGGATGGCATCTCGACGACGAACCCCTTCCCGACCCGGATCCGCCGTCCGACGACGCCAAGGCACTTGCCGTGCTGCGGGCGGACCTGGAGGAAGYCCGCGGTGAGGTCCTGGCGGCCGGCGACCTCGGGCAGGTCGGCGAGATCGACGAACTGATCGGCCAGGTGGACCGGGAACTGTCAGATCTGGGCGTGCGGGGCCGGATCGCGCCGGCCGACCGGGACCGGCCGCRCCGCGTCCGCTCGACCCGTCGTCGCCAGGATGCCCCCGATCTRCCCCGGCTGCCCGTTGAGCGGCGCACGGTCGGGCGGACGTTCACCGCGCCGGACGGGACGGTGTGGCGGCCGTCGATGTTCCTGACCCTGACCTGTGCCTCGTACGGGCGGGTGCACTCCGACGGCACGCCGGTGGACCCGGCCTCCTACGACTACCGGCAGGCGGCACGGGACGCGATCCACTTCCCGAAGCTGCTGGATCGGTTCTGGCAGAACCTGCGCCGCGCGGTCGGCTGGGATGTCCAGTACTTCGCCGCGCTGGAACCCCAACGGCGTCTCGCCCCGCACCTRCACGCCGCGATCCGCGGCACCATCCCGCGGACCATGCTGCGGCTGGTGGCGGCAGCCACCTACCACCAGGTCTGGCGGCCAGCGACGGACCGGCCGGTCTACGACGATCAGCATCTGCCCGTCTGGGACGACACCATCGGCGCCTACCTCGACCCCGACGCCGGCGACCCGCTGCCCTCGTGGGATGCGGCGCTCGACGCGATCGGTGAGGACGACGAACCCGCGCACGTCGTGCGGTTCGGTCCGCAACTCCAGGCGGACGGGGTGACGGCGAACTCGGTGAACACCGGCCGGATGATCGGCTATCTCACCAAGTACCTGACGAAGACCCTCGACACCTGTCACGAGATCAGCAGTGACCGGCAGCGGGCGCATGTGGAGCGGCTCGCCGATGCCCTGCGCTACGAACCCTGCTCCCCGACCTGTGCGAACTGGCTGCGCTACGGCATCCAACCCCGCAACCCCCGGCGCGGCCTCACCCCCGGACGGTGCACCGGCAAAGCCCACCGGCGCGAAACCCTCGGCTTCGGCGGCCGGCGGGTGCTGGTCTCCCGCCGCTGGTCTGGCAAGACCCTCACCGACCACCGTCGTGATCGGGTCGTCTTTATCCGCCAGCAGCTCGCGGCACTGGGCGCCACTGGCACCGGACCGGCCGCGCCCGAGGACGATCCGACCCGCATCGCCTGGACGCTGCTACGCCCCGGGGACCCGGCCGCACCCCGCCGCGAACATCTGATCTTGCATGCCATCGCCCAACGGCACGCCTGGCGCGCACAGCTCGGAATCGGCACCGAGGAAGGGGCCGGCGGGGATTCGGCAACAGGGCCGCCGCTGGCGGACGCAGCCTGACCCCACCCCGGCAAGCCCCTGGAGAGCCTGCGTGACCAAGCTCCTGCTCACCCCGACGGAAGCCGCTGACCTGCTCGGCGTCAGCCGCAGCACCGTCTACGAACTGCTGAACAGCGGCGACCTCGAATCCGTCCGCATCGGCCGTGCCCGCCGGATCCCCTCCGCCTCGCTGCTCGCCTTCGTCCACCGGCTCCGCGGCCTCGACGACGGACAGGCAGCATGATCACCCTCACTGGCCGTCGGGCGGGGGCAGGTCGGGGCGGTGTTCGGCAATCCATGCCTCCACATCGACGGTCCGCCAGATGTGACCGGCGGCCAGGGAGGCATACGGCGCGGGGAACGACGGGTCTTCCTTCAGAAGCTGGTTCACCCGCGTCCGCCCGACCCCCAACCGGCGGGCGATCTCCGCCGCTCCCATGAGCGGTTGCGTCATACCCCGCAATCTACTGGACGACCGTCCAGCGCCACGTGTACCGTGGATGTCGCTGGACGGTCGTCCAGTCGCGTTGAGGCGGTTCCGGCCGAGTGCGGCAACACCCGACCGGAACCTTGGCCCCTTCCTGCGCGAACAGGAGAGAGACCCATGCCCATCTTCCCGTCCGACGCCCCGGATCCCGACCGAACCCCCGGCGGAGACGTGYCGCTGATCGTGGCCAGCATCGTCCGGCCCGGCGTCTATGCGCTGACGCTGCGTCCTGGTGCTGATGCCCGCGAGATCGCCGAGGTCCTCGCCYGCATGCCGGTCGACGCCTTCCTGACCGAGCACGTCGGCGACATCGACCTGACCATGGTCTTCCGGACAGTGCCCGACGGCAGGGAACCTGATCCCACCGGGGGCGTCACCCCGACGGCACCGGCGGCGGCACGCGGAACCCGCCCGTAGCGGTTCTTCTGCCCCACCCATTTTTCTTCYGTTCTCTGGTGGCGCCTCAATCTGTCGGGGCGGTGGACGGGTCCAGGGTCGGCCATAGGCCGATCGCGTAGCGACGCGATAGCGCCCTGGACGCGGCCGGCGACCCGGCAGACCATCCCAGCGCCAGAGAACGGAAACCCCCACTCGCGCCGGACCACGCGACTCGCGACCCGCGCCCGTTCTTTCGGCAAGGAGCCAGAACCACCATGCCCACCAACACCCCACGGCGGGTGACCCTCATGCAGGCGCTGCATGACCACCTCGACCGCGCCGACCGCGGCCAGGGACGCGGTTACCCGCAGTCGGACGGAGAGACCAAGTTCGCCTGCGACATGGAAGACAGCCCCTACGGCTGCCCATGGTGCGACGCCGTCGAATGGCCCGACGGCAACCCCCTGGACGTGGCCTGATGGCCGAGGGTAAGGGCAGCAGACGCGGCAACGGCGAAGGCTCGATCTACCGGTACCGCAACGGTTGGGCCGGTCAGATCAGTATGYCGGACGGCACCCGGCCGACGTTCTACGGCAAGACGAAGGACGACGTCCGAGGGAAGATCATTGCCGCGCTCCGGGCGGTGCAGGACGKGGTGCCGCTGGTCACGACACGGATGACGGTGGCCGAATATCTCGATCAGTGGGTGACCATCGTTCTGCCTTCCCGCGTGGTCGCCGGAACGCTCRCCGAGTCAACGGCCGAGTCGTATGCCGATCAGGTCCGGCTGCATATCACGCCGATCCTCGGCCGTCACGAGCTGCGCAAGCTGTCCACCGCGCACGTCCGCCACTGGATGACGCGCAAGCTCACGGAACCGTCGTCCGCGGGTCTGGCGCAGTGCGCGGCCTGGGAGGCTGAGGCGGCCCGCAAGGCGGYAGAACGCGCGAAAGAGAAGAAGACTCGCCCGGCTCGACGCGCGACAGCACAGAAGAAGGCTCYGGCACCGAGCGAACGCAAGCCCGTCAAGCCGCTGTCGGCCCGGTCGGTGCGCTACCTGCTGGTGATCCTCACCGCGGCGTTGAATGACGCGGTCCGGGAGGAACTGCTGACCCGGAACGTCGCCGCTCTCGTCCAGCCGCCGAGGAAGGCCGATGCGCCGATACGGGCGCTCACCGAGGAAGAAGCCCGTCGGGTTGTCGCGGTCGCGCTCGTGGACCGGATGTCCGCGCTGTGGCTGGTGCTGYTGGCGCTCGGGCTGCGCAAGGGGGAAGCGCTCGCGCTGCGCTGGGATGCGCTCGACCTTGATGCGGGCACGGTCGCCGTGGTGCGCAAGCAGCGGCGTCGCAAGGCGGGAATTGATCCGGRGACCGGCCGGCAGCGCTGGGAACTCGTCGAAGAGGAAGCCCTGAAGACGAAGGGTTCAAAGGCGGTTCWCGCACTGCCCGACATGGTCGTCACGATGCTCCGTGAGCACCGGTGGCGGCAGGACGACGCGAAAGCCGACCTCAGCGCCAAAGCGGACCAGGYGGAAAAGGACCTGGCGGCGCTGGCCGCGCAGAACCTCCCCGAGGGGGTGTCCGGGACTCCGGCGGACCTGAAGGTCATCCGGTGGGAAGACCCCGGACTGGTGTTCACTACCGCACTCGGGCGGAAGGTCGACCCGCGCAACGTCAACCGGTGGTGGGACGCGGTGTGTGAGCGGGCTGAGGTGCGGCACACCCGCGTGCACGATCTCCGCCACACGGCGGCGACGATGCTGTTCCGGGCCGGCGTCGACCTGAACGAGATTSGCGCGCTTCTGCGTCACACCCGCCTTGGCACCACCGCGGACATCTACGTTGACGTTCTGGCRGACGTCCGGCGGGGGACGGCCCGCAGCATGGACGACATCCTCACCCGGCTCCGGAACCCGACCACCGCTACGGAGAGTGAGGCAGACGAGGGTGCCGCCTGAGTCGTCCCGCAGTACCGTTCGCCAACTGCAGTATGAACTGCAGTACACGAGGTCTTGAAAGCGGCAGAGCCCCGCACCTTGGATGGGGGTGCGGGGCTCTGGCCTGTCTCAACCGTGCGTGCGCTCGGAGGGRCTCGAACCCCCAACCTTCTGATCCGTAGTCAGATGCTCTGTCCGTTGAGCTACGAGCGCGATCTGCCACCGTGGTGGCCGGCGGTGCCAGCTTACAGCACCCGACGGGTGGCACCGATCCCCCGAGGGGGATGTAGCTTTCCGTAGTTCATCATGTGCTTATTGTGTGGACAGATGTGGGGTCATCGTCGAATCGGCAGCTGCGGCACCGGCAGGAGGAGTTGCCGGTGGGGCGCGCGGCGGACGGTCAACCGCTGACCGTCCGCCGYGGCGGGAGGCGGCGCAGTACGACCTCCCTGAGCCGGCGATCCTCCGCCTCGGCGGGCAGTTCGCGTGCCCGCACCGGGAGGTGCGTGTCCGAGAGCATGACCAGACGCACCCCGCCAGTATCCGACGCGACGGCCGCGGGAACGCCATCGTGCCCGATCGGGCGGGCACGTTCGCGCCCGCTGCCKAGAGGTCCTCATGGTCGAGCGGTCCTCATAGTGACATCGGGATGTCATCGGGTGTCGTCGATCATAATTGGATTTATGTAACTTAATTAGATTTTATGTATCGTAATTAGATCTGTCGAAGCATAATTGGATGCCGCCAGAGCGTTGTTCGATCTTATCGGGTATCGTCGCATGGAGCAATGATGCGTAACGATCCGGGGCGCAGGGTAATTCTCCTCGCGGCGTGCGCATCATGAAGATCGACGGCTGGAGATCATCCTGATGGATCCGGGCGGCGTGCGCCGCGCGACTCGGAGCCAGCCCTTCGATGCCCAAGTACTGTTCCGTGCCCGGGCGGCGACGATGAGCTCGCTGTTCCTGCTGGCTCTGCTGCTTGCGAGCTGGGCGCCGCGTATACCGCAAATCAAGGARGGGCTCGAACTCGGCGACGGGCAGCTCGGTCTGACCCTGCTCGGCGCCCCGATCGGGGCGGTTCTGACACTGTGGCTGATCGGTCTGGCGGTCACCCGCTACGGCAGCATCACCATGGTGCGAGCAGGTTTGCCCGCCTACTGCGCCACCGGTCTTCTGGTCCCGCTCGTCGAGGGACCCTGGTCTCTGTTCRCCCTGCTCGCCCTGTGGGGGGCGACCAGCAGCTGCCTCGACATCTCCCTGAACACCCAGGCCGTGGGGATTGAGCGCTGCTACCAGCGGCCGATCATGACCTCCGCCCATGCGGCGTGGACGGCGGGTGCCCTGTCCGGGGCCGGGATCGGTTCGGCGGCGGCCGCTCTGAGTGTCCCGATCGGCGTGCAGTTCGCGGTGCTCGGCGGGTTGGGTCTCGCTGCCGCCCTACCCGCCACGGCCTGGATGCTGCCCGACGGCGCTGCACCGGAAGTCGCGCCGGGGGACGGGCGAGATGGCTGGGACGGGGACAGCGACAGAGCGATGCCCCGGGGTCCCGTCGGCACCGGCAGCCGTGCCCRGCCGTTCGTCGCACTGTGCGTCATCGCCTTCGGTAGTTTCCTCTGCGAAGGTGTGGCAGCGGACTGGAGCGCCGTCTACCTCACCGATGTGGCCGGAGCGGCCGTCGGAATCGCGGGTATCGGCTTTGTGGCCTTCACCTCCTGCATGTTCGTCGTGCGCCTGTTCGGGGACCGCGCCATGGCACGGTTCGGCCCGACCCGAACGGTCCGCGGCCTCGCCGTGACCGCGATGGTGGGATTCGCGCTCATGCTTGCGCTCGGTTCCTCGGCGTTCGGCACGGTCGGGGGAATCGTCGGATTCGGAACGCTCGGCGTCGGCACCGCCTGCGTGCTGCCCGCGGTGTTCTCCGCGACGGRGCGGCTTGGATCTTCGACGGGCAGCTCCATCGCCGTGGTCGGCACGGTCGGGTATGTCGGATGGTTGTGCGGGCCGGCTCTCATCGGTGGGCTCGCCGAGCTGGCGGGCCTGCAGTTCGCCATGGTCGTCGTGTTCGTCCTGCTCGTTGCGATCACGGTTTGCGCGTCGGCGCTGCGCGGTCCCGATTCTCCTGCTGCGGCTGCCGAGTTCACTGCGGACCCCGGTACCTCGGAGATCTCCGGGGTACCCAAGATCCCCGAGGTCGGCTAGCGTCACCGGCGACCAGCGACCAGCCATCAGGCCGGGTCCTCTGCCGGCTGCCCCGGAAGCGGAAACGGGCACTACCGCCGGCCGCGACGGAATCCGGGCAGGAGGGTCTGCACCAGTGCGTCCGTCTCGGCCTCGGYCCGCCCGCCGCGACGCACCCCGCCGACACCGATAGTTCGGTACATCTCCGTTGCCACAGCCTGCAGAGTCCGGCGATCACCCCGTGCGGCGACCGTGCGCAGCAGGTCCCGCCAGAGCACTTCGGAGGTCGGCACGGCCCGTAGCCCGGTGCGGCAGGCCGCCATCGCCGTCATCGTGTCACCGAAGTCCAACGTCAGCTGGGCGAGGCGATGCGCCACGTCGACCACGCCCGCCCGGGTGCTTCGGGCGATTGGCCCGGTGGTCGCCCAGCGGTACCGCCCGGCAGGCAGATCCGTCCACAGGGGACCGCTGACCATCCGCAGGGCTGTCGTCAGATCCGCCTCGGCGTCGCTGCCCGGCAGACCGGCCCGGTGGGTGTAGGCCACGAAGAGTTCCCAGTCGCAGCGCACATCCGGACTCAGCCACCACCGGCCATCCGGGCCGATCATGATCCGAGGCAAGCCGCTGGCATCGGTCCCCAGCCACTGGCGCGCTTCGGTCAACGCGGCGTCGGCGATCTCCTCCGTGGTGTCGGATGGCCAGATCTCCTCGGCGAGGAGCCGACTGTCCACGCCTTCCCGGTGCAGCGCGAGGTAGACGATGACCTCGGTCAACAGGTCGATGCGCTCGGCGGGTGGTCGCCCGGGACCCTCGACGGTGGGCAGTCCGAGAATCCGGACCTGCGCCTCGGCGGGCGCGGTGGGATCGGCGGGCGGCGTGGTTTCGAGCGGCACACGCTGTGGCGCCGCCCCGGACGTCCMCGTCGGGGGCCGTGAAACGCCGACATCCGGGACGGTGGTATCTCCGTCGGCGTAGCGCGCCCGAGCAGTCTGAGGCGGTGCACGGTGCGCGTCCGCCGCCAGCCGTTCGTTCGGAGGCGGGATCGGCGGCCGGGGTGGGATCGCGGTCCGGTACCCGGTGGTTGGCGGCGGGGGGGCAGGGGGTCCAGGTGGTGCCTCCGTCCCGGGCTGGATCGATTCGGCCGGGACGCGGCCCTGCCGGTTCGCTCGCATCCGGGGCGTCTCGAAGTAGACCACGGGTGGTACCCGTGGGATATCCGTCGGGTGGATGAGCGGTCGCCCCGGATGGGCCAGCAGACCGGCGGCTTCGGGGGCGTCGCCGGTGTCCGTGGTGGTCGGTAGGACGGGACCGGCCGATGCGGTCCTTCGCGGAGGGCTGGGAGGCTTGGGCGTGGGCGGCGGGGGTTCGGTGGGGAGCCGGCGGCCGTTCGAGGGCGGTCGCGTCGGATCGTCGTCCGATGGGGAAATGGTGGGTGGGAATCCGGTGCCGGGCAGGACCGCGGCGCGACCGTGCATGTCCTGCGGTTCCGCTCCGCGTGGCTCCGGTGTGGCAGAGCCGGGGTCGGGGAGTGGGCCTGCCGGAGTGGGGACGGTCGAGAGCGGCTGGGGGAAGGCAGGCCCGGTGAGGGCTGAGAGTTTCGGCGTCCAGGGCAGCGCCCCGGGCATGGAGCCGCGTTGTGAGGGTGGCCTTGTCGGCTCGTCGGGCCGGGTAGTTGCCGGCCCGGTCGCGGTGGGTCCGGCGACGATCGGTCCGGCGGGCGGCTGTGATACGGGGGGTGGTGGGGGGCCCTCGTCCGGCAGACTCTCGTCCGGCAGGCTGCCCGAGGCCCGGGCGGGAGATCCCGCCGCATCGGCCCGATGGAACAGCGCGGTGATCGAGGTGTACTCGGTCATGCTCAGAGCCTGCGCCCGTACCTGGACGCCGAGAACGCCGAGGGACACGCGGCGGTCCGACTCGACCGTGAAGCGCCAGCGGGCGGCCGGGGTGTCGCCGACGGTGAGGACTCCCACGGCGTCGTCCCGCCCGTTCGCCATCCTGGTCAACCGGGCGACGTCGGCGGCTGCGGGAGGGGCCGCGAGAATGAGTAGATCGGGTGCCAGCGCCCGTGGATTGCCGGTGACCCGATCGCGGCCGCCCGCGGTGACGGTCGGCGGGTCTGCCGGTGCCGGATCGACGCCGGTGCGACCGGCGTCGTCCTGTGGTCCGGCGAGTTCGTCGAGGACGGCGCTCAGGTCGTCCGCTGTCCAGACCCGAGCGGGTGCGATCGTCGTCAGGTCGGCTCCGGTGTCGGCCGGGAAACCCACCAGACAGACCCGCAGATCATCCGACCACACGTTGGTTCCCAGCTCGATCGCCACGGCGATCGCGACCTCCGTCGCGACGTCCAGGTCGCCGATCAGGCTGATGATGCCCGGAGCGCCTTCCAGGTCGACGAGAATGCGTGACCCGGCGTCGTCCCGGCCGAAGGTGACGAGGGCCGGGAACGGAGCCGGCACGCCGGCCGTCATCTGGGCGATCATCTGGGCCGGCTGGTCACCGGGCAGACCGGGCATCCGCTCGATCCGCCAGGACCCGGGCGCCTCGCCAACGGTCCATGGGGGCGGTGGAGGCTCCTCCTCCGCGGGTGCCATGTGCAGGATCAGCAGGTCGTCGGTGAGGATCGCCGCGTACACCGGGGGAAGCAGACGTCCCAGATCGGTCAGGCCGGCAGACAGAACGCGCAGTGAGCGGTCGACAAATCGGGCGGCATCCGTGTCGGCGGCCAGGAGCAGCGCGCGCTCTGTCTCGTCCTCCGGGGGGCTCGCCGGCCCCGCCCGGCGTGTGGACAACGCCACCATGACTCCGGCGGCGAGCAGGCTGGCGGCTGCTATCCCCAGCAGACCCTGGGAGGACGGTCCGAAGGAGTCGGACGTGAGCAGGCCGGGTGTAGTGGGGCCACCGGTGACCACCGCGGTGTTCCGCGCCGAGACGACCGGGGCCGTGTCATCCAGGACTGCCAGCGCACGAGAGGCGCCGAGACGACCGTCGCTGTCCCCCGGCCCGGGGTCTTCGAAATCGGGATAGCTGGGTTCTGGATCATCGAGGCCCGGGTCGCCGGGGCCGTGGTTGTCGAGGTCAGTGAGGTCGTAGCCGCCGGGGGTGGGGGGCGCGGTACCCGTTTCGGCGGCAGGCCATCCCGGGACGGAGTCCGGTACATGCAGTGTCTGCAGGCCCTCGCCCTGCGCGTCGGCGGGCAGCAGCAGCACCCAGCCGGCATGGATGAGCGATGGCTTGGACAGCGTGCGGCCGTCCGGCTGGGCACGACCCTCGTTGAGGTCGAAGATCTCCCGATACCGTAGACCGTCACCGAGGAAGCGCTCCGCGATGCCCCAGAGGGTGTCGTGGTGGCGTCCCTCGGCAGGTCGCACCTCGTAGAGCTTCATCATGCGCCCGTTGGGCATGAGCCGGCCGTTCGGATCCGCGATCGGACTGATCAACTCGGCGTGGCGGACACGCGGTGTCATGCGGCCAGCCGGGCCAGCCGGGCTGCTCCCCGGTTCCGGCCGTGACGGCCAGGTCTGCTGGGTCGGTGCGCCGGCGCCGGGATCCGTTGTCGTGGTCACCGGAGCCCGATCACCCCTCGTGAGCGCGGGCGCCCTGTCGTCCGGAGCCGGCCGCGGAGYGACCAGGGCCGCCGAGGTCGTCGATACCGGCATTGCCGTCCCCATCCGGCCGGGCGCAGGCGGAACGGCGGGGGCCCGGGCGTATGTCATCGGGGCGACCAGAACCGTCGTCCCGGAGAACAACACGGATGTGGCGACGAGACGGCGGGCGAGGTTCTGGGGGGCGCCGCCCAGCGGTATCCGCGGGGCGAGGCCGGTACCGCGCAGCTCGGCTCGGCATTCCGCGATGAGACAGGCGGTGAAGTGCAGCCAGGCGGCCCAGAAGAGCAGGGCCAGGATGGCTCGGACGACCGCGCCGGTTCCGTCCCTGCTCTGGAGCGGTGGACCCAGTACCAGGATCAGTACGACCGGAACGCCGAGGACGACACCGGCGATCGCAGCGATGGCCCCGGCTGCGCGCAGCCGTTCCCGAGACCGCAGCTCCGCGGAGACCACCGGCACCGGCTGGCGGGCCGGCACACTCCCGGCCCTGTCATCGACCATCCGATAGGGAGGGTCGCCGGCACGCGGAAGCCGCCGTCGTGACCGCGGTGCCGCCGCCGGAGAGGCGGACGTCATCGATGCCGGCGGCGAGGACGGCCGCGCGGATCGAMGTGGTGTCGATGGTGGCGGGAGCGGCGTGGACATGAACGTCCCCGATCAGGCGCAGGGTCGGGCGCATKGGCACTCCGGGCACGGCCTCGTGCCCGGTTGCGTGGCGCTCATGCTAGGTCGCTGGAAGCCGGTTTCCAGGGCGAAGCAGCAGTTCCCTGACCTTCTTGTGACCATTACCTGGATCCGGTCGATGGTATGTCTCCGCCGTGGATGCCGGCGCTCCAGGCTCTGGACTGGGGCGAGCTGACGGGACTTGCGGGAGCGGCGCCGAGCCGCCTGGATGCCCGCACGTCGATCTCGTGCAGTGGACACCCGGCCTCCTCGCGCTGCTGTGCCTGGACGGCGACAGAAGGACGAACCCGCTGTAATCGTACCAGCGTGGTTGCATAGAGGAAATTTTGAGATGAAAGATCTATGATACATTACTCAAGGTGGGCATCTGATGTCGTTCCGATGCTAAATGTCCAAATTTATTCTTACGTTGAGTTATCCCTAAAAGTGTCCAGTGTCGCGGCGTACCAGGGCAGGCGTATCTTCGATCGACCACCTTGTCCATTCCCGCATCCGCGGAACACCGGCGCTGGCCACACACCGAGGCCGGACCGACCCCGGAGTGGTCTGGTCATCCGGCACTCTGGATCTCGTTCTGAATCTCGGCGAGCCGCGCACGTAGCTGATCCAGCTGGGTGTGCAGTTCGGTGAGGGTCCGGTCGTATCCCGGCCAGACGGTGGTCCGGAAATCGACCGCGCTACGGCCGTCCCAGCTCTCCGGGTCGATCAGTACCTTCGCCGCGGCGCGGAGCTCGTCGAAATGGGTGAGYAGCGGGCCGTTGATGATCGTGGTGAGATCGGCGATGGCGGTCACGGCTTGTGGCGTGCTGCGGACGGTGACATCGGACGGCTGGGTCATGGTGTGCTCCGGTGACGGGGATCTGGACGGCCGTCTCGGCGGCAAAGCGCCTCGATGGCATGGAAGAGAGCGAACGGCGCAGTGGACAGTGGTCCCGGGAGGGCACGGTCCCGGGGGTGATCCGTCAGCTTCCGGCCGCGGCGGTTCGGCGGTTGATCTCGGTGATGCCGCGGGCGAGCTCGGCGAGGTTCGTCCGCAGGTCGGTCAGCGCGCTCTGCACCTCCGGCCAGACCTGAGCACGAAAAACCTGTGCCTTCGGGCCCTCCCAGTTTCGCGGGTCCGCCAACGTATTGCCATGATTGATCAGATTTGTCGTGGTCGCCTGCAGATCKGGTAGCTGTCGGCTCATCCGCCCGGCCGCCTGTTGGGCCGCTGGTGTGGTCACGGTTCGCACGGCATTGTTCCTTTCGGGACTCGAGCAGAGGGGGACGTGAGCAGGTTGGGTGTCGGGGGACAGGCGACCTGGACAGGAAGGACGGCTCCGCGGCGCACCAGCACCCCGCGACCTGGAGGCGCGGGGCCGCCGATCGTGCGGGACAGYCGGACTCCGAGCAGTTCGCCGTCACCCGGCCGCCCCGGGGCCAGGAGCAGCCCGTACCCACCGCGGCGGACGTCGACGAGGAATCCGCGGTACTGGCCCAGCAGCTCCTCGGTCGTACCAGCGACGATCAACACGCCGCCGCCGTCGCGTGCGGCCTGCCAGAAGGCCGCCAGTTCGGCCGCGGCCCGTTCACCGACCAGTTCGGCGTCGTCGACGAGGACGACCAGAGGTTCGTCCCCTGACAGGCCGGTTGGCAGGTCGGTCAGCGACCGGGCGGTGTCGGTCCGACGGGTCTTCGGCGTGACGGCTGACTCACCCCGCCCGCGGCCGCCGTGACGGCCGGTGCTGTTGCTTCCCGCCTCCTCCACGAGGTTCATGGTTCCGTCCAGAACGGCGACGACACCGGGTCGGTGGGCGAGGGAACGAAGGGGCGACGGACGCGGCGTCAACGCGACGATTCGGGCACCCTCGGTAAGGAGTGACAACGCCAGCGTGAGTAGAACGCAACTGCGCCCGGATCGTGGCGGGCCGCTGATCATGAAACCGGGACTGTCGGCATCCAGATCCACCTCGACGATCTCCAGCTCGTCCMCTCCGATTCCGATCGGCACGTGCAGCGAAGATCGATTTTCTGGGCGCATGGCCGCCGCCACGGATCTCCGCGACCGCCCGGGCGCGCGTTCCATCTGCTCGGATGTGACGAGGGAGGGCAGCGCGTCGATCCGGAAAGGACGACGATCGAAGCGCTCCGGCAGCCTTCGCGGCACCTCCACAGATCGGCCCGCATGGGACATCGCCCGAGAGCCCACCGCCCGCAGTGCCGCAACCTGAGCCCGGCCTGTGGGGTCCGCGTCGAGCAGCGCGATCTGTGTCTCCACGGGACTGGGGAACCGACCTCCGACCGCGACCCCACGTCCGGCGGGCAGCGTCCCGGGCACGTCGAACGGGGACAGGCCGGCGAGTGCGTAGTCGGAAGGGTCGGYCATCCGCAGGAGTAGTCGTTCGTCGACGAGCGACGCCAGCCGCCCGATCAACCCTCGTCGATCGGTAGTGATGATCACTCGCAGGCCCACCGCCTGACCTTCGCGCACCAGCCGCAGAAATTGGTCGACGAGTATTCCTCCGTCGACGTCCTCAAACGCGGCCAGAAATCCTTCGAACCGGTCGACGAGCAGCACCAGGTACGGCGATGGGCGCATGGCGTCGCCCGCATCGCCGGGGGAYGGCCGCCACGACCGCCGGGCCTCGGCAAGATCCATGAAGCCTTTCCGGGAGAGGATCGTCTGCCGTTCGCTGATCTCATTGGCCAGACGGGCGAGGAGCCTCGCGACCCGCTCGGGATCGTCCCGGCTCACCACGGCACCGGAGTGCGGCAGGTCCTCGAGGGGTGCCAGGGCGTTGCCGCCGCAGTCCAGTCCGTAGAGATGGAGCTCGCCGACGGGCAGGGCGGTGGCGAGGGCGCCGGCAGCGGTGCGCAACACGGTCGAGCGCCCGGTCCGTGGCGATCCGACGATCATGAGGTGGCCGCCGTGTTCCAGATCGATCGTGAAGGGCAGCTGAAGCTGACGGTCACAGTGATCGGCCAGCCCGATGGCGACGGGAGGGAGCCGAACGAGACCGTCCGCGTGGAGCCCGGGGGATCCGCTGGAGCCCGCCGGACGGTTGGAGCCCGCCGGACGGCGGCCGTAGCCATCCGCGGCGATGGTGTGGTCGCTCGGGCCGGTGTGGTCGCTCGGGCCGGTGCGGCCGGCGGTCGCCCCGACGAGAGAGTCGAGGGTAAYCCGCTCAGGGAGCGGGGGAAGCCACGGACTGGGTATCGGAGAGATCCCGAGCCTCGTCGAGGCCTCCCGTACTGCCGAGACCAGAGCAGCCAGGTCGGTGCGCGGCTCTGCCAGGGACACGTCTTCCGACGGCGGTCCGTCCGACGGCGCCGGCACCACCTGGGACGTGTCGRCATCCCGACGTGKAGCGTCGTCCGGTTCCGGCCACGGTAGCGGGGTGACCCTGGGCACAGGAATTCCGGACGAGCCGTCTCTGCCTGGTCTGGTGACCGGATCCGGTCCACCGATCCACCCGGTCTGAACGGCTGTCGTGATGCCCGGGCCGGTGCGTACCACCGCCCGACCGGGAGTGGCCGGACTGATCAGGGCAGCGGCCGGGCAGCCGACGACGTCCTCGCTCTCCGCCGCGTCGGTGACCCGCAACGCGATGCGCAGGTTCGTATTCGCCCGGATCTCCGGTGACACCACCCCCGCGGGGCGTTGGGTGGCCAGCAGGAGATGGATCCCGAGCGACCGTCCGCGTTGGGCCAGGTTGACCAATCCGGCGACGAATTCGGGTAGTTCGCGGGCTAGCGTGGCGAATTCGTCGACGACCAGAAGTAGGCGGGGAATCGTCGGACGCTCGATGGGGTGAGGGAGCAGACGTCGAAAGGCGTCGAGGTCCTTCGCTCCGGCCGCGGCCAACATCCGTTCCCGTCTGCGAAGCTCGGCGCTGAGCGAGCTCAGCGCGCGTCGAACCAGGTGCGGATCGAGGTCGGTGACCATACCGACGGTGTGGGGGAGAGCGGCGCACTCGGCGAACGCGCTGCCTCCCTTGTAGTCAACCAGCACGAAGATCATCTCGTCCGGGCGGTACATCACGGCGTGCGCAGCAATGATCGTCTGCAGCAGTTCGGACTTTCCGGCCCCGGTCGTGCCAGCGACCAGCCCGTGCGGTCCGTCGCGAGAGAGATCGATCGTGAACCTCCCACCCTCACCGATCCCGACTGGTACCGCCCTGCTCGCCGCGCCCCGGGGCGGCTGCGGCACCGATGACCAGAAATCTTGGATCACCTTCGGCGTGGGTGGGTCGGCGCCGAGGATGTCCAGGAGCCGGACGGCGGAGGGAAGGCCCTCGGAGTCGTCGTCACCGGCGTCGCGCAGCGGCGCCAAGGCTCTGGCGACCGACTCACACCAGCCGGCCGCGGAGGCCAGTCCCACGGCATCGACGGCCGGTGCTCCGGCCTGGCCGGTGAGACCGGCCTGGTCGGTGAGACTGGGCAGGCCGGTGAGACCGATAAGGTCTGGGCAGACATGTCTGATCACGGCTGACCGATCCTGCCGCATCAACAACTCGTCGCCGTCCTGTTCGACAACGGCCCGGCATTCGGGCGGAAGGTCCCGGACGTCGGCCTCCAGGCAGATGATGTGGATGCCGACCGCCGGTCCGCCACGTAGCACGGTCGTCATCCCGGGAACGGAGCGCAGCATCCGGGCCCCGTCCAGCACGACCAGGATGTCGGGGGCGGATCTGGGTGCCTCGGGCGGATGGGCGCGGCGACTCTCGATCAAGGATGTAAGTTCGGCGATCCGGCGGGAGCGGCTGACCTCGTCGGCTCCGACGAAAATGGCCTTCTCCTCTACCAACGGCCGACAGTGCGGCAGCCAGCGGATCCATCGCCAGGCATCGACGATGCCTGTGGAGCCAATCAGTAGACAGATCCGGAGATCGCGAGGGCTGTGCAGGACAGCGGCCTGGATCACGAGCCAGCTGCCGAGAAGCTGCGGCAACATGCCCCGACCGGTGACGCCGAGCACTCCCCGCTCGGCCAGAGCAATGACGGCGGGGACATCGGGAGCGACCCAGGCCGGGGGCTGCCGGGGCGTGACGGCGGCAGGGGAGGGGTCCGTGGTCCGGACCCTGCTTGGCAGGTCGGCCGTGCCGAACCTCAGGTGCAGGTGGTCGGGGTCATGACGACGCCGCTCCCACAGCGTCGCAGTCGGTCCCTGAGCGGTGGCGAGCAGACTTGCCGGATCGGGGTGGCTGCGACGACGCTCGGCGCATTCCGCCGCAAGCGCGGCACGAGCCGTGGCCTCGACGTCGTCCCGCTCCTGCCGGTAGCGGGCCATGGCCGCACGGAACTCCCGGCCCTCCCKCCGTCGGCCGCTCACCACGGAGGCGGCCAGGCTCACCGGCGCCAGCACCGCGAAGAGCAGAACGTAGACCGTCCGCAGCAGGGCTGCCATGCCCAGGGCGGCGACAAGCGGCAGCACCGTCGTGAGCACCGGAACCTGAACACGGCGGGGTTCGGCGGGTGCGGCCGGCAGGACAAAGACGGACTCCCGCTCCGGCGGATGCAGGCGAGGCGGACGGTTGACGTCGAGCATGCCAGGAGCGGAGACGGACGGGCGGGTCAGCACCGTGAGCGGTGCGGGCCGCACGAGCAGCAACGTCACCGGGGCGATCCGCACCGCGGCCAGGATGGTGCCGGCAGGCAACGATGGGTGGTCGCCGAGGACGGCCGCACCCGGACCGGCTGTGACGGTGCACCGACCGTCGACCTCGATCCGGATGGTCAGCGCGGGCTCGTCGCTGCTGTGACCCCCTAGCGTGACAGTGCAGCCGGGTCCCGAGCCGACGGTGAACTCACCCGCCGGCAGGTGATGAATGTCGCCCGCCCCGGGTCCGCCGATGATCATCAGGTCGACCAGGCCCGTCCCGCGGACCCGCCGGGACACCGCGGCATCAAGGCTCACCACCGCACCCTCACGCAGCGGCGAGGAGGCCAGGGTCGTCTCCGGGTCGAGCGGACGGACGGTACCGGAGACGTTGATCGAGGGCCCGGCCCGCGCCGGTGTGGGAGTACGCCGCTGCGGGCGGACAGCGGCGGCCATCGCCCCGGCCACCGCACGGAGTGGGGTTTCCGGGGCGGCGGTCAGTAGTACGTCCGTGCTGGAATTCCGGGTGGCATCGCGGACGGTGAGGGTGAAACGCATGTATGGAAGATACGGCGTGGAAAAGCGGGAAGCGGGACCGGCCGACGGGGAGTTCTTCTACTTGGTGTTGTGGTCGAAATACGTGGTGGCGCAGAAACCACCATGACGATTCATGGCGAGTCGCGAGGACGATGCTCCCGCCCGACCGTGCGTGCCGTCGCCCGGGTGCGCATCACCTCCGTACCCGTCAGCTCCACCATGGCGTCACCCACCTCG
Source organism: Frankia sp. CgMI4 (assembly GCF_001756285.1). NCBI lineage: Bacteria > Bacillati > Actinomycetota > Actinomycetes > Frankiales > Frankiaceae > Frankia > Frankia sp. CgMI4. The sequence goes on from NZ_MAQZ01000081.1 coordinate 17,748, forward strand.
GCAGCGTCGGCCGGGATCGGTAAACCGAGCGCAGGTTCGGGTGAGCGTGCCTGGCCGGTCGGAGACGGCCCGGCCGACAGGGCCACTCCGGCGCTCACTGGCATGCTGATCCGATGACCGTGCACGTCCAGCGGTCCGTCCAGGGAGGAGATGAGCCGCTCGGCCAGGGTCGCRGCCTCGGCCGCGGTAACGGGTCCGGTGAGGATGACGAACTCGTCCCCGCCCCAGCGCCCGAGAATGTCGCCGGGGTGGAGTATTTTCGAAAAGCGGCGGGCGGCGGCATCCGGAACGGCATCGCCCATCGGATAGCCGAAGGAGAAATTGACTCGACGAAATGCATCCAGGTCACGGAAGGTCGGGGTCAAACGGTCGGCAGGTCAGCTGCGTCGACGGACAATATGGAATCCCGCCTCGGCCAGAATCATCGGTATCAGCCTGATGGTCTCGTGGTCCTTCTCGCGACTGGGGGCATCAAGGTCGTCCCACGGTACAAGCATGGGATGAGTTTTTCGATCGTTGTCCCGGTGGGGTCCGTACCGCCACCCGTTAGCCTGTCGCTCGACCATCCACCGCTCGTGTTCCCGCTTCGCGAGAATTTCAACCTCGTTGTGCTGCGCGTCGGTCACACTGAAAGAAAAAGGATCGTCTCGGACAGCGCCGGCAACGATTCCACAGCCGATCATGTCGAGTTTTCGGCGGATGTCGCGGGCTTGTTCGTAGTTGGCGTTGCGAAAATCCTCCGAGAGATTTTCCCAGGCGACGAGCGCGCGGTTTTCTTCCGGTCTTTCGCCGGCTTCCATCCGCCGCCGGCAGTAGTCTCGGTGTATTCCTTTGGCGAGCTGTTCGACCTGGGGATCCTGTAGCTGGTCGGGATCGCAGACGCGGTCCAGCAGTGGAAAAACGGTGAGGCCACGGTAGAGGATGTCCAGCGGTCGCGCGCCGTCACCGCTACCGAAGGCCTGCCCGAAGGGAGTCATGCGATCCACCCGAACGATCACCTTGCGGTGTCCGGGCAGCCGGGACACCGCAAGAGCCTTGCGTAACGCCAGTTCCTCGTCTTCGTAGCAGATGAACACCAACTGCATGGCTCCTTCCGGGGCGTATCCATCCAGAAGACCGTTCAGGTCGACCTCGTCGGAACCCGTATCCTGGCAGATGGTGTCTACCATCGCCTCGACGAGGCCATAGCGGGTCTGCAGCAGCCTCAGTACACCGCTGGCATTCTTGTCGATGAGGGTCACCTGCATCCGCGACGTCGCACCTACCTCTCTGCGGCGCCGCGCGAGTTCCAGGAGCAGCTCCCGGCCGAACGGGCCCATGCCCACTATCACGACGGACAGACCAAGGGGCGCGAACGCGATCCGTTCGTCGTCGAGCAGAAGACTTGCACCGAGACGGGCGGTGTTGAAGAACTCGACCGTGAGACGAYCGATGTGTTCCCTGCCGAGCAGAAGCGTCCACAGGGCGTCGAGCACGTCAGGATCCGACTCCTCCGCGTAGCATGTCAGCGGGCGGTGGCGCTGGCGTGACACCTGCTCCGCCGCCGCGACGACAGCGGCGTTATATCCGGACGCAGTCCCACACACGTACAGTTGGTCGGCCCGGGCCACGCCAGCCCGCCGTAGCACATCCCCGCGACGCGCATCTCCTCGTAGCAGGACCAGACCAAGACGGCGGGCGTGTTCCGCGATTTCGATACTGTCGACGTCATCGATCAGTACAACCTGGCGGGACGCGGCCCGCAGGCGTTCCGCGAAGGCAAGCGCCGTCGGTCCGCTGCCACAGATGACCGCGTGCCCCCGGGACAGCGTGGCCTGGAGGGCGGCCATCGGTTTGACCAGCGTATCCGCGAGTACATAAGCAGTGGCCGCAGGCGCCAGGAAGCGGGCGATCTCAAAGGAGATCGGGAGACCGACATCATTGGGTAGGTCTGGTGGCTGGACGAAGAAAAGCCCCAGGCTGCCGTAGGCGATGTCRGTGGCGCTGAGGCCGGCGCCGGGGCTTCGGGACAGCTGCCAGAGCCCGACCATCCCCAGACTGAATGCTGAAACCGCGGCAAGYAGACATAGGCGTCGCCAGCCGGCGGGCGGCTGGAACAGTCCGTTGAACATCCAGCGGACGGTCCGCACCGGGTGGCGCATCCGGGAGGACACGACTACCACGGCGCCTTCCATGTTCCGAAAAATGATCAGCAGAACATCATAGAACACGGTGCCTACCAGCCTCCTGTTTCCTCCGCCAGCCAACAGTTCAGCCAGGCCCCGGGACCGGGCGTCGGGAGGTTTCGTCGGGGAGCCGGACCCGTGATTGATCTCTCCCCGATATTCATCGACGAGATATTCCGACGACCGGGAAAGTAGCGGAATCGAGGTCCGCCGGGGTGAGGATTCAGCGGATGAATCAACGGTGGCCGGCGGCCGGCGGCTCGCCGGGCATGGCCCCCTTCCGCAGCACGCGGCGCCGCACTCACACCCACCCCTCTCACCGGTGCCCGGCAGGAACCGGCGGAAGCGGCCACCCTGGCCTGGCGTGTGCCGTGCTCGCCTGCTCCCGGTCTGGGTCGCGCGGCTGGTCCCGGCCTGAGCCGAAAGGCTCCGGACCACGGCGCGGCTCACGCCGCCTTGCCCGGTTGCCGTCAAGAACGTCCCCGTCAGTCATACCCGAAACGTCCCCATCAGCCATACCTGATCGCTACTCAGCCGGGTCAGGATAACGCGAGTGGCGCAACGCCAGCCATCACTCACAGGTACTGAGCTTCAATGCCTGGAGTCATGTTGGCCGCAGCTCCTCCCAGCCCAGGCCGGTTTCGGCGAGGAACCCCAACAGCAACGCGGGCCGGTACCGCAGCCGTTTCAGTCCGTGTTTGGCCGCCTGGTGGACATCGTCGAGGCTGCGGGCGGCCAGGTTCACCAGGGCGGTGCGCTTGAGCTGGGACCACACCCCTCCGCCGGATTCAGCTCGGGCGTGTAAGCCGGCAGCAACACCGTGCTCACCCAGCCGGCGTGCTCCCGCAGGAACGCGGCCATGATGCGTGTCGCCCGGGCGGCGCTTGCAGCCCGGCACGGTGCGTACTGCCATCCTGAACGGAGCCTACGGTGCCGAGCCCGCGGTCCGCTACGCGCAGGTGTCTGGCGGTCGGCTGCCAGGACAAGTTCTCGGGCCTGCTGGAAAGCGCGAGACTGCCGGCATGGTGAGAACTCGAACCCGCCCAGGCCTGTGCTGGCGAGCGTCTCGCCGACATGCTCCGCAGATGCGCGGTCAGTTCAAGGTCATGGGCGCGGCGGTTCGGGCCGCAGGCGAGAGGCCCGCGGCTGCGAGCGGCACCGTTCCCAGAGCGTGAGGTAGGCGCGGGCCATCTGGTGGTCAGTGAAGGTGCTCACGGCCGCCTGGCGTGCCCGTATTCCCCAGCCGGTGGCGCAGGACCGGATCATCCCGCAGCCGGCACAGCGCAGCGGCCAGGGCGGCCGGGTCGCCGGCGGGCATGAGCAGCCCGGTCGCGCCGTCGATCACTGCTGCGGAAGCTGATCGACGGCGACGACCCGCAGATCGCAACCGGCCACTCCGGCCGTCAGGCCGGCGGCCAGCATCGGCGCGCACGCCCACGGCACACACCGGTTGACGTGCAGGACATCGGGGCGTACCCGGCGCAGCAACCGCCCGTGCGCGCCAGTCCCCCCGCGCACGACATGGACGGACGCGCCGCCGCGCCGGCGGCAGGCGACCCATTCGACCGGCCCGGCGTCGGGACCGGCATCTGGTGGAAGCCATGATCGACTACTGTCGGGATGGGCTACGCCGGCTGCGGTTCGCTGAGGGTCGGTAGGCTGGGGCAGTCATCTCTGGAGTAGTCATCTGCAGGATGGCGATCCGTCATCTGGCCCGCCCGGGAGCGTTCACGAAACGCCACCCTCGTGGCTAGCTGGTGCTTTCTGCGGCAAGAGGGTGTGTTGATGTCGATCGAGGAGTCCGGGGTAACCGAGGCGGCGGGGCCGCGGTCCGGCTACCGGACCGACGCGGTCGCGGCCGATGCCGCAGCCGCTCCCGACGGGACGGCTGTCCGTCTCGCCGGCCGCGTGGTCCTGTGGCGCCGTATGGGCGGGCTGATCTTCGGGCATCTCCAGGACCGTAGCGGCCGGGTGCAGGTTTCCCTGTCCAAGACCGATCTGGGCGCCGAGGTCGTCAAGGAATGGTCCCGGGCCGTGAAGATCGGCGACTTCGTCGGGATCGCCGGCAGCCTCTACACCACCCGCCGCGGCGAACGGACCGTCGCCATCTCCGAGATGACGGTGCTGAACCGGACCGTACGTGCCCTTCCGGACAAGTGGCAGGGCCTGTCCAACGTCGAGGCTCGTTACCGCCGCCGCTACCTCGACCTGCTTGTCAACGCCGAGTCCCGGGAACGCTTCCAGACCAGAGCGAACATCATCAGGCGGATTCGCCGTCTCCTTGACGACAACGACTTTCTCGAAGTCGAAACCCCGATTCTGCAAGAGGCAGCGTCCGGTGCCGCGGCCCGCCCGTTCATCACCAGGCACAACGCCCTCGGTGAGGACTTCTACCTGCGGATCTCCCCCGAGACCTATCTCAAGCGGATCGTCGTCGGCGCCTATGACCGCGTCTACGAACTTGGCCGCAACTTCCGCAACGAAGGCATGGACTCCTCGCACCTCCAGGAGTTCACGATGCTGGAGTGGTACGCCGCCTACTGGGACTATCGCGACAACATGGCCTTCGTCCGCGAACTGATCCTCACGGTCCTCGACGACGTCCTCGGCACCCGGGCGGTTACCTACGAGGGTGTCAAGCTCGACTTCGGCGCAGACTGGCCGGAGWTCGACTACCGGGCCGAGGTGGAGCGGCGCACCGGCATCGACCTCACCGTTGTCCGCGATCTTCCCACTCTGCGTGCCCGAGTGGCCGAGCTCGGCTTGGACGTCGGGACCTCCCCGTCCTACGCCGGCCTGGTAGACCTGCTCTACAAGAAGACGGTCCGACCCGATCTCGTCCAGCCGTGCTTCCTCGTGCACCACCCGGCGGAACTGGTCCCGCTGGCCCGGCGCAGCGACACCGACCCCACCGCGCTTGACATGTTCCAGGTCGTGGTGAACGGCGTGGRGATCGTCAAGGCTTACTCCGAACTCGTCGACCCCGCCGAGCAGCGGCAGCGGCTTGAGGAACAGGCCGCGCTGCGGGAGGCCGGCGACGACGAGACCATGATGCTCGAAGAGGACTTCATCGAGGCCATGGAATACGGGATGCCCCCGATGTCCGGCCTCGGGCTCGGCATCGACCGGTTCGTTGCCCTGCTCACCGGCGCCCCGACCCTCCGCGACGTCGTCCTCTTCCCCACCATGCGCGGCGCCCACAAAGACCARACAGCCCCCGTTGAAGATGACCTGTGACGGGGGCCCCTAAAGAAACTCTCGAACACGTCGCCGCCGACCGCTACAGAGCCCTCCCACTCCTTGCTACCAGAGTGCGGGCCAGTGCTCCGGTCTTCAGGCCGGGGGTGAAGGCCCGCGTGTGGGGTGCGAGAACTCGGCCACCGGCGTTGGCCTGGTCTTTTAGGCGGCTCGTTCGTATTCGTTGATCAGGCCGCCGAGGACGGGCTGACGTTTGATCCGTTCCTGGCTCAGGTCCGCGGCGGGGTGGTCGGGCCGTGGTCGTTGAAGGTCGCGGCCGCGGTGGGGGCGTCGTCCGTTGTAGCGCCGTGCGTACTCGGCCAGGACAACGCGCAGGTGCCGTTCACCGAAGATCAGCATCCGGTCGGTGACCTCGGTCCGGACGGTTCGGACTAACCGTTCCGCGTAGGCGTTCGCCCGCGGGGTCCGGGGTGGGATCCTGATCGCGGTGATGCCGGCGTCGGCGAGGAGCGCGTCGAACGACGCGGTGAACTGTCCGGCGCGGTCACGGACCGGGAACCGGAAGTCGGCCGCCCGGTCACCGAGGTCCAGGAGGAGGTTCCGGGCTTGTTGGGTGCTCCACGGTCCGTCGGGGTGGGCGGTGACCCCGAGGATGTGGACGGAGCGGGAGCCGACCTCGATGGCGAAGAAGCAGTACAGACGCCGCGGCGATGCCCCTTCCCCCGATCCGCTTTCACGACCTTCGACCCGGGGCGGCAACGATGCTCCTCGCGGCCGGAGTTGACATGAAGCTGGTCGCCGATGTGCTCGGTCACGCTTCGTCGAACTTTACCCGAGATGTCTACGCGGTCGTGGCCGAGGAGTTGGYGGAGGCTGCGGCGGTGGCGATCGAGGAGTTCGTCCCCCGGCGGAGCCGGAGAGCAGGCGCCGGATGAAGATCCACGCCGTTTGTTCCATCCACGTTCCATCCGCCGGCCATCCTGATCTTAAGGAAAGACCGGGCGTCTCGAACGTATGTTCAAAACGCCTGGTCGACGCGGAGGCTCGGGGATTTGAACCCCGGAGGGGGTGTATGCCCCCAACCGCATTAGCAGTGCGGCGCCATAGACCGGACTAGGCGAAGCCTCCCAACGTGCCTGCTCATCATAGCGTCTCCCACGACGGTGCTGACGCTCGGTCCGAGCGGATCCCGGCGGGCTGGATCACGTCTGTGTGGTCCGGCCCGCCGATTCCGCGCGGTCTATGGGTTCCATCGGTCCCAGGGCCGCGAGGATCGCGTCCGCGATCTCACGGCGCCGTCCGCCGTCCGCCACCGGACCACCATCGGCCTCCCGCACGTAGAAGGCGTCCACCACGTCTAGTCCGAGGGTCGCGACGATGGCGGTGGCGACATCGAGTCGCAACCCGGACAGCGCCCGTACGATCCGGTACAGCACGCCGGCCTGGTCTGGGGCGCGCACCTCGATCACGGTCATCGATCCCAGGTCGTCATCGAAGATCACCTGAGGGGCGCCGRGCGTGGTCCACCGCCTGGCCCCGGCGTAGTCGCGTTCCCGGGCGGCGAGCCGACCGGCGACGTCGAGGGTGYCGGCGAGCGCGGCCCGCAGGTCGGCGAGCAACCGCGCCGGTTCCGGTACCCGTTCGTGCGGCGCCGCCACGGCGGCCTGCAGCAGCGCCCGACCGCCGTTCCTCCGGGCCGAGGCCCGCCGGATGTCCAATCGGTTCAGCGCGAGGACACCAGCGATGATCGCCAGCAGCCCGACGTGGTCGGCGTTGACCACCACGATCTCGAACATGCCCTCGTCCGGCAGCGGATTGACCTGGACGACGTGCTCGTCGGGCAGCGCGAGCAGGCCACGCTGCCGATCGTCGAGGCTCGGGGGAGACGGGACCCGCTCGCCGCCGAGGACGGCTCGGGCCCGCTCGACGAGGTCACCGATCAGCCGCGCCTTCCAGGCGTTCCACGCGGTCGGACCGGTGGCCCGGGAGTCGGCCTCGGTCAGTCGGTGCAGCAGGGTGAGGATCCGCACGCTGCCGGCGGACGCGGCGACGCTCGCGATTGTCCCGGGATCGTCGATGTCCCGCCTGGTCGCGGCCTCGCCGAGAAGCAGGTGGTGGCGGACCATGGCGACAAGCACGTCGACGTCCTCGGGCGGCAGGCCCAGCCGCGGGCCGATCCGTTCGATCTGCACGATGCCCGCGTCGGTGTGGTCGCCGGGGAAGCCCTTACCGATATCGTGCAGGAGGGCGCCGAGCAGCAACAGATCCGGCCGGTCCACCTCGCGGGTGTGCGCGGCGGCCCGCGCCGCGGCCTCCATCAGATGCCGGTCGACGGTATAGCGGTGGTAGGGATTGCGTTGCGGTCTGCTGCGCACCGCCGCCCACTCCGGGATGAGCCGGACGAGCAGCCCCACCTGGTCGAGGGATTCCAGCACCCCCACGGCCGCGTCGCCGGYGGCCAGCAGCGCGACCAGCGCGTCACGGGCGGCGTCAGGCCAGGGGTCGGGCATCGGTGGGGCCTCCCGGGCCAGCCGGTCGACGGCGTAGCGGCCCAACGGGAGCCCGCTTCGTGCGGCCGCGGCGGYGGCCCGCAGCACCAGGACCGGGTCCTTCGCCGGATCGACGTCCCGGGCGAGCTGGACCTCGCCGTCCTGGTCGACCACCCCTTCGCCGAGGGGGCGGCGGGCCGGCCGCCGGCCGCCACCGCGCCACCGCGCCACCGACCGCAGGCCGGCCGCGACCCGGTACCAGGTGGTGTCCCAGGTCCAGGAGATGGCGCGTCCGGCGTCGGCRACCGCGTGCGCGAGCGCGAACGCGTCGGCGTAGCCGAGCATGGTGGCGAGCGACTCGGAGTCCTGGAGCAGGAGCCGATCGTGGGCTCGTCCCCGGCTCAGCCGGCGGATCTCGCCGCGGGCATCGAGCAGCACCTGACCGGCGGCGATCACCCGCGCGGGGGGGGACTCGGCGACCCAGGCCGCCGCGAGGGCGTGCAGGGCATGGACGTCACGCAGCCCGCCGCGGGATTCCTTCAGGTCGGGTTCGAGCAGGAACGCGACCTCACCGAGTCGGGTGGCCCGTTCCGCGACGGCCTCGGCGAGCTCGGGTAGTCGTTTCGGAGCATGGGACCGCCAGCGGGCGCGAGCCCGCTGGGCAAGCTGCGTGGCCAGCGTCGCGTCACCCGCGACGTGGCGGGCGTCGAGCAGGCCGAGCGCGGCCTTGAGGTTACCGTCGGCCACCATGATGGCCTCGTCGACGGTGCGCACGCTGTGATCGAGACCCACCCCCGAATCCCACAGCGGATACCAGACCGCGTCGGCGACGGCGGAGATGTCGTTCCGTTTGCCGTCGTGGACGAGGACRAGGTCGAGATCGCTGCCGAACGCGGGTTCCGCGCGTCCGTAGCCGCCGACGGCCACCAGGGCAATTCCCGGTCCGGGATCGCCGAACAGGTCGACCAGGGCATCGTCGGCGAGGTCGGTGAGGATGCGGCGCAGCCGTGGGCCGGTCGCCGTGGGCAGGTGCTCGGAGCGGCCCTTGAGGATCTCCAGGCGGTCCGTCATGGCTGTCCTCCTCCGTTCGGCCGTCTGGCCGTGATCGATCTCGGGTCCGGATCGATCACGGCCAGTGGAGCGCCGAGCCGAGGACACAGAAACGCGCACCAGCGCAACTGTGGTCTCGGGTGGTACCAGGTCGTGCGGTGTCGCGGGTGGTGCGTGGTGCCGGGTGCCGGGTGCCGGGGGTGCGTGGTGCCGGGTGCCGGGTGCCGGGTGGTGCGATGGAGCCGTGCCGCGGTGGCGTTGCCACGCCCGGCACTACTACAGCGCGTCCGCCCCCCGCTCGCCGGTACGGACCCGTACCACCGACTCGACCGGAACGACCCAGATCTTGCCGTCGCCGATCTTGCCGGTCTGCGCCGACGACGTGATCGCCGCGACCAGATCGTCGACCGCCCCGTCCGCGACGACCACCTCGATCTTGATCTTTGGCACGAAGTCGACCTTGTACTCGGCGCCGCGGTAGACCTCGGTGTGGCCCTTCTGCCGGCCGTAGCCCTGGACCTCGGAGATCGTCAGTCCGTGCACGCCCAGGGTCTCGAGCGCCGCCTTCACGTCGTCGACCTTGAACGGCTTGATGAYGGCGGTGACGAGCTTGGTCATGCCTGGGCCTCCTCGGGCACCTTGACGGGGCTGATGCTGCTCGTGGACAGCGAGCCGCTACCGCCGATGGACGTGAAGCGGTACGCCGTCTCCCCGTGCAACGCCTCGTCCATGCCGGCGATCTCGTCGTCGGCGTTCAGCCGGAGACCGATGGTGTACTTCAGGGCGAGAGCGATGATCGCCGTCACGACGGCCGAGTAGCCCAGCGTCGCGCCGACGGCGAGCGCCTGTTCCCCGAAGACGCTCCACGGGCCGCCGTAGAAGACACCGTCCTTGCCGGCCTCGTTCGTGTCGACGGTGGCGAAGAGGCCGGTCAGCAGGGCTCCGAGCACACCGCCGACCAGGTGGACCGCACCGACGTCGAGCGAGTCGTCGATGCCGACCTTGCCCTTGATCGAGGTGGCCAGGGCRCAGACGACGCCGGCGATGCCGCCGATGGCGATCGAACCCATCGGAGAGACGAAACCACAGGCCGGGGTGATGGCCACCAGACCCGCGACCGCGCCGGAGGCGGCTCCCAGGGTGGTCGCCTTGCCGTCGCGCAGCTGCTCGACCGCGAGCCATCCGAGGATCGCGACGCCGGTCGCGATCTGGGTGTTGAGCAGGGCGTATCCGGCGACCTTGTTGGCGCCCAGCGCGGAACCCGCGTTGAACCCGAACCATCCGACCCACAGGATGCCGGTGCCCAGGAGAACGAACGGGACGTTGTGGGGGCGGAAGTCGCCGGTCGGCCAACCGGCCCGCTTTCCGAGGACCAGCGCCAGCACGATCGCCGCGATACCGGCGTTGGCGTGGACGACCGTGCCGCCCGCGAAGTCCATCGCGCCGCGCTCGAACAACCAGCCCTTGCTCGCCCACACCCAGTGTGCGATCGGCGAGTAGACCAGCAGCGACCAGAGCGGGATGAAGATCGCGAAGGCGCTGAACTTCATGCGATCGGCGATCGCGCCGGTGATGAGGGCGGGCGTGATGATCGCGAACATCAGCTGGAAGGCGACGAACACGACGTACGGGATCGCGCCGTCGCTGCCGGAGAGGTCCTGGAGAGCGAAGAAGTCGAATCCGCCCCAGAAGCCGTTACCCTCGCCGAACGCGACGCTGAACCCGATGACCGACCAGATCAGCGTGACGATCCCGATGCAGAAGAAGTTCTGCATGATCATTCCGAGCACGTTCTTCGCTCGGACCATGCCACCGTAGAAGAACGCCAGTCCGGGCGTCATGAACAGCACGATCGCGGAACTGATGAGCATCCACGCGGTATCGCCCGAATTCAATTTGTCCATGTCTCTCCTGTCATTCCCCGCGCGATGCGCGGACTGCGCTCACCCGGTCCCCGGCCACGCTGCGCTCGTCCCGGATCCTCGGGTCCGAAGAGTCGGCAAGATCTGTTCCCGACCTGTGTCTTAGCTGTTTCTGGCATGTGAAATCGCTAAATTGGGTGGCCTGTGACCCGATCTCATCGGCTGGCGGTGGGTGCTTGGAGACTCTCCGCTCGTCACGGCGTGCTTCCGTGACTGTATAACTGCATAGAGTTACCGTCCGGCAGTGTGAGCAGTGTCCCCACGGAGGGCTGGCATAGCGCCGGCGAACCGCGCCCCGGGCCCCGCCGTCCCCGTGATGTCCCGCCATCCGGGTTCGGCCGGCGAACTTCGAAACACGTCGCAAGGCAGACTCCCGCCGCCGGCCCGACCGACGATCCCCAGCCGACCGGGAACGATCCGACCGGATGGCGTCCGAAAGCCGGAGCGCCCATTGTTCTCGGACTGGTCGGCATTCTCGTCGCCGGACCTCCGGTTGTCTGGGGGTTTGCCGGATCCGCCTGGGCGGCGCCGACGACTCCGGCCTCCGGGTCGGCCCCGGAGAGCCCGGAGAGCCCGGAGAGCCCGCAGAGCCTGCAGAGCCTGCAGAGCCTGCAGGCGGAGATCAACGGTACCCGGGTACGGCTGGACGAATCCACTCGTCAGACGGCGATTGCCACTGAGGTGTTCAACGCCGAACGTATTCGGCTGGTCGAGGCCGAGCGGGCCGCGGCTGCCGCGGCCGGGCGGGTCGACCGCGCTGACGACGCTGTACGGCAGGCCTCGGACAAACACCGGGGGTTGGCGGTGTCGGCGAATCGGGCCGGGGGATTCGGGCAACTGTCGTTGCTGCTGACCGGCGACCCCCGACAGGTACTCGACCGGGCCGGTGCGGTCGATGCGCTGGCCCGCCGGCAACGCGTGGCGGACACTGGCCTGCGGCTCGCGCGTCGGGATCTCACCGAGGCACGCCGGAGCGCTGACGTGGCACTTGCGGGCAAGAGGAAGATCGTCATGCGGCTCGCCGCACGGAAGCGGTCCATCGAGGCGTCCGCCGCCGAGCAGCGCAGCCTGCTGCAGCGGCTCGAATCCCGCTACGCATCGCTGGAGCGGCGGGCCAGGGAGCGCCAAGCCGCCGCCGCGCGGGCCCGCAGGGCGGCGGCGGCCGCCGCCGCGGCATCGGCGGCCAGGAAGGCCGCGGCCGAACGGGTCCGTTATCGGAAGGAGTCGGCCGCGGTCGCGGCCGCGGGCCGGGCGTTCGCCGCGGCCCCGACTACCCCGGCACCCATCCCGCCGACGGGCGGCGGTGGCGCGTCGCGCGCGGTGCAGGAGGCATACGCCCAGCTGGGCAAGCCCTACGTGTGGGCTGCGGCGGGGCCGAAGTCCTTCGACTGCTCCGGCCTGACGCAGTGGGTCTGGGGGAAGGCCGGGGTCTCGCTGAGCCACTACACCGGATCACAATGGAATGAGGGGCGCCGCGTGAACCGGGCGGGCCTCATTCCCGGCGATCTCGTCTTCTTCCATGCCGATCTTGATCATGTCGGGATCTACATCGGGGGCGGGAAGATGATCCACGCTCCGCGGACCGGGGAGGTGGTCAAGGTGGAGAAGATCTGGTGGTCGAGCTTCCGGGGGGGTGTGCGGCCGGGAGCGTGACACCATCGGCCGCTGGCGGAAGCGATCAGGATGGCGACGGCGACGGTGCCGTGGGCGACGACTCAGCGGTCGACTCAGCGGTCGACGTAAACGAGAGCCGCGGTGCTACGGCTGATCTCCGCGTCGGTCTGGCCGTTGGGAGTGACGATGTGGATCAGGTTGCCGCGGGAGCCCGGCGTGATCTGCGCACCGGGGACGATCGCGGCGTCCTGAAGCCGGCGCATGATGCTTTCGTCCGTCTGCAACCGCTCGGAGATCCAGCTCACCGTGACCGGCCTGCCACCGCCGGACGAGGCGAGGTCGGCCGACGCCAGTAGGCTCACCGGGGCGGAAGCCGGCCGTGCCGTGGTGTGGTGCTGCTGGGAAGGCGGGATCTCGTTACCGAACGGGCAGCGCTTCGGATCGCCGAGCAGGACGGTGAGGCGCGCCTCGACCTCGTCGGAGATTACATGCTCCCACCGACAGGCCTCGTTGTGTACCAGCGCCCAGTCCAACCCGATGACCTTCGTGAGCAGCAGCTCGGCCAAGCGGTGCTTGCGCATGACGGCGGTGGCCCGCAGCAGGCCCTTCTCCGTGAACTGCACGGTCCGGTCGTCGGCGAGGCACACCAGCCCCTCGTTGGCCAGACGAGCCGTCGACTCGCTYGCGGCCGGCGCGCTGACATGCAGGCGCTCCACCAGACGCGCGCGCAGCGGGGGGATGCCCTCCTCCCTCAGCTCGTACAGGGTTCGGAGGTACATCTCGGTACTGTCGATCAATCCAGTCACCGGTCTCCTTCGTCCTCTCCAGGGTACGCTCAGCCTGGGACTCACAAGAGCCATCTGCCCCCCGAAGACCATGCCGGCTGGCCGGTTTCGATGTCCCGTCGGCCCCTTCCCCCGGACCGGGGTCGGTGTTCCACGACGTGTTCCATGGCCTCGGTTCGGCGGGTATGGCCTCGGTCCGGCGGCGTGTCCTCGTGCGGCACCCGTCCCGCGCGYGGGCTTGCACCCAGGGCCGGCATCGGCGCCCGCGGCACTAGACTCGACGCCATGAGCACGACTCAGATCGCGCCCGAGACATCGAACACCCAGACGGACGAAGGTGACGATCACTCTCACTACGCTCGTCGTGAGGAGATCGTTCGCGCGTCCATCGAGGGTGGCCGGGTTACGGCGTTGTGCGGCTACAAGTTCGAACCGGTGCGGGACCCCTCGCGTTTCCCGATCTGTCCGAAATGCAAGGAACTCGTCGAGATGGCCGAGCAGTTCGGCTGATCGCGCTGTGCCGGTACACAGTGCCGGGCGGCCACGGTCCTCGATGGCGGTCATTAGCCTTCGGTAATAATCGGTCGTTGCGGTAGATCGAGCGTGCCGACGGGCTGTGGACGGTGTGCGGATGCCTTGCCGATCGGAATCCATGGTGTCCCCTCGGGCCGGCTGCTCCGCGGCCCCGTATGATCTGTTGCACGAGCCAGACCCGGTGTCCCTCGCCGGCCCCAGTAGCTCAGTGGATAGAGCGACCGCCTCCTAAGCGGTAGGCCGCAGGTCCGATTCCTGCCTGGGGCACATCCGTCATGTCGATCGCCAGCCTCCGGCTGGTGGGACCAGAGTCCCCTGTGGGGCGGGCTGCGTCGCGAGCCGCGCGACCGCGGCTAGCGCCGCGTGGGCTAACGCCGCGTGGGCTCAGGTGGGGACGGCAGCCAGGGCGCCGGTGTGGTGGAGATGGTCCCGGGCAGCCTGGATGGCCGACGGGGTGGAGTCGAACAGGCGTCCCTGGCCGCGCAGCCGGTCCACCAGACCGACGGCGGCCACCGCTTTGGCATGCTCGGGTCGCAGCCCCGACACATACACCTTGACGCCGCGGTGTTCGAGCCGGTCGATGACGTCGCGCAGGACGAGGGCGCCGGTGCCGTCGACGGCGCTGACCCGGGACAGCCGGAGGATGAGGATCTCGACGTCGGCCACCTCGGTGAGCYCCAGCAGGAAGCGGTGGGCGGCGGCGAAGAACAGGGGGCCGTCGATACGGTAGGCGACGATGTGCTCGGCGAGTAGCGCGTGTTCGGAATCGTGATGATCGCCGGGGTCCAGCGGCACCTCCTCGACCCGCGCGGTTCGGGCGATTGCGCGCAGGGCGAGGGCGCMGGCGACCGCGAGGCCGAGGACGACGGCGATGACGAGGTCGAGCGCCAGGGTCGCCCCGGCGGTCAGCGCCATGACCAGGGCATCGGAGTGTGACGCACGGCCGAGGGTGCGCAACGAGGAGACCTCGACCATCCGCACCGCCGTGGCGAGCAGAACACCGGCGAGCGCGGCGAGCGGGATGCGCGCGACCAGGGGAGCGGCTGCGAGCATCACCCCGGCGARGACCACGGCGTGCGCGAGGGYGGCGAGCCGGGACGAGGCACCCGAGCGGACGTTGACCGCGGTGCGGGCGATCGCGCCGGTGGCGGGCACCCCGCCGAACAGCGGGACGGCGAGGTTGGCCAGCCCTTGGCCGAATAGCTCCCGGTCGGGGTCGTGGTTCTGGCCGACGGTCATCCCGTCGGCCACACTGGCCGAGAGCAGGCTCTCCAAGGCTGCGAGCGCGGCCACGGCGACGGCGGCCGTGGCGAGCGTCGGGATCGCGGTGATGTCGAGGAAGCCGAGCGAGGGACCGGGCAGGGTGGCGGGGATTGCGCCGAGGGTCGTGACGTCCCACTCGCGGGCCGTGACGAGGGCCGTCGCGAGGGCCACGGCGAGCAGCGAGAACGGGACCGTGGGCCGCAGCCGGGCGCCGACCAGCATCGTCGCCGCGACGCCGACGGCGAGCGCCAGCGCGAGCCAGTGCGGCCGGTGGACGAAGTCGGCCACGGCCGCCCAGGCCACGCCGGTCACCCGGTCACCGTTTCGGGCGTGCACCCCCAGGGCCGAGGGAACCTGCTGAAGGAAGATCACCGCGGCGATGCCGACGGTGAATCCCTCCACCACGGGCGCCGGCACATATCGCACGGAGCGGCCGACCCGCAGGACCGCGAGCGCGAGCAGGATCATCCCGGCGAGCAGCCCGACGGTCAGCACACCAGCCGGCCCGTGCCGGTGCACGATCGGCACGAGCACGACGGTCATCGCGCCGGTCGGCCCGGACACCTGCAGGTTCGACCCGCCGAAGACCGCCGCGAGAGCACCCGCCACGATCGCCGTCACCAGTCCGGCGGCCGCGCCGAGGCCGGAGGAGACCCCGAATCCCAGCGCGAGCRGCAGCGCGACCACCGCGACGGTCATCCCCGCGAGCAGGTCACGGCCTGGCTGGCGGCGCATGCTCTCGATATCGGCCCGGCCGGGCAGGAGCCGGCCGAGTTCCAGCCGGCCGAGTGGCCTGGGCCAGCGTGACGGGGCCGTCCTTATGGGGGCGGGGCAGTGGGGCCGGGGGTCCTCGGCCTGCCCCGTCGTCATCTCGATGCGGATCCGATCCTCCCATATACTGGGATGAAAAATTGAAGGTTTCTTCAATTTACATGCTAAAAAGTATGGAGTGGGCGAGATCTCGGACACAGCGGCCCCCGCAGAGCCGTGCCGTGCGATAAAGAGCTGTTTCYCGACTCCGAAGTGTGGTAACGAACAGTTGATAAATTCTGTAACTGGCGGGGAGGTCGCCATCGGGCGCGAACGGGTCGTGGCGCTACTCACCGTGCCGGCGTGATCTCTGGGTGGGCGGTCGCCGGTACTCCGGCCAGGCCGGTACCTCGGCCGGTAGGCCTCGGCCGGAGCTGCGTGGGGTCGACGGGAGGTGGCTCGTGACGAGGCGGGTTCCGCTGTACCAGGCTAAAGCGGAGTTTTTTCGCATGCTTGGCCATCCGGTGCGAATTAGGGTGCTGGAGTTGCTGCAGGACGGGCCGATGCCGGTGCGGGATCTCCTGGCCGCGATCGAGGTGGAGTCGTCGAACCTTYCCCAACAGCTCGCGGTGCTGCGCCGGTCCGGGATCGTGACCGCGACGCGGGACGGCCCGACGGTGGTGTACGCGCTCGCGGGCGGGGACGTGGCGGAGCTGATGCGCGCGGCCCGGCGGATTCTGACCGAGATGGCGGCCGGGCAGGCCGGACTGTTGGCCGAGTTGCGCGAAGCGGAGACAAGCTCCTCATGAGCATGAAATGTGGTGGACCGATGCCCGGGACTCCCGCAGGTGGGACTCCCGCGGAGGGGAGCCCCGCCGAGGGGCCGGCTGGGGGACCGGCGCGCACCGGACGGAGTCGGGCACGGGTGGAGCCGGCGTGACGCCCCCTGGTCCGGCCGGTCCGGCCGGTTCAGCCGGGGTCAACCCCGCCTACAGCGTCACGGTCCGTGTTCCGCACCGGGCCACGATGATCATCGAGGCGGTCGTCGCCGCAGCCCCCGGCCCCGTGACGTGCTACGCGGACGAGCCGGATCCCGGGGGCGGCCGGCGGATCACGTTGGATGCCGACAGCGGGTCCACATTGACCTGGCTGGTCCGGGCGCTGCGGGAGCGGCTGGGTGCCGACCTGTTGCAGACCGAGGATCCCGTCTTCACCGTCGCGTCGACCGGCAAACTCGCCCAGTGTCTCCGCGCGTCGGTCACGACCGGTCACGATCTTGCGTTGTTGGACGCTGACGCCGACCGCCGCGTCATCAGCCACCTGGCCATGCACCCGACGCACACCGACCGGTTCACCGGCCGGCCGCGCCGAGTGGCGCTGCTCACCGACGGCAGCGCCGTCTTGGACTTTGAGCCGCTGGCCGCCGAGGCGGCCCTGCCAGCGGTCGAGTCCCAGGCGGTCCACCTGCACCGGGCGACCGGGTTCGACGTCATCCCCATGCCGATCGCAGCCCGTACCGCCGCCGAGCTCGCCGCGGCGATCGGCATGATCGCTCCGGGATTCGCCGCCACCGTCCTGGTCCACACGCATGTCCGCCGCATCGACGCCGCCCGCGCCGCGCTGCGGTCCGCCGCCCCGCATCTGCTGCTCGACACCGTCAACGACGGTCTCGCCGTCGCCGCCGCGGCCGCGGTCCTCAACCATCTCCGGGCGCGTGACATCGCGCCGGGGCGGGCCCGCGTCGCCGTCGTGGACCCGGCTCGGGGCGGCGATCTCGCCGGCTTACTGATCGGTGTCGGCCTCCACGAGATCACCCTCTACGATCCGGTCGACTACGGCATCCAGCCGCTGCACCTGCTTGCCCCCGAACTCGATCTGATCGTCGACCTGATCGGCTTGGCGGCGCCGCCCAAGGGCGTTCCCGTCCTGCGGATCCRCCCGGAGACGCCCCCTCCGCTGGCCCGCGCCACCTCGGGCCCGCGTCCGCTGCACGCGCTGCCCGGACTGCTGCGGGCGGTCGTCACCACTCGCCGCCCGGTCACCCCCGCTGCCCGCCTCGCCGCCGTGCACGCCCTCGTCGGTCAGACGCCGCCCGGCAGCGTGCTGCCTCCCCTCGACCATCCACGGCTAGCCCCCGCCGTTGCCGCGGCAGCCACCCACGCCCTCACCGCGCAGGAGTAGCTCACCGCGCTCCCGGCGGAGGTGGTCGCCTGGAGGTGGTCACCTGGTAGGGGGTGGTGGGGCCCGCCACTGCCAGGCCCACCGACAGGTCCACTGCCAGGCCCATCGGCGAATCCCGGCGGATGATCGTCCGTTGGGAGGACCGTTCCTCATGAACGGGATGAACGGGATGAACGGGGTGCGTTGTCATGGGCGGCACTCTCCCGCCGGCATTGCGGATGCGGAAGTACGACGGCCCCGGTCCGATCTTTGCGGCATATCACTCAAAAATATCCTAAAGGGTCATACGGCCATATTCCAGCAATGCGCCACCCTGCTTCTTCGGCCTGCCGGGAAGCCCGAGCCGGACCGACACGGCCGAGGAACCGACACGGCCGAGGAACCKACACGGCCGAGGAACCGACACGGCCGAGGAACCGACACGGCCGAGGAGATGACACCGGGCCGAGGGCGCTCGTGCGTCCGACGCCGGCCGGCCCGGCGCGGGGGAGTTCCACGTCGCGGGTGGCCTGGTCACGTCGGGAAGGGGATACGAACGCCACTTCGCGTGACCAGTCATCCGAAGAGTCGTTCCCGGTCCGGCGGGACGTCTCAGCTCGGCGTGGGGACGAGGTCCAGCAGTGCCTGAGCGGCAAGCTCGTATCCGAGGGCCCCCAGGCCGACGATCACTCCCCGGGCGAGCGCCGAGAGAATGGATTCGTGCCGGAAGGACTCCCGAGCCCAGACATTGGAGAGATGGACCTCGATCCACGGGTTCGGATAATTGGCCAAAGCGTCACGAAGGCTCCAGCCGTACATCATCAGCGCACCTGGATTGACGATCGCACCGATCGAGTCGTAATTATCCTGAATGGTGTGGATCAATTCACCTTCGGATTCACGTTGTACGGAGACAAGTTTCCATCCGCGGTCCGAGATCCGAGCCGCGACGGCCGCCTCGATATCGGCCAGTGTCGCCGTGCCGTAGACTTCCGGCTGGYGTCGGCCGAGTATGCCCAGATTGGGGCCATTCAGGAGAAGTAGCGTGGTCACGGCGCCTCACAGACATGCTGGCCGGCTCGATGGTCGGCGTTTCTGATCCGGAACCCCACATTTATAGCAAAGCCACCTGCTGGACACCTGCAAGCAGAAAGGGCCAGCTGGGGTGTTCTTATCAAGTCTATCTGTAGTCTGTCCGTTGATATTAGCGTGTCATGTCCGGAGGGCGATGGGGAACCCGGGGGTACCGAGGTACCGTCCGTCATGCATCCTCTCGCGTAGATTCCTTCGCCGATCGCGATAATGGAACCGCCGACGGAACCTCGATCCCGGCGCGAAGAACAACGATACGGTCACGGGCAAGAAAAGGGTGGGGATCATGATCGGTAGAGCACGGCCAGCGCCGGAGTTGCCGGCCTGGCCGCAGTACTCCGACGAGGAGCGCGGTGGTCTGATCCGGGCGTTGGAACAGGGCCAGTGGTGGCGCATGGGCGGCAGTGAGGTCGACACTTTCGAGCGGGAATTCGCTGCCTACCACGGGGCCGGCTACGCCCTCGCCGTAACCAACGGGACGCACGCGTTGGAGCTCGCGTTGCAGGTCCTGGGGGTCGGACCCGGCAGTGAGGTCATCGTGCCGGCGTTCACCTTCATCTCCTCCTCGCAGGCGGCCCAGCGCCTCGGCGCGGTGGCCGTGCCGGTCGACATCGACCCGGGCACGTACTGCATCGGGGTCACCGCCGCGGCGGCCGCGGTGACCCCGCGCACTCGGGCGATCATGCCGGTGCATATGGCGGGCCAGGTCTGCGACATGGACGCCCTGGCGAAGCTGTCCGCGGATGCCGGGGTTCCGCTGATCCAGGACGCGGCGCACGCGCACGGTGCGCAGTGGCAGGGTAAGAAGCTCGGCGAGCTGGGCTCGGTGGCGGCGTTCAGCTTCCAGAACGGCAAGCTCATGACCGCCGGCGAGGGCGGCGCCGTCACCTTCCCCGACGCCGAGCTGTACGAACTCGGCTTCCTGCGGCACAGTTGCGGGCGGCCACGCACGGACCGCCGGTACCTCCACCAGACCTCCGGGTCGAATTTCCGGCTCAACGAGTTCTCCGCCGCGGTCCTGCGTGCCCARCTCGGCCGCCTGGCCGGCCAGATTGACACGCGTGAGGAGCGCTGGCCGGTGCTGGCGGGCGCGCTTGCCGACATCCCGGGTGTCGTCCCGCAGGGCCGCGACGACCGGTGTGACCGCAATCCGCACTACATGGCGATGTTCCGGTTGCCCGGGTTCAGTGAGGAGCGCCGCAACGCGTTCGTCGACGCCCTTGTGGACCGCGGGCTGCCCGCTTTCGCCGCGTTCCGGGCGATCTACCGGTCCAACGGCTTCTGGGAGACCGGTGCCCCGGACGAAACGGTGGACGAGATCGCGAAGCGCTGCCCGAACACCGAGGCGATCAGCGCGGACGGCGTCTGGCTGCACCATCGGACGTTGCTCGGCACCGAAGAACAGATGCACCAGGTCGCGGCCATCGTGGCCGAGACCCTGGCCGAGCTGTGAGCCGAGGCGAGACCGGCAACCCCACGCGGACTCCGCTGCGGGTCGCCGTGGTGGGGCTGGGCTGGGCCGGCCGGTCGATCTGGCTTCCCCGGCTGCGAGAACACCCGGAGTTCGTCGTGGTCACGGCCGTCGATTCCGATTCCGGGGCCCGCCGGGCGGCGGCCGGGGCCGACCCGGGCCTGGCCGTGCTCGCCGACGTCGACGAGATCGACCGGACTCAGGTCGACCTCGCGGTCGTGGCGGTGCCCAACCACCGGCACGCCGAGATCGCAGCCCGGCTGCTGAGCGCCGGTATTCCGGTTTTCCTGGAGAAGCCGGTGTGCCTGAGCTCGGCCGAGGCCGACCGGCTCGCGGCGGCCGAGCGCGCGGGCGACACCATCCTGCTCGCTGGGAGCGCCGCGCGGTACCGGGCGGATGTCAGCCGGCTCTACGAGCTCGCCGACGGGCTCGGTGCCATCCGGCACGTCGATCTCGCCTGGATCCGGGCCCGGGGCATTCCCGACGCCGGTGGCTGGTTCACCCGGCGGGACCTCTCCGGCGGCGGAGCCCTGGTAGACCTCGGCTGGCACCTGCTCGACACCCTCACCCCGCTGCTGGGCAGCGTCCGTTTCCAGCAGGTGGTCGGGACGATCTCGGACGACTTCGTCAGCGACGGCTCCTGGGCGGCCTCCTGGCGTCACGACGATGGCACCGGGCCGGCTGTCGGCGTCGGCGGTGACGTCGAGGACACCGCACGTGGCTTCCTGGTCACCGAGAACGGGGTCTCGGTGTCGTTGCGGGCGAGCTGGGCCTCGCACGAGGCCCGGGACGTCACCCTGATCAACGTCGAGGGTGCCGCGGGCACCGCGTCGCTGCGCTGCACGTTCGGTTTCGGTCCAAACCGGCAGGATCGTTCGGTTCTGACCCGCACCCGGGCCGGCGAGACCGTGGCGGTGCCTGTGCCCGACGAACCGATCGGAACGGAGTACCGCCGCCAGCTCGATGAACTGCCCGCGCTGCTGGCGGATCCCGCGTCCCGGGGGCGGGCGATCGAGGAGGTCCGCCCGACGATCGCCGCCATCGAGAGGTTCTACGACTCCGCGCGCTCGCACCGGTCCGTCGCGCCGCTCGCGCACGCGACTCGCTGAGGTCACGCATCCACGACCTGTGTCACGACCTGTGTCACGAATATCGAACGGCACCCAACGTCGAGCCCGGGGGGGCACGTGGGAACTGAGCTGAAACCCTGGTCGGCCATGACCACCACCGGGACCGGTGCGGGGACGACCATCGGGACCGGTGCGGCGTCCGGAACACGGAAACGTGCGGTCATCTTCGATCTCGACGGGGTGCTGGTCGACAGCTTCGGAGTGATGCGGCAGGCGTTCACGATCGCCTACGCCGAGGTCGTGGGTCCCGGCGAGCCCCCGTTCGAGCAGTACAACCGGCACCTGGGACGCTACTTCCCGGACATCATGCGGATTATGAATTTGCCGCTGGAGATGGAGGAGCCGTTCGTCCGCGAGAGCTATCGGCTGGCCCACCAGGTGGTGCTCTTCGAAGGGGTCGCCGCGCTGCTGCGGAGCCTGCACGAGCGCGGCCTCGGGCTCGCGGTCGCCACCGGCAAGGCGGGTCCACGGGCCCGGCACCTGCTGGGTGAGCTCGACATTCTGCCGATCTTCGATTATGTCATCGGCTCTGATGAGATCGCCCGTCCCAAGCCGGCGCCGGACATCGTGAACCGGGCACTTGAGCTGTTGGGCGTGGCGCCGAATGAGGCGATGATGATCGGGGACGCGGTCGCCGACCTGGAGAGCGCGCGTGCGGCCGGCGTGATGGCGGTGGCCGCGCTGTGGGGCGAGGCGGACGGCGCCGAGCTGGTCGCGGCCGGGCCGGACGCGGTGCTGCGCCGGCCCGCGGAGTTGCTGTCCCTTCTCCGGCCGCACCCGGTCGAACCCGCCGGCACCGCCGGTGTCCCCGCGGCTCAGGCCAGCCGGCCGATCCTCGCCGGCGACTGAGCCGCCAGGAGCGCTCCGAACAGGGAGGACAGGCCGCCCAGCAACGCTGGGCGGACGGGCGCGGGCGGATGTCCCGGACGGGCAAGGGTCTGGGCGTGCTCGGCGACCGCCCGCGGAAATCCAGGCAGGCCGGCCGCGAACCCGCCGCCGACCACCGCCATCGCGGGATGCAGCAGTTCGGTCAGCCCGATGACGGCCGTGGCGATCGCCGCGGCACTCTCGCCCACCGTCCGCACCGCCCAKGCGTCGGCCGCGAGCCAGGCTGCGCGCAGTTCGGCGAAGGTCACCTCCGCACCACGCCGCTGGGTGGCCCGGCGCAGGGTGGCCGGCCCGGACGCGGTTGCCTGCACACATCCGCGGCGGCCGCAGTCGCAGCTGGGCCCGTCGGACGAGATGATCAGATGTCCGATCTCGCTGGAGCCGCGACCGGGCCCCGGGCAGGACCGGCCGCCGAGCACGATCCCGCCGCCGACGCCCGTCCCGACTCCCAGGTAGACCACGTTCTCACAGCCGGCCGCGTCCGCCTCTGCGAGCGCGGCCAGATCGCCGTCGTCGCCGCAGACCACGGTGCTGCCCGGCAGCAGATCCCGCAGCGCGGCGCCGAGGTCGAGCCCGGTCCAGGCCGGCCGGCCCGGCCATGTTGTGACCCGGCCGGYGGCGTCGATGGTCGCGGGCATCGCCACGCCGACGGCGTCAACCCGACCGCCCCATCGGGCAGTCAGCGCGGCAACGTGTGCGGCGAGATCGTCGATGTCCTGGGTGGCGGTCGCCGACGGCGACCACTGGAAGGTTGTCTCCACCGGCCTGACGGGACCCTCCGGTCCGCTCGGCCTGCTCGGGCCGATCTGCTCGTCGCCTCCCATCGGGTTCGTCCCGGCCTGTGCGGCCCCGGCCTGTGCTGTCCTGGCCTGTGCTGTCCTGGCCTGTGCCGTCCCGGCCTGTGCGGCCTCGATGCGCAGCGCGACCTTGGTGCCGCCCACGTCGATACCCAGACAGCCGGTTGGGGATGGTGCACGCATGAGCCCTCGCAGGTCGTCAGGCGGGTGCCGCCGGGACGAGATCGAAGAACGAGCGGTAGAAGCCGATCTGGTGGGCGAGCATGTGGATGCCCGGATGGGTCGGCAGGCCGAGTGCGGCCGCGGCCCGCAGCAGGCGGGTGTYGGGCGGTTTCATGATGATGTCCGCCACGACGCAGCCCGCCGCGAGCCCATCCGGCGGGAAGGGGAGCGGATCGTTCGGACGCAGGCCGAGCGGCGTGGCGTTCACCGCGAGATCGACATCGTGCAGCAGGGGTGTCGCGACGCCGACGGCGCGGTCCGGCCAATGCTCGTCGAGGCGGGCGAGCAGGCCGTCGCGCTTCTCCCGATCCGGATCGTAGATCGACAGCCGTGTGCTGCCGGCGTCGAGCAGCGCGGCCGCGATGGCGCTGCCGGCGCCGCCCGCGCCCAGTAGCGAGACCCGCGTTCCGGCCACCGGACGTCCGGCGGCCGTCAGTCCCCGGACGAATCCCGCTCCGTCGAAGTTGTCGGCCTGCCAGCGCCCGGACGGGCCGCGGCGCAGTGCGTTGGCGCTCCCGCTGATCGCGGCCGCCGGACTGCGTTCGTCGGCAAGGGCGCAGGCGGCGGCCTTGTGCGGAATCGTGATCAGGATGCCGTCCAGGTTCTCGATGCGCCGGAGTCCATCGAGCACGGCGGGGAAGTCCGCCTGCCGGGCGTGCACCGGTACGAGGACGGCGTCAAGCCCGAGTTCGTCGAACAGCGGATTGAGTAACGACGGCGCCTGTACCTGTTCGACGGGATCCCCGACGACGGCGAACAGACGGGTGGCGCCCGTGACAGCATGCGCGGCCGGTGGCACGGGCGTCAGGCCAGCGGCCCGCGCGGCATGTCGCCGAGCGTCTTCATGACCAGGTCCTCCGGAATGTCGCCCACCAGCTGTGGGCCGTCCGCACCGTCGAGCACGAAGGTGAGGCCGGTGTTCGTCGACTTCTTGTCCAGACGCATCACGGCGACGAGTTCGGCGGCGTCCGCCTCGGTGGGCAGGGCCGTCGGCAGCCCGTAGCCGCGGACCACGTCCAGGTGCTCGCGGACCCGATCGTCCCCGATCCGGCCGAGCTCCCCGGCGAGACGGCCGGCGAACACGGTGCCGATCGCCACCGCCTCACCGTGGCGCAGCACGAAGTCGGTGACGCGCTCCAGGGCATGCCCCAGGGTGTGGCCGTAGTTGAGGATGTGGCGCAGGCTTGAGTCCCGTTCGTCCCGAGCGACGACGGCGGCCTTGAGCGCCACGCTGGCGGTGATCTGCTCCGTCACCGGCAGACCGCGCAGGTCCCMGGTGCCGATGAAGTGGGCCCGCGCGATCTCGCCGTAGCCGTTGATMCACTCCCGCCGGGGCAGGGTCCGCAGGTGGTCGGTGTCGCAGAGGACGGCGCTGGGTTGCCAGTAGGCACCGAGGAGGTTCTTGCCGGCGGGCAGGTTCACCGCCGTCTTCCCGCCGACGCTCGCGTCCACCTGGGCGAGCAGGGATGTCGGGAGGTGTACCACCGCCACGCCGCGGTGGTACAATGCCGCGGCGAGCCCGACGACGTCCGTGGTGGTTCCCCCGCCGCAGGAGATGACGACGTCCGACCGGGTCAGCCCGAAAGCCGCGAACCGGCCGCAGAGCGCCTCGACGTTCGACAGGTTCTTGTCCGCCTCGCCGTCCCGTGCGGCCAGCCGCAGTACCGGCACGCCCGGGTCGGGAACCGCGTCCTGCGGCCGCGCCGAGACGATGACGGCCCGCCGGGCGCCGATCCGCGCGACGATGTCGGGMAGGATTCGGCGGACCCCGGGACCGATATCGATCGGATAGCTGCGTGAGCCGAGGTCCACCGAGACCCGTCGATGATCGGCGGTGATCTGCTCGATCGGACTCGTCCGCTGTGCTGTGAGCATGCCCGTCACGGTGTGCCTTCCGGATCCGCGGTCGCGTGCTGGCGCCTGCCTGGTGCCTTGCGGTGGTTCTGCACGGGGCCGCCCCGGCAATTCTGCCGTGCCCGGCAGTCGCACCCTTCCGCCGGGTCGGGTGTGAGCCATCGCACTTCCTCCTTCCGTGCGTCTTCGTCGCTCCCGYGCGCCACCGACGCCCCGCGTGGGTCGGTGCCCCCGCGTGGATCCGCACCCCGCACGAATTGGTGCATGGTGCACGCAGAGTAGGGTCGTGTGGTGGGTTCAGACGACGGCGCGAGGCTCGCGACAGCGCTCGGACTTCTCCTGACCCGGCCGAACCGGACGCGTCTGTTCGGGGAGTTGCTCTCCTCGGCGGACGTCGGACTCGACGAGGCTGTCTACCCCGTGCTCAACGGTCTGGCCCGTACGGGCCCGACCACGGCGCGCAAGCTGAGCATGGAGATCGGCATCGACCGTTCGGTGGTGAGCCGGCACAGTGATCGTCTCGAGGCGCTCGGGTTGCTGCGCCGTTCGGCCGATCCCGATGACGCCCGCGCGGTCCGCCTGACGCTCACCGACGAGGGCCGGGCCGCCATCGATCGCTCTCGGCGTCGGCTGGCCGACGTCTTCCAGCGCATGCTCGACGACTGGCCCGCCGAGGACGCGCGTGCCTTCGTCGCCGGCATGGAACGCTTTGTCGCGGAGCATCTTGCCGGTCGGGACCGGTGACCAGGCCGAACCAGGGCAGCGGACGGGGGAAGATTGCAACCTTCGTCGCCATCGCGACGACGCTCATCGGTGTGATCATCGGGATTGCCGTTCACGGCTCCTGACGGCTTGGCCTTTTCTGGTTCGAGGAACGGGTGACGGGTGTTGTCAACGGATGTTGTCAACGAGTGTTGTTAATGCTTCATCTCTCGACGCCGGCGGTTTGGAGGTTCTCGCCTTTACGCTGGCTGCTAGTGACGGGGGAGATGCGCACGGCAACATAGCGGCGCCCGCGGAACATCGGAAGGCCCGTACCTGCAGGGAGGCCGCCCGGCTCGGGGGGTGCCGGGCGGYCTCGATTGATGATGACATTTGGATGGCCGCCAGGACAAGCCCGCGAGGACGGCAGGTTTCGGACAGTGATCACCAACCGTTCTGTCCGGCACCCCCGGGGATGAGTTCGATCAGTAGTCCGGAACCCGCGTCGAGATAGGCCCGTCGCGGGTTCCGAGCGTCCGGCCGGAGTTGCTCGACCAGGCATCCCGCGGCGACCGCCCGGTGCAGGCACGCCGGCAGGTCGTCGACCTCGTAGCCGATGGAGAACAACCCCTCGCCACGTTGGTCGAGAATTTCCCGCCCTGTCCACGGCCGCTCGCCGGGTTCCACCAGCTCGACCAGGCTGCTGCCGAAGCGRCCGAACGCGATCCGGACGTCCTCGATCATGATCGGTCGATCGCGCCAGACGGCGGGGCCGGAGACGACCCGCGACTCCCACGCATCGACCCCGAGGGAGACGGCATACCGTTCCCGGGCAGCGTCGAGGTCCGCGACGAGGATGCCGAGATGGTGGAACGTCAGCTCGCCCAGCATCTCCTCGATGACCCGTGCCGCCAGCAGGGCGCAGGCCGGTGAATGGGGCGTGGTGCGGACGGACGACGACGCCGGATCCGGCGTCGTCCGGATCCAGTCCTCCCGATTCTGGATGATTGTCTCCATCACCGCGGCTCCCTCCATGCCCCTGGCCCAGGCAGAGGGCGAGGGCGCCGATCGTATCGCCGTCCTCCGTCCTCCCTGCTCTCGCCGTTCTGCGGGCTGTTCTCGCCGTTCCGCGGGTGCCGTCGATCAGGACGATCCCGTCGCGGATGGAGGCGGGATGGCCCCGACCCTCAGCGGCCCGACCTTTAGAGGGTTGCCGGAGTGGGCACCCCACCCGTGCGGGTGAGCAGGTCGTCGAGGTCGTACTCGTACCAGCGGCGGAGCGGCTCGGGGGAACTCGTGCGCCCCCACTCGTACATGCGGCGCTGGGCTTCGAAGGAGCCGTCGTGCCAGCGGCGCAGCACATCGCCSAGCCGGAGCGGAGCGGGGAGGAAGTCGGCGCCGCCCAGCAGAGTGGCGAGCCGTTCGACGGCGGCGGCCGGGGCCAGCCGGCCGGCCTCGACCTCGTCCATCACGGCGCTGAGCGAGTCGAAGAAGGGCTGGAATTCCGGCAGATCGGGGCAGAAAGTGCCCAGATGTGGCGCGTCGAGCAGGCGGTCGAACAGCGCCGGATCGCCCTTTTCCAGATAGCCGAAGTAGGTTCCGACGATCCGGGAGATGCCCATGTTCCAGCCCAGGAACCACACCTTCGACCACGCCCGCCACAGGTCGAAGTCGCGGAACGAGACATAGGAGCCGTGTACGAGCTTGTCATTGACGTCCAGGATCGTCTGGTTGAGCGTGTCGATGTGGCCGAAGCGTTCCGCCGAGAAGTCGTCGTCGGCGAGGGCCTCTATCAGGGTTGGTGCGAGRGCGTAGATGACCTGCATGGTGTTGGCCATGCCACGGGAGAACAGCGCGTCGATCGCCCCGGCTGCGTGGGACATCATCGCCCAGCGGTCACCGACCGTCCGCGAGCTGGAGTACTGGGTGCGACCGGTGGAGATCCAGTCCCAGGCGGGCCGKGCACCGGCGAACTGGCGCGCGATACTGGGGAACCGCTCAAGATAAGCGTTCCATTCCTGCTCGGCGGGTACMGAGGGATCCCTGGGGAAGCGTCGCGAGTCGAGGTTGAGCCCGACGCTRCACAGTGGGTTGGTGGCCCGCTGGTGATTGTCGAACGGGATCACCCACAGCCAGCCGCCGTCGAACAGATGGTGCAGGGTGCCTTGGTGCCACAGCGACGGCTGCCCGCTCGKGAGGGTCACCTCGTCGAAGGGGGTGACCCCCACCATGTGGGTGAACAGGGTGCGGGAGTTCGTCCGGAACCGGCAGGGATCCTCTCGCAGGGCGAACTGGTTCRCCAACACGGAGTTGCGTCCTGAGGCGTCGACGACGTAGCGAACGCGGATCCGTTCGCCGGCCCCTGTCGTCAGCGTCGCGGCGTCGTCGGCGAAGTCGACTTTTTCCACCATCGTGCGTTGCCGCGGTTCGGCTCCGTAACGGACGGCCGTATAGAAGAGGTAAGCATCGATGTCCTGGCGGTGCATGTRCATTTCCGGGCCGTTCGGAAACTCCGAAACGCTGCACTGAGTGACCTCTTCGGGGTTCTGGAGCGCACCCTCGTGGTGGTAGACGAATCCGAAGTTGCGCTTCACTCCGCAGGCCGAGGTGACGTGGGAGCGGACGCCCTCKAAGCTGCTCACATGGCCGAGCTCGGGGACGTCGAACCGCTGGGCGAGCAACTTCAGCAGATAGGTCGTCTCACCGATGGTCGACTCCCCGAGCGCGAAACGTGGATGCGTGCCACTGTCAATCAGAACCACGCGGTGACCGTGTCGGGCGAGGATATTGGCCAGCGTCGAGCCGGCGATGCCGCTACCGAGGATGGCAACCGAATAGTCGTACCCGCTCATTGCGTGACTCCTTGGACGCCGCTATCCGAGGTGGCCGACTGCATCCGCCRCACTCCTTAAAGGATCACAATCAGCACAACCAGTACACAACGATGTACTGAACCACCTCTACGGCCTCTGGTCCCAGTAAGCGGTATATCGATGCCGATGGGTAATCAAGATTCCTGAATCGGAAGTTTGAGTTATATGCCGGATTTGAAACATTTGCGCTATAATGCCCTGATGTCTGGGCCCGTCGGCGGGCCCGCCACGTGCGAAGAAGCGATGCGGGTCCCCGCCGTCGCCGAGCGAACCGTGAATCGCTTATTTCTCCGTTGTTTTAGCGTTAGGTGGAGGTCTGGATCGGCCGTCCACTGATCGTGAACGAGTCGAGCAGCGTGGACTCCCCGTTCCACCGGTACCGTTCATCCGGGGTCCCCGTGGGTGCGCCGGGCCAGACGAGCAGGTGGACGAGCCCGTAGCAGAGCAGGGTCGGCGCGGCGGCGACCGAGCCCAGCCGTCTCACCGCGACGGCGAACGCCGGGGAGTCGTAGGGGCGGCCGAGGCTCACGGCGCCCGTCGGCCGGGCACGGTGGCGCGCGGGATGGCCATGGATTCGATCGTCATGACGTCGGCATCCTCGGCGATGTGCGGCTCGGTCGGGGCGTCGGTGATCGTGGTCGCGCCGGCTTCGGCCGCGGCAGCCAGCACGGCGGCGGCGAGGACGGGATCGAGTTCCACCGGAACGGTCCGCAGATCGAGCAGGCAGCATCCCTGCTCCACCCGGCCCAACACGGACGGCTCGCCCTGGCGCAGGGGGGCGGCGATGACTGCGTCCAGGGCCACCGCGGCGCTTGGCAGCTCCGGGCCGAAGCCGCCGAACCCTCTGATCGTCAGACCACTCTCCGGGCCCGCCGGGGCCATGCCGTCTTCGTCTCGTGCGCCCTCGCGCCGGTGGCCGCCCGATCGACGGAATGCGGCGTCGTTCGGCAGCGGCGACGATCCACCCCCGCCACCGTCAACGACCGCACGACTCGCCACAGCCGAGGCTGCGATGCCCGAACGCCGTAGCCACGCGGCGAGCGTCTCGGCCCGCGTCGTCAGCCGTTCCGGTCGGGCGTGCAACGCCTGCCTGACCGGGGAGTCGGGATGGCTGAGGGTGGCTTCCAGCGCGGCGAGTGTGAGCTTTCCGACCCGCATTGCCCGGGCCATCGGATGCCGACGTATCCGGTCGATCAGGTCGGCGCGTCCCAGCAGCAGGCCGCACTGAGGCCCGCCGAGCAGCTTGTCCGCGCTGGTCGTGACCACGTTGACGCCGAAGCCGAGCCAGGTCGTGACGTCGGGTTCATCGGCGAGGAGCGGCTCGGGGTGTAGCAGCCCGGAGCCGCAGTCACCGACGAGGGGGATCTCGAAATCGGCGCAGAGCGCGGCAAGATCGTTGATCGCAGGGGTGTCAGTCAGCCCCACCACCTGATAGCTGGACGGATGCACGTGCAGCACGAGCCCGGTCTCCGGCCCGATCGCGTCGGCGTAGTCCCCGAGCGTCGTGCGGTTGGTGGTGCCGACCTCCCGCAGTCGAGCCCCGGTGCAGACCAGCAGTTCGGGCAGCCGGAACCCGTCCGCCGTCTCCACCAGCTCCCCGCGGCTCACCACGATCTCCCGCCGCCCGGCCAGCGCCGTCACCGCGAGGATCAGCCCTGCCGCGTTGTTGTTGACGATGTGCACGCCCGCCGCCGCGGGCACCGCGGCTGCCAACGCGGCCAGGGTGGTACGTCCTCGTCGTCCTCGCCGTCCGGTCCCGAGGTCAAGCTCGAGGTCGGTCGTGCCGGCTGCCAGGTCGAGGGCCGCGCGGGCGGCCGCGGACAGGGGAGCTCGGCCGAGCCCTCCGTGGAGCAGGACGCCGGTAGCGTTGATTACTGGGCGCAGTCCGGTGGCGGCGCGGGCGAGCGTCATCGGTGTCGCTACCGGCGTCGTCGGGCTGTCCTGGGCCGGGGATGCGAACAGACTTGTACGATCAATCACTCTCGGTGAAGCTAGTGCTCCTCCTCGTGGGATTCCGGACCTGGCCGGGACGGCGGCGTGGCCTGTTGGGTGTCTGCCCCTGCTGGGTGCCTGTAGGATCGGCCCGCTGCCCGCACGGCTCTGGCCGTCCTTTCGATGATCAAAGCGGCGCATGGTCAGGCCTCGGACCTTCGGTCACCCGGACGGCCCCCCGCCCAGATTGATCGTCGGCCAGGGTGGATCGTCGACACTGAAGATGAGGGCGACGTCGGTGTCGGAGACGAAATCGACGAGCCGTGCCCCCGCCGGTAGCAGAGCCAGCGCGTGACGGAGCTCCGCGGCGCTCGATCCTTCCTCAGCGGAGATGATGTGCCGCGAGCGGACCCCGCAGGCGAGGTCGGCAGGCGGCGGTGCAGCGCCGGAGGGCCGGGACGCGGAGCGCCCCACGCTGGAGAGCGCGGCGCTGGACAACAGAGCGGCGAGCCGGTGCGCCTCGTCCGGCACGRGATGCGCGACGCAGAGAACGTCGAGCAGGGCCGACTGGGTGCGGAGAACGACGACCGGGGTTCTCCGCGGGACGCTGGGCTGCGTTCCCACGGTGATGACCGTGCCGTCGATCCGGCCGATGAAGGTGATGACGTCCGGGGGAGTGTCATCCGGGGTCCGGGGCGGGGTCCGGGGCGGGGTCCGGGGCGGGTCGATGTCCATGCGTAGACGCTCTCATCGGGCAGCTCGTCATCCCATCCCGCGCGGCGGGGAGCATGCGGGACGGACGGGCGGATGACGACGGGCGGATGACGACGGGCGGGGCGCGGACAAGCGTGCTGACGGACGCGCGATGAGAAGTCGCCCCTGGCGAGGTCGGCCGCGTGTGGAAGTACCTCGRTCGGGGTACGGGGCCATGGTCGCGCTTGCCCAAAGGCGCGGCGCGACACGGGAGGCAGCCCGGCCGGCTTCTCGTGGCGCTCACGCCGTCCGGTCGCAAGCGGAGCCATGGAGCCAAGCGTGCGGGTTGAGGTGACCGACCGTGATGCCATCGTCGTGCATCCGGCCGGCGACATCGACTATTCGTCCCTGGATCCCCTGCGCGAGGCACTGCTCGACGCACGGGTCGCCGGAGTAAAAGAGATCATCGTKGATCTGGAGCAGGTGAGCTTCCTCGACTCGCAGGGGTTGGCGGTCATCCTGTTCGCCCACCAGCGTCAGCGCTCGGCCGGTGGCCGTCTCGTGCTGCGTAACCTCAACGAGGACGCCTACCGCCTGCTGCATGTCACGAACCTGAGTGCCGTGATAGACGTCGATCACGGCGACTCCGCCCCCGCGCGCGGCCTGGCGACCCGTCAGGGCGCCTGAGCCACGGGGGCCTTCCGGCCCTGGCCGGATCAACCCGTGGACGGCCTCTCCCAGTGGTAGGAGACGTCGYGGACGTAGGTGATGAAGCCGAGTCCGGTGTACATCCGCACGGCGCGGACATTGTCCTCGTCCACGTACAGCAGGACCGAGTCGAGCCCCTCGGCCTGCAGATGCCGCAGGCCGATCAGGGTAAGTGCCCGRCCGAGTCCCGCGCCGCCCGCGCCCGGGAGCACGCCCACCACGTAGACCTCGCCGATGGGCCCCGGCTGCGCGTTCCGYGGCGGCGTCTGGTCGGTCTCGTGCACCTTCGTCCAGTGGAAGCCGACGAGTGCGCCGTCGTGCTCGGCGAGGAAGAAGCCACGCGGGTCGAACCACGGCTCGGCCCGGCGCCGGGCCAGATCGTCCAGGGTCCACCGGCCCTGCTCCGGATGATCAGCGAAGGCGGCCGCATTGACGGCCAGCCAGGCCCGGTCGTCCTGGTCGGGGACGAAGGTGCGGACCGTCACACCGGCCRGCAGCCGGGGGTCCGGCAGGGGYGTCCCGGCCGCCAGCGGTCGCCGAAGCTGGAGCAGCACCCTCGTGCGAGTGAACGTGAGCCGGGTAGCCAGTGCCGCGGCGGCCGGCAGGTCGCCGTGGGCCCAGATGTCGAGGCGGGACGACGGCGCCGCGAGGGCCTCGGTCAGTCCGCCAACCAGAGCCGTGCCGACGCCGCGTCCGCGGTGGTCGGGATGGACGACCACCTCGGCCTGCCGTGCCTGGTCCACGCCGCCCAGATGGGCGTAGCCGATGATCCGCCCGGCGGGGACGCGGCCCGGCATGGTCGACGTGTCCGCGGCGTTCTGGTCACCAGGGGTGTCCGGGACATTCGGGCCGCTCGTGTCCGCGGCGGCCGACACGGCCAGCAGGTGCCGGCCGGCGCCGATCCGCAGTCCGGGCCGGAGGGCCAGCCGGACGTCCTCGGACACCGGCCCGGTGCCGTCCGCCCGCTCCGCGGCGGCGAGGAGGCTCACGATGTCGTCCACGTCCATGGCGCTCAGGGTCTGCTGCCAGCTCAGCGAGGTCACCGGACGACCGTATGACGCTGGGCGGCCCTCGACGGTGCGGTCGGGAGGCCCCGGTCGCGAGGCCCCGGACGCGAGGCCRAATCCTGGCTCCTGGAGCCAGGATTTGGGCCTCGCGCCGGCGATGCCGTCCTACTGGCGGTGCCCGGGGTGCCGGGATGCCGGGATGCCACGCGGCGGACGGGTGTCCGCGGTGACGTCAGACCCGCTCGGGGGTCCGGGACTCGTCACGGCCGATCCGGCCGACCTCCCCGGGGGTGTTCTCCGGCAGCGGTGCGATGGGCGGCGCGACGAACTTGTACCCGACGTGCCGAACAGTACCGATCATCGCTTCGTGCTCGGGGCCGAGCTTCGCTCGCAGCCGCCGGACGTGGACGTCCACCGTGCGGGTGCCGCCGTAGTAGTCGTAACCCCAGACCTCCTGCAACAGCTGGGCGCGGGTGAAGACCCGGCCCGGGTGTTGCGCGAGGTACTTCAGCAGCTCGAACTCCTTGAAGGTGAGCTCGAGCGGCCGGCCCCGCAACTTGGCCGAGTAGGTGGTCTCGTCGACCGACAGGTCGCCGGACCGGATGACACCGGCTTCGGCCGTGCCGCCGGCGGCGGCGACCCGACCGATGGCCAGCCGCAACCGGGCCTCGACCTCGGCGGGACCCGCGGAATCGAGGACGACGTCGTCAACCCCCCAGTCCGCGGACACCGCCGCCAGCCCACCCTCGGTCACCAGCGCCAGCAGCGGCGTGGTGAGCCCGGTGGTGCGTAGCAGCCGGCACAGACCGCGGGCGATCACAAGCTCCCGGCGGCCATCCACCACGATCACATCCACCGGCGGGGCGTCCAGCAGCGCGCTCGCCTCGAGCGGGGCGACCCGTACGGTGTGGGTGAGAAGCCCAAGCGACGGAAACGACTCGGCGGACGGACCGGGGGCGTTGGTGAGCAAAAGGACGACGCTCAAGACGACTCCTCCAGGTGGTGTGTGGTGGGGCAGCGTCGACCCGGTGAGTAACTCGATGCCCGGCGCTGGGYGTCTCACGACCGTCATGGGCATGAAACGAAGGCCGGTATGTGGGGAGGATAGCGGAGTGTCCTACTCGGCTCCTACCGTCTACGGGCCACTACCTACGGCGGATGGTGAGATCCCGACCACGAGTCATGATCGCTGGAGCGGTCGGGTGCCCGGTGCGTCACRCAATCTGGCTGTAGTGGTCACCCATGGCTTCTCCTGTTCGACGTCACGCCTGGCGCTGCAAACAGTGATGGTCGGATTACGTCCACATCCCGATGTCCAGGTCATGGATCTGCAAGCGTACGACCGATCCACCAGACTGTGCACTTTCGGTGACCCCGAGGTGCTGGATGTCGGTGCGGCCGTCGGCGTGGCTGCCGGCGCGGCCCGTCGACTCGGCTACCAGCGGGTCTGCCTCACGGGATGGTCGATGGGATGGTCGGTGGACGGTGCCGCCGTGCCGCGGCACGGCGTGCTGATCCAGGTGGGCGAGCCCGCCCACAGCCATCGCCGTCGGCATCCCCCGGAGGCGGTAGCCAATGCGAGCGCGGCCAGCCGGTGGTTCGTGCGGGACACCGCTCGGATGCGCCGGATCCATCGGCTGGCCGAGCGGCCCACCGGCCGGATGGTGGCACGGCGCCTGTTACGGGTGCGTATCGGCCCCCACGCGTTCGTACCAATTCCCGCTTCTCCGGTGAAGATAGTTGGTTCGGTCGCACCGACCTCGCCGCTCATCGTCCACGGCTGTCGTGACGGGTATTTCACGCTGAGACATCCGCGCGCGTTGGCCGCCGCGAGGACCGCGAGGACCGCGAGGACCGCCGCCGCGAGGACGGACGAAGGGCCGGAAGGACGGTGACGGACGAGACCGCAGGGGCGGGCCGGCCCGCGTCGATCGCGCGGGTGACCGTCCGCTACTGGGCCGCCGCCAGGGACGCCGCGGGGGTGTCCCAGGAGGAGATCGGCGCGGATACGCTGGCCGCTCTGCTCGATGTCGTCGCGGCCCGCCACGGCGGGACCCTGCCGGCGCTGCTGCGACGGTGCTCCTACCTCGTCGACGACCAGCCCGTGGGCCGGCGGGATCCGGCGGGGGTCATCCTGCGTGACGGTTGCGTAGTCGAGGCCCTCCCACCCTTCGCCGGGGGATGACGCTGTTCGTCGTCGGTCCGGAGATCGTCGGTCCGGAGGCTATCGCCGCTGGGGAGACCGTTGACGCGGAGGTCCTCGCCGCCCGGCCCGGGGTCGCGCCCGGCTGGGACGGCGCGACGTGAGCCGCCCGAGCCGGACATGACAGCATGGCCCGGTGAGCGCAGGCGATCCCGGCACGCCCCATGGCGTCCTCGTCCCGGACGAGGCTGCGTCCATCCCCGCAGCCCGATGGGCGCCGGGTGCTTTGCCGTTGGCGGCCCTGGTGGCTACCGGCCTGGTGATGGCGGCCGCAGCCCTCGGCACGGGAGCCCTCGCGGCGGTCCTCATCGTCGAACAGATCGCGTTTGCCTGGGCCTGGGTCCGGATACTCCGGGCGTCGACCGGTACCACCCTGCTCGTGGCGGCCTGGGGTGTCCTCGGTGACGTGGTCCTGTTGGCCTCGGACCGGCCCAGCTACGGATCGTTGGCCGGCGTCGTCGGGATCGCCGTGGCGGTCATGATCCTCTACCAGCTCGCCCGACGCCGGTCAGCTCCCGTATCCGGGGCAGGCTCGGTGTCTGCCAATGGTTCGAGCCCGGTGTCTGCCAACGGTTCGAGTCCGCCGCCCGGTCCTGCCGTGCGGGTCGGTGCGGATCTCGCCGCGGCGCTGAGTGGAATCATCTTCTGCGCGCTTTTCGCCGGTTACCTTGCGCTGCGTGTCGGGTCCGGCGCGCACCATCCGGCCGATCTGCTGGTCATCGCCGGCCTTCTCGGCGCGGGTGGCACGGTCGTGGCGGGCCGGCTGGTGGGATGGGCGGGCGTTCCGGTGGTGCCGGCCGGGGCGGTCGGCGTTCTGGTCGGCGCGGCGCTGGGGGCCGGCTTCGGTGCCCTCGACCCCGATCGCCTGGCGGTGGGGGCCGCCGTCGCGATCGCCGCGGCGGGAGCGGCCGTGGCCGCCGTCATCGATTTGGTGCTGGCGCGGGCCCGCGACGCCGAGCCGCGGGTCGGCCCGGTCGCCACCTCGGCRCTGGTCGCGGACGTCCTGCTCACCGCCATCCTGCCGCTGGCCTCCGCGGCGCCACTGGTGTATTTCGTCGGCCGGCATCTGCCCGCGTGAGTCGATCGTCGGGCCGCGGCGGGGCCTGGACGGGAAGAGCCGGGGCCTGTCGGATGCTGTAGAAGCCGTGACCGGAATGTGGGTGTTGTCGGTGGCGACCGTGGCTGCTCTCGGGCTGGGGGTGCTCATGCGGGTCCGGGACGGACGGTTCCGGCCGGTAGACGGCGGGCTGCGGGCCGAGTTCGCGTCGCTGGGCGAGACGATGGGGGAGCGGGCGACGCTGCTGCAGTTCTCCACGGCGTTCTGYGCCCCCTGCCGGTCCACCCGTCGGGTGCTGGCAGGGGTTGCCGAGGTCGTGCCCGGGGTACGCCATGTCGAGGTTGATGCGGAGGCGCATCTCGACCTCGTCCGTCGGCTGGGGATCAGGCGGACTCCGACGGT
The DNA here is from genome assembly GCF_001756285.1 of Frankia sp. CgMI4. Classification (NCBI taxonomy): domain Bacteria; kingdom Bacillati; phylum Actinomycetota; class Actinomycetes; order Frankiales; family Frankiaceae; genus Frankia; species Frankia sp. CgMI4. Next base: position 54,709 of record NZ_MAQZ01000081.1, read on the forward strand.
ACTGATCGTTGACGGTCATGGCAGGGAGGTGCGGCGCGCGAGCGGTGCCCCGCCGACGCGTGCGGCGGTGTTCGCCACTCTCGAAGAGATCGTTTCCGGTGGGATCAATCGGGCAGATGGTGATCCTTCGGATTCATCGTCGGCGGGTTAACACAGACGTGACGTTCACTGCTACCGTGACACGAACCATGTCCCAGATACAGCTTGTGAAGCGCCGCGCGGTCGATCTGTGCCGCGTACACAGCTGTCTGTGTTGTCTTTCCTGATCGTGGGTTGATGTTCCTCAGCCGTGATCGGCTGGCCCCGGTGCATCGCCACGTCCGAGCGGGTAGTCCAAGCCGGAAGTCAGGAGAAGGCTCTCGTGGTAGATCCTCGTGGGATGCGGTTCGCCGCTGCCGTCACCACGATCATGCTCGCCGTGATACTGCTCGCCGGCAGCCGCTGGTTGCTGCTCGCGCAGACCGTGGTGTTCGGGGTGGGGGCGGTGGCCGGGGTCCGGCACGCGCCCTACGGGCTGGTGTTCCGTTCCCTGATCCGGCCGAGGCTGGGGCCGCCGGCCGCCACCGAGGACGCCGCGCCGCCCCGGTTCGCCCAGCTGGTCGGCGCGATCTTCGGCGTCGTGGGTCTCGTGGGATTCTTCGCGGGGATGCCGGCACTCGGTTACGTCGCGGTGGCCCTGGCCTTCGTGGCGGCCCTCCTCAATGCGGCGTTCGAGTTCTGTCTCGGGTGCCAGCTGTATCTTTTTCTCCATTCGATAGCCGTGAAAGGAGCACGCACATGAGTCGTGAGAAGGCGCTGGTCGACGCCTCGTGGGTCGAAGCGAACCGTAACGACCCGAAGGTCGTCCTGGTCGAGGTCGACGAGGACGTCTCCGCGTACGACAAGGGGCACATCCCGGGGGCGGTGCGTCTCGACTGGAAGTCCGAGCTTCAGGACCCGGTCATTCGTGACTTCATCAACAGGGAGCAGTTCGAGAAGCTTCTCTCCGAGAAGGGGATCTCGAACGACGACATCGTCGTGCTCTACGGCGGGAACAACAACTGGTTCGCCGCATACGCATACTGGTACTTCAGCCTCTACGGCCACGCCGACGTCCGCCTGCTCGACGGTGGTCGCAAGAAGTKGGAGCTCGACAGCCGTGAGCTGACCACCGAGGCCACCCCGCGCCAGCCCACCAGCTACACCGCCCCGGAGCCGCGCACCGACATCCGGGCCTTCCGTGAGGAGGTCATCTCCGCGATCGGTGAGAAGGCCCTGGTGGACGTCCGGTCGCCCGACGAGTTCTCCGGCAGGCTGCTCGCTCCCGCGCACCTGCCGCAGGAGCAGTCCCAGCGGGCCGGGCACATCCCCACGGCGAAGAACATCCCGTGGGCGAAGACCGCGAACGAGGACGGCACGTTCAAGAGCAATGACGAGCTGACCGVCCTCTACACCGAGGCCGGGGTCGACCTGTCCAGGGACATCATCGCCTACTGCCGTATCGGCGAGCGTTCGGCGCRCACCTGGTTCGCGCTGCACGAGTTGCTCGACCTGCCGAACGTGAAAAACTACGACGGTTCGTGGACCGAGTACGGCTCGCTCGTCGGCGTGCCGATCGAGAAGGGCGCGTGAGCCATGTGCGGCGCCATCAGCGGTGGACCATCTGTGGAGGGAATTGACGTGGCCAAGGAAACCGTGATCCAGGGGGTCGTGGTGCAGGGCGGGGAGCCGGTTTCGACCGGTTATGCCCGCCTGCTGGACGAAGGCGGCGATTTCACCGCCGAGGTTCCGTTGTCCGCGACGGGTCAGTTTCGTTTCTTCGCGCGGCCGGGGCAGTGGACCGTCCGGGCTCTTGTCCCCGGCGCGACCGGCGAGCGCAAGGTCGTCGCCCGTCAGGGTGAGCCGGTCGACACCCAGGTCGAGGTCGCGGCCTGACGTCGCGTTCCTTCGCCGGACGGGGACAGCGGGTTTCTTCCGCTGTCCCCGTGCTCACGTTGCCCCCGTGCTCACGTTGCCCCCGTGCTCATGCCCGGACCTGGCCACCGCGGTTGTTTCCCGCCGGTGACACGACGGCCGAAACGGTGCTCGCCGGTGGCGGAACCGTGGTCGCCGGTGGCGGAACCGTGGTCGGTACGGCGAAGGCCATCGGGCCGATCGAGAAACAGTGCAGACCGTTGTCGCGGGCAAACGCCACTGCGGAGCCCCGATCGGGGAACGGCGCGATGATCCGGTCGACCGCACGCTGGCCGGCGGCGGCGAAAAGGACGACCGCGAAGAGTACGTCGGACTCTGCCATCATGCGATCATGAAAGCGCATCCCGGGAAGGCCCGAACACGTTTTCGCGTGTTCCGTTCGTGGTCTGTCGTTGCGCGTGCGATGTCTTCCGCAAAGGCTCCGTCATACCGTGAATGAAGTGTGACTCTTGGTGGACGGGCACCTCTTGGTAGACGGGCAGCTGGAGACGCCTCCGCGGAGTCGGCTCAGTCGGACACGCGGTGCAGGCGCGCGGACAGGTGTGACTGCATCGGCTTGCCCTCGGCCTCCATGTCGATCGCATAGGCGAGATCGCAGCCCTCGACCAGGCCGTAGAGCCGCACCGACCGGGTGACGTCACGGGCGGTGGCGGTGCGGATCAGGACGTTGTGATCGAGATCGATACGGGTGCCGGTCACCGTGCCGACGTAGATCTCGGCGATGCCGAACGGGTGGGCCAGCATCACCTCGACGACCGGCTTTCCGTCCTCTCCGGGCTGGACCCGCCAGAACCCGGTCTCGGTCGCCAGYGGGCTGCCGGGCTCGCGGCCGTCCCGGGGCTCGTCCGCCCACCAGGTGTGCGACACGTATCCCAGCGCCGGGCGGCCGTCCGCGGCGAAGGTGATCTCCTGGCCGTAGTGGAATCCGTCCAGGCCCTCGTAGCCGCCGACCCCCTCGCCCCGCCAGGTCCCGACGAGGAAGGCCAGCGGTAGCAGGCTGGCGTGCAGATCAACGGTGCTCGTCGCCGTGTCGGACCGCGCCGATCCGGCCGCGGACCGCTTCCCGGCGCTCAACGCTGACCCTCGTACAGCTTGTAGACCACGTAACCGGAGAACCAGGCGATCAGGACGGACATCGCCACCAGAAGCCCGGTGAAGAAGTAGTGCAGCACGTCTGTAGCCTAGACGACGAGATCACGGGACTCCTCGTGGCCGTACCGGTCCTGGTCACCTCAGGCGCCACGCGGCATAGCTGCGCGCCAGGGCGGCTCGGTTCTGAGCGGCAAGGCTRTCCGACCGCGCCGCTCGCATGCTCCACAGTCCCGCCACGTGGCAGGCGAAGGCGGTCCCGTCCTCGTCGGTGCCGCCAGCCCCGCAGCCCACTGCTCGGCCTGCTGGGGGGTATGTCCGGCGCAAATGAGACGGATCACCATGAACGCGGCGTCTACCCAGCCGGCCCCATGCGCCTACCTGTCAAGATGCTCCCGAACATGCATTTTTTATTTCATTACGATTCCATAGCCGCGGGCAGGCAGGACGGATGGGAGCGGCGGAGCGCTGGCCAAGTGGAAGCACGGGTCGTCGGACTCGTTCCTCGGCGGGACGCACGGGATGGGTGCGATTTGGCAGACTGGCACGATGGCCCGCCCGCTCGTCGTCAAGGTCACCGCCGGGACGGATGCGCCGGAACGGTGTTCCCAGGCGTTCACGGTCGCGGCGGTCGCCGTCGCCGCCGGTACAGACGTCTCGCTCTGGCTTACCGGGGAGTCCGCCTGGTTCGCGCTGCCCGGCCGGGCGGAGGAGTTCAGCCTGCCGGAGGCGGCGCCGTTGCCCGATCTGCTCGCCGCCGTCCTCGCCGGGGGTCGCGTCACCCTGTGCACCCAGTGTGCGGCCCGGCGCTCCATCGGCCCGGACGACGTCCTGCCCGGCGTCCGCATCGCCGGTGCCGCCGCGTTCGTCGACGAGGTTCTCGCGGACGGCGTGCAGGCCCTCGTCTACTGAGGAGCGCCCGGCCTGGACGCAACGGCCTGGACGCAACGGCCTGGACGCAACGGCCTGGACGCAACGGCCTGGACGCAACGGCCTGGATGTAACAGCCTGAACGCAACGGCCTGGGTGCAACGGGGACGCGTGAATCGCCGGGAAGCACCGCGTCCTCCTCGGGACCGGGTCTCATCCCGGCTTCGTGGCCGAGCCGGCGTCGGCGGCCAGCTTGGCCCGCCACGCCTTCTCCCGCTCGATGGCGGAGGCGAATCCCAGCGCTATCGCCGGGTCGAAGTTCTCGTCGGCGTAGGAGCCGACGCAGCCAAGGATGYGGTCGATCTCCTCCGCGGTGACCKCCAGCAGCGGGACCTGCCCGGTGAGGAAGATGTCACCGACCCGGTCGATGGAGAAGTGCACCCCATAGGTCTTCGCGTTGCGGCCGAGTAGGAATCCGTAGGTGCCCGCCGCGTTCTCCGCCGGGGCGCGCATAAAAAACGCCTCGACGAGCAGGGTGTGGTCCTGCACGACGAGCCACGTCATCGTGCGCAGCTTGTGTTCGCCCTCCAGCGTGACGAGGAACGAGCCGGTGTCGACATGGTCGTAGGCGAGACAGAGATCCTTAAGCGTGTCATCGATCACCACGTCGAGCCGGTTGCGTTCCGCTGCGTCGATGGGCGCCGTCATGGCTGGGGCCTCCCCGGTAGCTGGTAGACGATGCTGGTTCCGGCGGAGATCCTCTCTCAGACGGCGACGGCGGTGGGGCTCAGCGCGTGCCGGTAGCTGCGCAGCACGCCATGGGCCGTGGCCGACCAGCCGAACCCACCGGCCCAGGCCACCGCTCCGGCGGAGAGCCGGGCCCGCCATCGTGGTTGGCGCAGCAGCCGGTCCAGCGCGTCGGCATAGACGGCGGGGGTCCGACCGGAGACGAGCAGCCCGGAGACACCGTCGGCGACCGCGGTGCGCAGGCCCCCGACCGCCGCGGCGACCACCGGGGTGCCGCAGGCCTGGGCCTCGAGCGCGACGAGGCCGAAGCTCTCGCTGTGACTGGGGACGACGACGGCGGTGRCCGCGCGGTACCAGTGGACGAGTTCCTGCTGCGGGGCCGGCGGTTGGAAGCGGACGCGATCGGAGATCCCGAGATACGCCGCGAGCTTGACCAGGGCGTCGGGTTGTTCCAGACCGGATCCGCTGGGGCCGCCGACCACGGCGACGGTGAGCCGCGAGCGGCGGGCGGGATCGCGCCGCAGCAGTTCCGCAGCGGCGCGCAGCAGCAGATCGGGCGCCTTGAGCGGTTGGATCCGACCGACGAACAACAGCAGGTCGTCGGCGGGATCCACGCCGACGCGGGCCCGGGACTGCGCCATGTCACCTGGCCGGAAGACCTCAAGGTCGACGCCGGGCGCGACGACGTCGACCCGGTCCGACGCCGCGTCGTACAGATCGATCAGGTGCCGGTACTCGTCCGGCGTGGAGGCGAGCAGCCGGGTGGCCCCCCCGATGACCTCCTGTTCGCCGAGTAGCCGGCCAGGCGGCTCCGGGCGGTCTCCGACGGCCAGCGCGCCGTTCTTGATCTTCGCCAGCGTATGGGAGGTGTGCACGAGCGGGATACCCCATCGTTGTGCCACCGCGAGACCGACCTGGCCCGACAGCCAGTAGTGCGAGTGGATCACATCGAACCACCCTGGTTCGTGCCCGGCCTCGGCGCGCAGCAGAGCCGCGGTGAACGCACACAGCCAGGCGGGAAGATCCTCCCKGTGGATCTCCTCGAACGGGCCGGCGTCAACGTGGCGGACCGTCACACCCGGCAACAGCTCGGCCGAGGTCGGCAGCTTGCTGCTCACCGCGCGGGTGAACACCTCGACCTCCACCCCCAGCGCCGCGAGCTGCCGAGACAGCTCGACGACGTAGACGTTGAGCCCCCCGRCATCGCCCGTTCCCGGCTGTTCCATTGGTGAGGTGTGCATGGACAGCATCGCGACCCGACTGGGCCGCCCGCGCCGTTCGGCCTCACCGCGGACCTGGGCGGCGCCACTTCTGATCAGACGCATCGAGCACCTCCGCATCCGCACGCCACCGGCGCCTGCCCGACACGACCAACCCTGCTGTGGACGAACACGTCTCCAACCGTTCTACCCGGCCGGTTGTCGGRTCAACTGTTKGTCTCCCCCCTTCGGGCTCCCGGCCGGTCCCTGGTCTGCTGGTCTGCTGGTCTGCTGGTCTGCCGGTCTGCCAGGGTGGATCCGTGACGAACTCCTCCCGTCGGGAGCCGCGGCTCGCGGCCGGACGGGCGCGTGCCCTCGGGATGCCCACCCGGGGTACCACCGCGCCGAACCGGTTGCGACGGATCGATCGCTGGACGCTCGACGCGGCCGCCGCGCTGCTGCGTGGGGCGGCGGATCCCCTGGTCGTCGATCTCGGCTTCGGCGCGTCTCCGGTGACCACGGTGGAGCTCTACGAGCGGCTGCGAACGGTGCGTCCGGGCGTGCGCGTCGTCGGCCTGGAGCTCGACCAGGACCGGGTCACCCGGGCCGCTCCGGCCGCGAGACCTCCCGGGCTGCGGTTCACCCGCGGCGGGTTCGAGCTTCCGCCGCCAGGGGAGCGCCCGGTGCTGGTGCGTGCCCTGAACGTGCTACGGCAGTATCCCGAGGCGGCGGTCCCCGGCGCGTGGGCGACGATGCTGGCGCGGCTCGCCCCGGGCGGGATGCTCGTCGAGGGAACCTGCGATGAGACGGGTCGGCGCGCCTGCTGGTTCGGTCTTCCGGCCCCGGGAGCGGCGCCGGCCTGGCTGCCGTCCGGCGCGCGGGGCCCGGCCGGGCCCACGCTGACCCTCTCCGCGCATCTGGCGAGCCTCRCCCGTCCGTCCGAGCTCGCCGAGCGGCTCCCCAAGGCGCTCATCGAGCACAACGTGCCCGGCCATGACGTCCACCGGCTGTTCACGGCCTTCGACCGCGCCTGGGAGCGGGCCGCGCCGCGGGCCGTCTTCTCCCCACGCCAGCGGTGGATCGCAGCCGTGGCGGATCTGCGGGCCCAGGGCTGGCCGGTCCGCGGCGACCGGCGGCGCTGGCGGCTGGGCGAGCTGACCATCGACTGGCCCCCGGCGGGCGGTTCGGGCGTTCTGCCGGTGCGGTGCGGGACGCCCCAGCGGAGATCTGACGGGACGTCCCGGATCGTGGATCCGTCGGTCCCGCGTTCAGTCGGCGGGACGGCGGGTCACGGCGATCTTGTCGAGCACCGCGAGGTCGTCCGCGCGGGGCTGCCACTGACCGGCCACGGCATTGGCGCGCACCTGGACCGGGCTGGTCGCGCCGGCGATGACCGAGGCGACCCCGGGCTGGGCGGCCAGCCCGCCGATCGTGACGTCCAGCAGTGACCGGTCCCGCTCCCGCGCAAAGGTTTCCAGGGCGTCCAGCCGGTCGAAGACCTCGTCGGTCAGCTCGTCCTGCCGGCCGRCCAGCCGGGTGCCGGGTGCCGGCACCTCGTCGCGCTGGTACTTGCCGGTGAGCAGGCCGTTCGCCAGCGGGTAGTACGGGATGACGCCGATGCCGTACTTCTGGGCGGCCGGCACGAGCTCTGCCTCCACGCCCCGTTCCAGCAGGTTGTAGTGGTTCTGCGCGGAGATGAAGCGGGTCGTCCCGGATGCCCGGGCGGTCCACTCCGCGTCGGCGACCTGCCAGGCATCGAGGTTGCAGGCACCGATGTAACGGACCTTGCCCTCCTTGACGATCTCATCGAGGGCCTCGAGCGTCTCCTCGRTCGGCGTGAAGGCGTCCAGGGTGTGCAGCTGGTAGAGGTCGATGTAGTCGGTCTGCAGCCGGCTCAGCGAACCCTCGACCGCCTTGCGGATGTACCGCCGGGACGCCCGCGCGCTGAAGTCCTGGCCGTACATGCCGCCCATGTCGTTGCCGAATTTTGTGGCGAGGACGACATCGTCGCGGCGGCCTCGCAGCACGTGCCCGAGAAGCGTCTCCGAGCCGCCCTTGTTCCCGTAGGTGTCGGCGGTGTCGAAGAACGTGATCCCGGCGTCGAGCGCCGCGTCGACGACCGCACGGGTGCCGGTGAGGTCGACGCGCGAGCCGAAATTGTTGCAGCCGAGGCCGACGACAGACACCAGTAGTCCGGAGGATCCCAGCGGGCGATAGCGCATAAGTTAATACAACACATCGGACCACGGGCCCCGGACAGCAGGCCCCGGACCCGTGGTCGACCGGAACAGGTCAATGACCRTCCGTTGGTGATCCGGTGTGTCGATGTTCGCGGGCCGTTACTTCTCGGGGGCGGCCTCGGTCACGGCCCGGCCGACCGCCTCGGCCGCCTTGCGACTCGAGGTGCGCGCGGCGCGGGTCTGGCTCACTGCCGTCCGGGTGCGCTGCACCGCCTCCTCCGTGGCCGGGCTGCGCCGGATGCTCGCCACCCGCTTCTCGCCCCGGGTGGCGAAGCTGTTGTAGAGGTAGGTGGCGCGTCCCTGCAGGTCGGAGATCTGGGAGGTGACGGTGGCCGGCAGCGCACGCACGGCCGTCCCGACCTGGGTCGGAACCCGCGCCGCCTGGGTAGGCAGCGCGCCGACCCGGTCGGAGATCTTCCGAACCTCGGTGCTTGTGGTCGTCGGCAGGGCGAGCAGCTTCGCCACAGCGAGATCCGCCGCTCCCACCGACGCGTAGAGCGGCTTGCGCACCTCCGCCAGCGGAACCCTGACTTCGGCCCTCGCCTCGGCCGTGTCCTCCTGGGCCTGCGCGCTGACGCGGGCGGTGGKACGGCTGGCGGGGCGGTTCGTCGTGCGCGTGGTGGCCATGATGTCTCCCTCGGTTCGAAGATTCGTTGATTTCGTGTAGAGATTTCCTGTTAGCGCCTCGTCGCCGACGGGTGAAAGGTCGGGTAAATGATGTGAGGGTCAGGATGGTGATAGGCCGTACAGGAACGGAGTACCGCTTTCCTTTTCGTCGCGGTCTCCGCCGGTCGATCTAGGTCTGATCGACCGGGTTGTCGGTGGTCGGCTGCGGAGCCGGTGCTGCCGGTGCTGCCGGTGTGGGTAGGGACGCGGGGGGAGCGCCGGTGATCGGACCGCTCTCGGTCCTCGTCGCCGCCGCCGGTTCGCCTCCCGTGGCCTTCGATCGCCTGGTGCGGCCCGGGGCGGTCCCCGGGGACGGCTTACCCGTACCGTCCGACGAGGCCGACCGCGCCGCGGTGGTGGTGCCGCCCCGGGATGTCGCCGACGCCTGTCGGGCGGATCTCCGTTTCGTCGTCGGCTCCGCGAAGGTCGCTCCCGCGGTGGCGGCCGGACCCCGTGCGGATGCCGAATCACCGATGGCGGCCGGACCCGCGGTCGGGGCGGCGGGCTCGCCGGGGACGAACCCGCGCGGCCCGGCCTCGGCGTCGCTGTCCGGGTGGCCGCGGCCGGCCCGCGCCGCGATGGCGTTCTCCCGGCAGAACGCCTCGTAGATGTCGAGCACGACCTGCTTCTGTCGTTCGGACAGGGATTCGTCCGCCAGCACGGCAGCCATGACGTTCTCTTCGCCCTGCCGTTCCTCCAGAATTCCGGCCTGCACGTAGAGCACTTCGGCGGAGATGCGGAGCGCCTTCGCGATCTGCTGAAGAATCTCCGCGGACGGCCGCCGGAGGCCTCGCTCGATCTGACTGAGGTAAGGGTTGCTCACCCCGGCCTGCTTGGCGAGTTGACGAAGGGAGATCTGTGCGCTGTGCCGCTGATCGCGGATGAAATCGCCGAGATCGCRCACATTCAGGGCCGCCACCGGGTCGAACGCCTCCTTCGCCGGAGGGCGAGGCGGGTTGCCGCGCCCATGGCGGGYGCCCCGCCATCCGTGAACCTCGGCATACGGCTGGACCCCGCGGCCGAGGACTCCGCGGACTCCTCGGACTCCGCGGACGACCGTCCGCCGAGAGCCCGCCGTCCGTGGACGCTGCGATTCAGGGGAGGCCATGCTGCCTCGGCAAGCTCCGGTCGGCACGGAAACGAGTGCGCCGCCACAACACATCACCAACGCAGTCGACGATACGTCGGGTTGCTAACTCTGGCAAGCGGTCAGTTAGCGCCCTTTGGACGTGTCCGCCCCGAGGTGCACCACCTGGTACTCCGCGGACCTTCGCCCCTTCGACCACGGCGGATGCCGCAGTTCCCCGTTTTCGGGTCCATACGAAGCGCCCGCGCCTGCCGGCGCGGCTCAGTCGTTGTGGGACTGTCCCTCGGCTTGGGCCAGCCAGGCCCGCTGGGCGGCGAGGGCGGACTCGGTGTCGGCGATCTCCTTGGTGCGTCCGGCGGCCTGGGCCCGGGCCAGCTTCGCCTCCAATTTCGCGACGGATTCCCGCAGCTTCGTCACGAATGGTGAGGAAGCGAGGGAGCGCTGGGCCCAGCGGGCGTCGGAGGCCTCGCGCAGCTTGTCGCCGATGGCCGCCATCTGCCGCTCCAGGGAGCCCGCGACCTCCCGGGGGACCCGTCCGATCTCGTCCCAGCGGTCCTGGATCTCCCGGAGACGACGCAGCGAGCGGTCGGTATCGGCCGGATCCAACGCCGTCGCCTCGGCCAGCAGTTTCTCCTTCYTGACCTGGTTTTCGCGCAACTCGGCGTCGCGCTCGGCATTGGCCTCGTTGCGGYGGGTGAAGAAGGCGTCCTGCGCCGCACGGAAGCGGTTCCACAACGCGTCGTCGATATCCTTTGCCGCGCGACCGGCGGCCTTCCAGTCGGCGAGCAACGCCCGGTAGCGGGCGGCCGTGCCGGCCCAGTCGGTGGAGTCGGACAGCGCCTCCGCCTCGGCGATGATCGCCTCCTTCCGTTCCCTCGAACGGGCCCGCTGCGTGTCGAGGGCGGCGAAGTGCGCGGTCCGGCGGCGGGTGAACTCGTCCCGGGCCGTGGCGATGCGCCGCCACAGCGCCGAGTCGGTGCGCTTGTCCAACGAGCCGGCGGCGCGGAACTCCTCGGCGAGCGCGCGGAACCGCTCCCCGGCGGTCTTCCACTCCGAGCTGCGGCCGAGCCGTTCGGCCTCGGCGACCAGCTGCTCCTTGGCCGCGGCGATCCGGCCGGCCCGCTCGGCCCGCTCGGCAGCGAGCGCGGAGCGATGTTCCTCAGTGGCGGCGACCACGGCCTCCAGCCGCGTGCGCAGCGCATCCAGATCACCGACGACCGCGGCCTCGTCGAGGGAATCGAGCAGCCGCCGTGCGCTGCCGACGATCCCGGCCGGATCGACCCCGCTGACCGTCAGCCGCCGCTCGAGCAGCTCGACCTCGGCGGACAGATCGTCGAAGCGGCGCTCGAAGTGGGCCAGACCCTCACGGAGACTGCCGGCCCGCCATGATCCGACGGCACGTTCGCCGCTGGCCGTGCGAACGAAGACCGTGCCGTCATCGGCGACACGCCCCCAGGCGGAGGCGTGGTCGGGCTCGCTGCGGTCGCTCATGGTGTTCCCGAAGATCGACTGACGTTTCCTGTCATTCTTGCAGGCGTTGGCCGTTGAGGGGACAGCCGCCACGGATCGGTCACCACGATTCGCCGTCGACCGGGTGCGGCGCGTGGGCCGTGGGGGTCGATCCGAGTCGTTGGCGGTGCCGCCTGGGCCGTTGGCGGTGGCGCGGGGGATGTGGACGGACCGGACGGCACGTGCAGGCACCGGCTGCTMCTCCGCGGGAGCCACCCCCGTACCGGCATCCCGGCACAGGTGGGGCCAGGATGCATAACTGTGACGCGTGAGGCGGGTGATAGCCGGGCGGGCTGGCGAGCCGGGGTGTTGTTGCTGCCGGCGTTCGTGGGACTCGGTGTTTTCGTCATCGGGCCCGCATTGGTGTCGGCGTTCATCGCGGGCACGGACAAGACCCTGACGGGACCGCGTTTCGACTGGGTCGGCACGGCGAACCTGCGTACCGCTCTCTCCGACGCGGACCTGGCCGGCGCCGTGCGCAACACGCTGCTGTACTGCGCCCTCACGGTGGTACCCGCGATCGCGATCGGGCTGGCGCTCGCGCTGGCCGCCGAACGGGTGACCCATGGCCGGGCGCTGGTGCGATGTGCGCTGTTTCTTCCGGTCAGTGCGAATATTGTGGCCATGGCGGTCGTGTTTGCCTACATGTTCGACAGCAGCCCCGACGGTCTCGCGAACACCGTCGTCGGGCTGTTCGGGGTGGCTCCGGTCGACTGGCTCGGCGACACCTCGACCGCGTTGCCGGTGGTGGCCCTCGTCGGTGGTTGGCGGCTGACGAGCTTCGTCTTCGTCGTCTATCTCGCCGGGCTGACGGCGATCCCGAGATCGGTGTACGAGGCGGCGGACGTGGACGGCATCCACGGATTCGCCCGGCTGCGTCACATCACCCTGCCGCTGCTCGCCCCGACGACGATCTTCCTGGGGATGTTCGTCACCATTCTGACCCTGCAGACCTTCGAAACGGTCGCGGTGCTCACGAAAGGTGGCCCCCTGGACTCCAGCACGACGATCATTTACTACATTTACGAGGTCGGATTCACTGGATCGTTCCGCATCGGATATGCCTCGATGATCGCCCTGATGCTGTTTGTCGTGATCGTGGCACTGGKTGCCGCTGGTGGGCTGCTCGGGCGCCGCATCCGACGCACCCGGGAGGCCGCCGCGTGAGCGTCGACACCTCCAGTCCGGCGTCCGGGCCGACGCCCCGTGGCCACGCCGTGCGGCGAGCCTCGCGTCGGCGGGCCCCGCAACCGGGATCGGCGCCGGCGCGGATCCCGGCATCGCGGCGCGGTCGCCGCCGGTCACCGACCGGACCGACGATCGGGCGTCTCGTCCTGCTCACGATCGGCATCGTCGCGGCCGTCCTGCCCTTCGTCTGGATGGTGCGGACCGCCGTTGGGCCGCGGCAGACCGCGCTGGCGCTGACGTCGAACCCGATCCCGTCCAGCATCGACCTGAGCTCGTTCGACCGCGCCTGGTACGCCGGTGATCTCGGACCTGCCCTGCTCACGGGGGTGGCGGTGAGCCTGGCGATCCTCGCGTTGCAGCTCGTGACGGCGATCCCGGCCGCCTACGCCTTCGCCTGTCTGCGCTTTCGCGGGCGTACGGCAGCCTTCGCGGTGGTGCTCGCCACCCTGCTGGTGCCGACCCAGATCACCGCCGTGCCGAACTACGTCACCATTTMCGCGCTCGGACTCGCTGACACCCGGGTCGGCCTKGTCCTGYCGTTCATGACACACGCGGCGATGATCTTCATGCTCCGGCAGTACATGAGTACCATCCCGGGGTCGGTCCTGGAAGCCGCGCGGATGGACGGGCTCGGTACCTGGCGGACGCTGTGGACGATCATCGTGCCGCTCGCCGCGCCCGCGATCGCCTCCGTATCGGTGTTCAGCTTCCTGTTGTCGTACAACGAGTACCTGTGGCCGCTGCTGGTCGCGCGGTCGCCGGACATCGCCACCCCGCCGCTGGCGCTCGCGCGCCTGATGACCGACTCCTCCTCCGTCATTCCGGACTTCACMGAGCTCGCCGCGGCCGCGCTGATCATCAGCCTGCCGTCGCTCGTCGTCTTCGTCGCCGCCCAACGCCGTCTCGCCGCCGGAATTACCGGTACGGGTGCCGGTGCCTGAGAGGAAGAACGTGTGATCCGTATTCGCCGAATGCTGCCGCTGCCCGTCGCCGCCGCGATGATCATCCTGACCGCGTGCGGCGGCGGTGGTGACGCGAGCCCGGCAGACCCCGCGGAGAGCCTGCGCCCCACGGCCCGTCCAGCCGACGCCGGCGTCGACAACGTGGCGGGCGCCAAGGCGTCGCCCGCCTGCGTGGCCCAGGTCAAGACGCTGCGGATGTCCGCCGTCGGCACGCTCAACGACGTCGCGAAATCCGGCAAGGCCTATCTGGAGAAGGCGCATCCCGGCCTCACCGTGGACCTCAACACGAGTGCGCCGGACTACACCTCCCTCGTCCAGCAGATCAGCGCCGACCGCTCGGCCGGCCGTTCCGTCGACGTGGCGGTCGCCGGCTTCGACCTGCTCCCGACCTTCGCCCGGGACCTCGGCGCCCAGGAGCTCTCCCCGCGCCTGCTGCGCGCGTCCTACGACCAACGGCTGGTCGGCCTCGGGCAGGTCGCCGGGAAGCAGATCGGCATTCCCCAGCAGGTGTCGTCTCTGGCCCTGGTCTACAACCTCGACGTGCTGCAGAAGGCCGGCGTCGATCCGGCGACGCTGGGCACGACCGACGGGGTGATCGCCGCCGCCGACAAGATCAAGGCTTCGGGTCAGAATATCCAGCCCCTCGACCTGCCGACCGGCCAGCAGTTCGGGCAGTGGATCCTCAACACCCTGGCCAGCTCCAAGGGGACGCCGATCCAGGACGCGAACGGTCGGCCCGCCCTGAACACCCCGGCGGCCCGCGAGGCCGCCGCGTTCCTCGCGAAGGCCGCGAGCTACGGCACGCACTCCGCCGATCCGACCCAGCAGGGCCTGCTGCGGTTCGGCATCCGCCGGCAGACGGCGATGACCGCCGTGACGGTGGCCTCCGTGGCCGGCGGGCTGAAGTTCATCGCGGGGCAGGGGACGAAGGGTTTCCGGGCCGGCGCGGTCCCGTTCCCGACTCTGCCCGGCGGGACCCAGCACCCGGTCGCGGGCGGCAACGCGCTGACGGTCCTGTCCACCGACCRCTGCCAGCGGGAGATGGCGACCGAACTGGTCGTGTCGCTGCTTTCGCCGGACGTCGTGGCCGCGAGCACGGAGGCGTTGAGCTACATCCCGGTGGATACTCAGGCCGTCAGCCAGCTCGGGTCGTTCTACGAGACCTATCCGCAGCTCAAGCCGTTCAACGCGCTCATCCCCTCGCTGGTGAAGGCGCCGGCTTGGAGCGGGGCCCGCGGCGGGGAGGTCCCGAGCGCGATCTCGGACCAGGTGCAGCGCATCCTTAAGGGCGAGGACCCGGTCAGGGCCCTCGCCGCGGCCCAGAGCCAGGCTGTGGAACTCACCCGTTGACCGGCGGACGCCGCGGGAGAGACCGATGACCCGGATCACGGAACCGGCCGACGGACCCGCCGTGGTGACGGCCGCCACCGCGGGGGTGCCGATCGAGATCGACGGGCTGGGCCGGTCGTTCGGCCCGGTCCATGCGCTGCGCGACGTCACGCTGACGGTTGCGCCGGGGGAGATCGTCGCGCTGCTCGGACCGTCCGGCTCGGGCAAGTCGACGCTGCTGCGGATCTGCGCCGGGCTCGAGGAGCCGACGTCGGGTGATCTGCGTTTCGGCGCGGTCAGCCAGCTTGGCGTCGCACCCCACCGCCGGGACGTGTCCATGGTCTTCCAGCATTTCGCGCTCTACCCGCATCTGACGGCGCTGGAGAACCTCACTCTGGCGTTGCGTCACGGCCGCGGCCTGCCGAAGGCCGCGGCGGTGGCCCGGGCCCGTGAGACGCTGGACATGCTCGGCATCGGTGAGCTGGCAGCTCGCCGGCCCGCGAAGATGTCCGGGGGCCAGCGCCAGCGGGTCGCGATCGGCCGGGCACTCGCGACCCGGGCCCGGGTGATCCTGTTGGACGAGCCGATGTCGGGGCTCGACGCCCAGCTCCGGGTCGATCTGCGGGTCGAGATCGTGGGCCTGCTGCGCCGGCTCGGCACCACCGCCCTGTTCGTCACGCACGACCAGGCCGAGGCGATGGCGGTCGGTGACCGGGTCGCGGTGCTCAGCGGCGGCCGGCTGCAGCAGATCGGGACGCCCGACGAGATCTACGACCGGCCCGCCACGCGCTTCGTCGCGGCGTTCATCGGCAGCCCGCCGATGAACGTCCGGGAGGGACGCTGGCATGACGGCCAACTGCACGGGGACGGATTCGCCCTGCCCGCCCCCGCCGGCGCGACGGCATTCGGAGTCCGGCCCGAGCACCTGGTCCTGGTGGCGGCGGCTTCCACTGGATCGGGATCGGTACCGGCGGACGCCGTGGTGGCGCCGGTGGCGCTGGCGTCGGACGCGCTGCGGGTAACCGGTGAGGTCGTGGTGAGCGAGCGGCTCGGGGCGGAGCGGACGGTGTACGTCCGGACCTCCGCCGGGGTGCTCGCCGTCAGGGTCGACGCCGCTGAGGTGCCCGGCGTGGGCATGCGGGTCACCCTGCGCGCACCGCTGTCCACCCTGACCTTCTTCGACGCCGCCGGCGCCCGGATCTGACGCGGCGCGGCCTCGATCCGCCGCAGCCGTCCCCCCTCCCACCCCGCGCGTCCAGTCGGATCGGCGCCGCGTGAATCGCGGAGGGGCCCTCCCCGTGGGCCTGTCCCCGGCTGCCCGACTCGGGAGAATTTCTGACCGGTCGACGTGGTCGCATTCGGTCAAAAAAATATAACACGCTTTTTTCGGACGCTCGGCGGACATGCGTGCAATCAGGGCCCGCCAGTGGTCCGGGAGTGACCTCTGTGCACGCATCGCACCGGAGTCGTCTCTTGGAGCACCAAGATGTCGCGACATAGCGTTAGTAGGTACTCACGGAAGTGCCCCTGGAGATGCGACTGCGAGGAGATCGTCGATGCTGACGGATAACGCTCATGCCTGCACTCATCCGCTTGCGTTCATCCGAGCCCAGCGCGGGTGGTCCTACCAGCGTCTGGCGCGGGTCGTGGCCCGCCGCGCACGTGACCTCGGGGTGGCGAACATGGCCGCCGAGCGGCAGAAGGTCTGGCGCTGGGAGCACCGTGGGGTCGTGCCCGACCGGGTGTCCCAGCTCGCGCTCGCCGCGGAGCTCGGCGTGCCCAACGATCGCCTGGAGTCGCACCCCTGGCCCGCGTGGCTACCGACCGGCGACGCGGTGCGCACCGAGTACCCGTGGACGCCGGGTGGCAGCATAACCTCGATCATGGACGTCGTCGAGGACGCGCTCTCCGACCGCCGCGGCTTCCTGACGATCACTGGGACCGGGGTGGCGGAACTCGCGACGCAGTGGCTCGGCATGGAACCGGCCCGGCTGGCGGCGGCCCTGAACGGGGGACGGGTCGACGACCAGATCGTGAACCGGATCGAGCACAACATCCCCGGGCTACGGGTCATGGATGAGCGGCTCGGTGGGGAGAGCGTGCGCCGGCTGGTCGACGCCGAGCTCGGCGTGGTGGCGGACCTGCTGGCGCGCGGATCCTATACCGAGCACGTGGGCCGTCACCTRCATCTGGTGGCTGCGGAGCTCGCCCGGTTCGCGGGATGGGTCTCGTTCGACGCCGGCTTCCAGACAGCCGCCCAGCGGTACTGGATCACCGCGCTGCATGCCGCGCACGCCGGCGGGGACCGCATGCTCGGTGCGAACGTGCTGAAGAACATGTCCCTGCAATGCGTGGACTTCGCCCGCCCGCGGGAGGCGGTGGATCTGGCCGAGGCCGCCGTGGCCAGCGCCGGGGGGGCGTCCGGTCGCGTCGGCGCCATGCTGCACATGCGGCGGGCCCGTGCCCATGCCGCGCTCGGGGAGGCCAGCGCCTGCGCGCAGGCGCTGGCCTGCTCGGAGGAAGCGATGGTCACCGCGCGGCCTGAGGAGCCCGCCTGGTCGTCCTACTTCGACGAGGCCGAGTACCAGGCGCAGATCGGCAGCTGCTACATCGATCTCGGTCACCTCGCGCAGGCGGACCGGTGGCTGGAACGCTCCCTGGCGATCCAGCCAGACTCCCGGGCCCGGGACCGGGCCACCTACCTGCTTCGGTGGGCCGCGGTCCAGATGGATCTCGGTAACGTCGATCACGGGTGCGAGCTGACCCGCCAGGCCCTGCCGATGCTGGCGGCGACGCGATCCAAGCGCAACGCCCGCCGGGCCGACGAGCTGCGCCGCCGGCTGCGGCGGCACGGCACCGACCCGGCGGTGCGGGAACTCGATCAGATCCTCGCCCGGACTGTCTGAGCCGGCCGGAACCCGAGCCGGCCGGGAATCAGGAACGCAGCCGCCCGGCGGGACGCTTCGGCGCCGTCGTGGCTGGCTCGTCGTCCGGATCGATCGCGGCGGCCAGCGGCGCGCCGTCGGGATCGGCGACGACGAGGGAGGCATCCGTCGGCACGGACCGCTTGATCACCGCCAGGGCGATGGGGCCGAGTTCCTCGTGGACCTCGGAGCTGCCGACAAACCCGACCTCGCGCCCGCCGACCGTGACGGTGGAACGGGGCGCCGCCACCGTGCCGTCGAGATGCAGCAGCACCAGCCGCCGCGGCGGGCGACCGAGGTTGTGCACCCGGGCGACGGTTTCCTGCCCGCGGTAGCAGCCCTTGTCCAGGTGCACGGCGCTCGCCAGCCACCCCACCTCGTGCGGAATGGTGCGATGGTCGGTCTCCCGGCTGAGCCGGGGCCGTCGGGAGGCGATGCGCATGGCGTCGAAGGCGGACAGYCCGGCCAGACCCGCCCCGGCGGCGCGCAGCCGCTCGACGGTGCCGGTCAGGTCGGCCCGGCCGACGAGGAGGTCGACGCCGTGGGGCATCCGCCGGACCAGCGTGCCCGTCCCGGTACGGCCGACCGGGTAGGGACCGGTGATCGGCGCCCCGACCGGGCCGGGTGCCTGTGGTTCGGGCAGGCCCGGGCCGGGCGCGCCGTCACCCGGCCCGCCCAGTGCCGCGGCCGCGACCTGCGCGGCCCTTGGCCCGAGCACGCTGAGCACCGCCGTCACCGCGCCGAGGTCCGCTGGCTCCACTCGGAGCATGAAGCGCATCGACTCCAGGTAGCGCAGCAGGATGCCGCCGGTGCCGGGCTCGACGTCCACCCAGGTGGACGTGCCGTCGTCGGCGAGGACGAGATGGTGTTCGACGTGGCCGTGCGGGGAGAGCACCAGCGCCTCGGTGCCCCGCAGCGCGCCCAGCGCGGACAGATGCTGAGAGGTGATGCTGTGCAGCCAGGAGAGCCGGTCGGGGCCGGAGACGCGCAGCACGTCCCGATGTGATCTGTCGACGACGGCGGCACCGCCGCGCACCGCGCGCTGTTCCCGTAGCGGATCGCCGTAGTGGGCGGCGACCGCGTCGTCTTCGGCAGTGCCGGCCACCGCACCCGGCAGGCCGAGCAACGGGGAGAGCGAGGCGGGCGTCGTGAGGGACCCTGCGGTCATGGGACTCAGTCTAGGTCCCCGTGGCGTGCCTCGGCCGGGTCCGCGCACGGTTCGGCTGTGGCCCCGGGCCCGCGCGGGTGGCCTGGCTGTTCCGACCGGCCGGTGTCAGGAGCGTCCCATCAACGCGCGCGGAAAAGCCGTTGCGATGCGCCCCTGGGTCCGCGTAGCGTCACGGGTACACGAGAAGGGAGGTGGTCCAGGCTTTGTATGCTCATAGGACTCGTGAGGTGGCTGTCCGCTAGCCGGTCTCGTGGTCCTCACCTCTAGCCGGGTGGCCCATGGGCACCGGCACCGGCGAGAACCAGGCAGACACCCGACCCCCGGGCGCCGTCGCAAGTCCCGACGGCCCGCCTCCGCTTCGCGCGGCGGCGGAGCGCCCGGGGGTCGTTCAGTTCCGGATGAATTCCTGTCGTGCCGCCGGATTCCTGTCCTGCCGCCGGGTGACAACCGGTCGCCGGCACGACCGGCCCCGAGCCGGGGAGTCACAGGCAACAACCGGCAATGCTGGCCGAGCGGGCCGCCGAGCGGGCAGGATCTCGGGTATGCCGACGCTCGTCCTGCTCCGCCACGGTGAGAGCATTTGGAACCGCGAAAACCTGTTCACCGGCTGGGTGGACGTTGATCTTTCCGAGAAGGGTGCCAAGGAGGCCACTCGCGGGGGTGAGCTGCTGCGGGAGTCCGGCGTCCTGCCGGACGTGGTGCACACGTCCCTGCTGACCAGGGCGATCCGCACCGCCTGGCTGGCGCTGGATGCCGCCGGGCGCACCTGGGTTCCGGTTCGCCGCACCTGGCGGCTCAACGAGCGGCACTACGGCGGCCTGCAGGGCCTGAACAAGGCGGAGACGCTGGAGAAGTTCGGCGCGGAGCAGTTCCAGCTCTGGCGTCGCTCCTATGACACGCCGCCGCCGGAGATCGGTCCGGAGCAGGTCAGCGGGGTGGACGAGCGCTATGACGACCTTGCCCCCGACGTCATCCCGCGGACCGAGTGCCTCGCCGACGTCGTTGCCCGGATGCTGCCCTACTGGTACGACGCGATCGTGCCGGACCTGCGGACCGGCCGTACCGTCCTGGTGGCGGCGCATGGCAACTCGCTGCGCGCCCTGGTGAAGCATCTCGATCACATCAGCGACACCGACATCGCCGGGCTCAACATCCCCACCGGCATCCCGCTGCGCTACGAGCTGGACGACCAGCTGGGTGTGGTGAGCTCGGGGTACCTCGACCCCGACGCCGCGGCGCTCGCCGCGGCCGCCGTCGCCGCGCAGGGCACCAAGAAGTAGTCAGAAAAGCAATCAAGAAGATAGTCGAGGCTAAAAATAGTCGGGACTATAATCATATAGTCCCGACTGAGTCATATAGTCCCGACCGGCCCGTGCCATCATCGCGGGCCATCACGGGCAGCCGCCGTAGCGCCGGCGGGATGCACGCGGGGAACCGTCGGGCCGTGCGTGGGGGCCACGCCCGCGCGAGACCGGGGGCGGATCTCCCCGGGTGCCCTCACGCGCCGCTGGAATCCCCGGTGACCAGGTAGAGCACCCGGCGGGCGACCGAGACCGCATGGTCGGCGTACCGCTCGTAGTAGCGGCCGCAGAGAGTGATGTCGATCGCCGCCTCCATCCCGTGCGGCCAGGGCTTCTCGATCAGTATGTGGAACAGGGCGCGGTGCAGCCCGTCCATCGCGTCGTCGTCGGCCTCCAGCTGCTTGGCGAGGTCGGTGTCCCGGCTGGCGATCACCGATCCGGCCTTCGCGACGATGCGCTGCGCGACCTGCCCCATCTCCAGCAGGGTCGCCCGGAGCTCCGGCGGGACCGCCCGGCCCGGGTAGCGCCGGCGGGCGACCTTCGCCACGTGCAGGGCGAGGTCGCCCATCCGCTCCAGGTCGGCGACGATCCGCAGCGTGGCCACCATCATCCTCAGATCGGTGGCGACCGGGGCCTGGCGGGCCATCACGTCGAAGGCCCGCTCCTCGATCTCGTTGCGCAGCAGGTCGACCGTCTCGTCTCCGCTGATGACGTTCTCGGCGAGTTGGAGATCGGCGTCGAGGAGAGCGGTGGTGGCCCGGGCCATGGCCGAGGCGACCAGGTTGGTCATCTCGATCAGGGACCGGTTGATGCTGTCGAGTTCGTCGGTGAAGGCGTCCCGCACGGACGGCTCCTTCTCATTCGGTGGGGGATCGAGGGGTCAGAGATCCTGAGGGATTGATTCGATCATGGTGCTTCTGGGTACTTGCGTCGCTCCGGTTCTGACGATGATGCGGACCTCTCGCTCTCTGGTGAACATTGACGATGGGTCTGATGAACAGCTAGCGACGATCGGCGGTGGAGGCTTGCAGAGCAATACCTAGGTGGCATGCGGACACCTAGCATKCGGCGAGTGGGTGACAGGTCGGCGGATGCCATGACAACCGGTACACACCGCATCCGCGGCTCGTGCAGGTCGGCAGGCCRTACAGGGTGAGCGGACGATGGTGGACGATGACAGCGGTGCCTGGAACAGCCGGTTCGACGACTGACCTGACTACTGGTTCGGCGTCCGGCGGSGACACCGGCGGCATGACCTTGCCGGCAAGGCTCGTGCGTCGGGTGATCGCCGRCCTGCCGACCGGTCTGCTCGTCCTCGACGCCGCGGACCGGGTGGTCCTGGTGAACATGGTCGCGCGACGTATGGGTGTGGTCGCCGCCGACGAGATCGCGGTGGCGGAGCTGGCCGATCTCGTCCGGGCCACCCGGCTCGCGGGCAGTGACCAGGAGCGGCAGCTTGAGCTGCCGCCCGTCCCCGAGCCCCCCCTCACCCGTCCCCGACCGGACCAGGAGGGGCTGGCGGTGCGTGCCCGGGCCCGGCTGCTGGACTCGTCCGGTCATGTCGCCGTCATCGTGGATGACATTACCGAGTCGCGTCGGGTCGAGGCCGTCCGTCGGGACTTCGTGGCGAACATCAGCCACGAGCTCAAGACGCCGGTCGGTGCGTTGCACGTCCTCGCCGAAGCGGTCGCCGCGGCCTGCGAGGACCCGGTGGCAGTCCGCCGGTTCGCCTCCCGGATGACCCACGAATCGACCCGGCTCGCCCGTCTTGTTCAGGAGATCATCGATCTCTCCCGGCTGCAGGGCGCCGATCCGCTGCCCAACCTGYGGCCGATGCGGGCGTCCGCGGTGCTCACCGAGGCGGTCGACCGCACCCGGCTGGCAGCGCAGGCCCAGGCGATCTCGGTTGCGGTGATCGGCGACGGTGACCTGCCGGTGTGTGGGGATGAGGGCCAGCTCGTGACCGCCGTCGCGAACCTGCTCGACAATGCGATCAGCTACTCGCCGCGTGGCACCCGGGTTGTGCTCGGGGTTCGGCGCAGCGGTGAGACYGTGGAGATCTCCGTCGCCGACGAGGGCATCGGGATCGCGGAGAAGGACCTGGAACGGGTCTTCGAACGCTTCTATCGGGCGGATCCGGCGCGATCCCGCGCGACCGGTGGGACCGGCCTGGGGCTCGCCATCGTCAAGCACATCGCGACCAATCACGGCGGCGTGGTCTCTGTGTGGAGCGCCGAGGGCGCGGGTTCCACCTTCACGCTCCGGTTGCCGCTGTTCACCGGCGACGATGACGATGCGATGACGGACGGCTCGGACGAAACCCGCGAGGATGACGGGGTGGATGGCTTCGACGTCGTCGGGGCCGATGCCGACGCCCGCGGTCGGGGCGATGGTGAACATCATGGCGATGGTGAACATCATGGCGATGATGAACTCGGTGGCGGTTCGTGAACGGTGAACGGTATCGGTCATGACCGGTAGACGCGGCGGGTCCACCCGTCCCATCGACGGTAACAGGAAGCGGTCCGGGTCGGCCGGTCCGTCCAACGTAACAAGGGGAGCGAACAGGTGACCCGGCTGCTCGTGGTCGAGGACGAGGAGTCCTTCTCCGACGCGTTGTCGTTCATGTTGGAACGGGAGGGCTTCGAGGTGGGGGTCGTCGCCGACGGCCCCAGCGCGTTGGCCGAGTTCGATCGGCGGGGGGCTGATCTTGTCCTGCTGGACCTCATGCTGCCGGGGCTGTCGGGCACGGAAGTGTGCCGAACCTTGCGAACCCGTTCCACTGTGCCGATCATCATGCTGACCGCTCGGGACAGCGAGATCGACAAGGTGCTCGGGCTGGAACTCGGAGCGGACGACTACGTCACGAAGCCGTTCTCCGCCCGGGAGCTGGTGGCGCGGATCCGCGCGGTGCTGCGGCGGCGGTCGGAGAACGAGGAGGTGGGGGACGCGACGTTGGAGGCCGGCCCGGTCCGGATGGACGTTGAGCGCCATGTCGTCACCGTCGACGGGACCACGGTCACCCTGCCGCTCAAGGAGTTCGAGCTGTTGGAGATGTTCCTGCGCAACGCGGGCCGGGTGCTGACCCGGGGCCAACTGATCGACCGGGTCTGGGGGTCGGACTACGTCGGCGACACCAAGACCCTGGATGTCCACGTCAAACGACTGCGGACAAAGATTGAGCACGAACCCGGCAACCCGCGGCACCTGGTGACCGTCCGGGGACTGGGATACAAGTTCGAGCCGTGACCCCGGCGGTCGCGGCCGGAGGGAACGGTGAAGAGGTGYTCGGTGGCGTGCGTCCGGGTGCGTGGTTTCCGAAGATCGTGGCGCAGCCCGACGCCGCCGTCGCCCCGGGACGGCAGGCGGCCGTGGTGAGTCCGCTCCCGGCGGGTCCACATCCCGGTCCAATGCGTCTCGGTGTGATCGACATCGGCTCGAACACCGTCCACCTGCTTGTCGTGGACGCGCACCGGGGCGGCCAGCCGCAGCCGGCCGCCAGCGTGCGCGTGCCGTTGCGGCTGGTGGAACTRCTCGACGCGGACGGGGCGCTGGACGCCGCTGGAGAGCGCGCCCTGACCTCCTGCGTCCTGGACATGCGCCAGCAGGCCGACGCGCTCGGGGTCCACGATCTGGCGGCCTTCGCCACGTCGGCGTTGCGGGACGCCACCAACGGAGAGGCGGTCCTGCGCCGGGTGGGCGAGGCCACCGGGGTCTCCATCGGCGTCCTGCCCGGGGAGGAGGAGGCCAGGTTGACCTTCCTCGCCGTCCGCCGGTGGTTCGGCTGGAGCGCCGGCCGGTTGCTGGCGTTGGACATCGGCGGTGGTTCCCTGGAGATCGGCGCCGGCATGCACGAGGACCCCGAGGTGGTCGCATCCCTGCCGCTTGGCGCGAGCCGGCTGACCCGGGACTGGCTGGCCCCGAGCGACCCGCCCAAGCGGTCCGAGCTCAGCGAGCTGCGCCGTTACGTCCGGTCCCAGATCGCGCCGATCGTGGGCACCATCTATCCCCTGGGGGAGCACACGAGGGCGGTGGCGACGTCGAAGACCTTCCGGTCGYTGGCTCGGATCGCCGGTGCGGAGTCCTACAGCCGCGGTCCCTATACCCGCAGGGTGCTGCGCCGGGACGACCTCGTGGAGGTGACGGCCAAGGTGTGCCGGATGTCGGTCGAGGAGCGCGCGGCRCTGCCGGGCGTCTCCGCCTCCCGGGCGGCCCAGTTGGTCGCGGKGGCGGTCGTCGCGGACGAGGCTCTCGATCTGTTCGCCATCGACGAGGTGGAGATTTGCCCCTGGGCCCTGCGCGAAGGGGTGATCCTGCGCCGCCTGGACTGGCTCACCTCATCCTGACGCCGGAGCGATGAACTCCCTTCACCTGGCAGAGGGTGAGATGAACCTTGCAGAAAGTGTTCTTGATGCGCGTAATTGCCCGATGTGGCCGTTGTCACGGGCGATATGAAGGTTCCGACCGTCATCCCGCGGATGTCTGTGCGGGCGGGGCCGCGGAGATGGCCTAGCCTGGGAGATGAGGTCGGTCGTGACGGCCAACCCCCGGCTCGCGCGGCAGGGAGACGGATTGCAGGCATGGCGTGACGACGCGCGGTCGGTGTCGCCGACCGCGATGGCTCCCGCCCCGATCTCGTCCGGTGGGGTCGCGGGCGGTTCGGGGCCCGGTGGTGGCGGTAGCTCCTCGCTCATTGTCCCGCGCGGAGCGCCCGAGCTGGCCACGACCGCTCCGGGTGCCCGCGTGGCGCTCTCAACGGCCTCGACCTATCCCGAGTCCACCGCCTCGGCCTTCGAGATGGCGGCGCGGCYGGGGTATGACGGGGTCGAGATCATGGTCTGGACCGATCCGGTTAGCCAGGATCCGCAGGCGCTGAAGCGGCTGATGGACTATCACGGCATCCCGATTCTGGCCATTCATGCGCCGTGCCTGCTGCTCACCCAGCGGGTCTGGGGTACGGATCCATGGGCGAAGCTGGTGCGGGCCCGTACCGTAGCCGAGACGCTCGGCGCGTCGACGGTCGTCGTCCACCCGCCGTTTCGCTGGCAGCGAGACTATGCCCGCGAGTTCGTGACGGGCATCGAGCGGATGGCCGGCGAGACYGACATCCGCTTCGCGGTGGAGAACATGTTCCCGCTGCGGGCGCGGGGGCGGGAGGTCTCCGCCTATGCCCCGGACTGGTCCCCGGTCGAAGACGACTACGCGCATGTCACCCTCGACCTGTCGCACACGAGTGTGTCCCGCTCGGACCCGCTCGAGATGGCCGAGCTTCTCGGCGAGCGGCTGGTCCACGTGCACATGGCCGATGGTCTGGGCTCGGCCAAGGACGAACATCTCGTCCCCGGTCGTGGCACGCAGCCCTGTGCGGAGCTGCTTGAACTGCTGGCCGCCGGCGGTTTCGACGGCACCGTGGTGGTCGAGATCAATACCAGGTGGGCCGAGTCGCGTGCCCAGCGCGAGGCCGAGCTCGCCGAGGCGCTGGCGTTCACCCGTCTGCACTTCGCCGCACCGTCCGCCGCAGGACTCCGATCCACCTACGGCTGATCCACCTACGGCTGATCCGCATCCGGGTCCACCGCCGGCTGACCCACCTCCGGGGCTGACACCGTTCCCGTGGCTCGCCGCCATGGTCGAGTGCCACCATGACGCAGTGTCCGTCCCTTCTGGTCGTACTCCCACCGGCTCGCTGTTCGACCCGTTGGCGGATGCCTACGCCGCGGCCAGGCCGAGCTATCCCGACCACATCTTCCGTGACGTCGAGCGGTTCCTCGGGCGGCCGCTGCGCGGCGCGGACGTGCTTGACGTCGGCGCCGGGACCGGCATCGCCACGCGTCTGCTGATCGGCCGGGGCGCGCGGGTGGTACCGGTGGAACCCGGGCCGACCATGCTGGCGCGGTTGCGCCAGCGCAGCCCCGGACTGCCCGCGGTGCGCGGGGACGGGGAGGCGTTGCCCTTCCGGGACCAGGTCGTCGACCTGGTCTGCTATGCCCAGGCATGGCACTGGGTACAGGTACTGACCGCCGCGGCCGAGGCCGCCCGCGTGCTGYGGCCCGGCGGAGCCCTCGCCGTGTGGTGGAACGACGTCGACGCCGAGGAGTACCGGTGGTGGCAGTGCCAGCAGGAACGGCTCGAGCGGATGAACCCCGGATATCACCGCGGGTACCGTGCGCGACCGTTCGCCGACGAGTTGCGGTGGACCGGCCACTTCAGGGRGGTTGTCACCCTGACCGGCCGGTGGCGGCGCCGGATTAACATCGATGACTACCTCACCTGGCAGCGGTCGAAGTCCTACGTCGCGGCCATCGGCGATCGCCTCGACGATTTCCTTGACGCGGAGCGTCGCACGATGCTGCGCGCCTTTCCTGACGGTGTCGTCGTCGAGCCGTTTCGTACGCTCCTGGTGATTGCCCAGGTTCCCGAGTAGCGCGCGGGAGAGACAGCGTGGGCGCCTCTGCCGAGGCTCTCCCGTCCGGTGATCTTCCCCTTTCTCTGACGCGCTGTGACGCCATGGTTCGGCCGATGTGACTTCGTAATGAACCGTGCGCACAGCGTCGCTTTTGGGGTGGCGTTGTTTTGTGGCCACCGGTACCTGCCTTGTCCCGAATTTTCCGATCCGTTAGTCTTGCGTCATTCGCACAGTGATGTCTGACTTCGCTGGCGTAGCGGAGTGATACGGGTACCCGTATCCGGGTCATTGGTCCGACCGGCGGCATGGTTTGGGAGCGACTCACGCTCGGGTTATCGCGGCACCGTACGGTCACCCTGAGTGTCGGGTGTCGGTGCCGGGACTGCCGACGCCCGATGGAGGAGGCGACGGTCATCATGCGGCTTGCCCCGCAGCAGACTGAGGCGACAGGGATAACGAGGATAACGCGCGACGGCACCCCGGCTGGCTGGGAGCCGCCGGCCGGGCCGGCGGCGGCCGCCGCGGCGAAGTTCGCGTACAACCCGGCGCTGGACGGGCTGCGGATCGTCTGTATCTACACCATCCTCGCCGGCCACATGGGTGCGATCCAGGCCAGCAACGTCGCCGTCGACGTCTTCTTCGTGCTGAGTGGATTTCTTATCACCACGCTCCTGCTGACCGAACACAGCCGGACCGGGACGATCTCGGTGAGTCGATTCCTGGTGCGCCGGGCCTACCGGCTGATGCCCGCGATGTGGGTGTACCTGCTCGTCGGGCTCGCGGTGACGGTGGCGTTCAAATGGAACGACATCCCCTTCCGGGACGACTACGTCGGGAGTGCGCTCTCCGCCTTTTTCAATGTCAACAACTGGTACAAGGTCCTGCATCCTGCCGCCGGTGGGCGATGGTTGGCCCACGTGTGGTCCCTGTCCCTGGAGGAGCAGTTCTATCTCCTGTGGCCGGGGCTGTTCCTGATTGTCAGCCGCTCGGACCGGTTCCGGGCGCACCTGCTGAAGATGCTTTTCGCCATGATCGCCTTCGCGGCGGTCTGGACCTGGACCGTGGCCGCCGGCGGCGCCCCGCACTCGCGGGTGTACCTCGCGCTGGACACGCACGTCGCACCGCTGCTGATCGGCTGTCTGCTGGCGGTCTGGCGTGACACCCGCCTGCGCGCCCTCGTCGCCGAGGAGCCGGACCTGGCCGCGCCGCGCCGCCGCCGGCACGCCCAGCAGATCGGCACGATGACCCCTGTCACGGCGGCGACGGTCGAGCGTTGGCGGGCGGGCCGTCGGATCGCCGATCTCGGCTTCGTCGCGGGGATCGGATTGATCTTCTTCGCCTTCCTTGGGCCGAACAAGGACGGTTATGACGCCAACTGGCTCGACCATGCCGCCTACCTGCCCAGCGCCCTGCTCGGTGCCGTGGTCATCCTGGGCGCCGACCTGCGCCGCGACGCCGGCTGGGTCCGCCTGCTCGGCAGTCCACGGATGGCCTTCCTCGGTAAGATCACCTTCAGTATCTACCTCTGGCACTATCCGGTGATCTCGGTTGCGAACGGGCAGCTGGTGCCCCGGATCGGGCTGTGGCCGTCGGTTGTCGTGGCGGYGGCGGTCAGCACGTTCATCGCGTACTTCTCGAACCGGTTCGTGGAGAAGCCTGCGCAGCGTGCCCGACCCCCGTGGGCCGACACCCCCCGTGGGCCCGCGCCGGGCGCGATCCCGGCGGCGCGGCCCGCTCCCGGAGACGACATTGGACCCGGCGCCGCCACCTGGGCGCGCATTCCCGAACCGGCCCGGGAGCCCGACCGCGGACGGTTCTCGCACCCGGCCGTCCCGCGGGCCGGCCGGTACGAGGGCCACCGGCACCACCGGTCCTGGGACCGGACCGGTGAATCCGGACAGCGTTACCGGCCTGACGGGGACCGCCGGGCCGCCGGGCTGTACACCCTTGACGAGGTGTATCCGGCTGGCGAGCCAGACCGGCCGGCACGCGTCGCGTCGGCCACGACCGGTCGGTCTGATCGGCTGGATCACGACCGGCCCGGCGATCCGCCCGGGGCCCGGTCGCGGGGTGGCTGGTCGGGCGACGGTGGCTGGTCGGGCGACGGTGGCTGGTCGTCGTACGAGGTCGGGTCCGATCAACCGGCGGGTGGCCCGGACGATGCCGATGAATGGGGTGATGAATGGATCGATGAGGGCTACGTCCGTCCTTGGCCGGGGTACGGGTACGGACTCACCGAGACCGCCGACCTGTCGTGGGCGGTGCGAGGCCGGCAAAACGGCGGCGAGGAGGCGCAGCGGCCGGCGGCCACGGACCGGGCATACACCGCCGAAATAATCTACGATCCTCGATCCGTCGTCGGCCGGCGGGGCGAACGTCACGAGCCCTGGACGGGTCACGAGCCCTGGACGGGTCACGAGCCCTGGACRGGTCACGAGCCCTGGACGGGTCACGAGCCCTGGACGGGTCACGAGCCCGGCCACTGGGGTGGCCACGAACGCCGGCTCGAGTACGACGGGCGACATGGAGTTGATCGCCAGTCGGGCTACGGCTGGTAGCCCGCGCACGACGGCGGGCCGGGATCCGCGTTCCGCTGGCTGCCCGAGGGCGCCGTAACCTCCAGGCCGGGGTAGAAGCGGGTGGAAGGGAAGGATGGTCATGATCGTTGCGGTCATGGGGGCGGGACGGCTCGGCGGGGCGATGCTGTCGGGGCTGCTGCGGTCCGGGCATGCCGCTCAGGACATCGTCGTGGCCGAACGTGATGCCGACCGGGCTGGTGAGATCGTGGCGCGTCACGGCGTCGAGGTGCAGGCGCCGACGGTGGCCGCAGCCAAGGCGGATGTTCTGATCATCGGGGTGAAGCCCCAGGACGTCGGGACCCTGCTGGCCGAGATCGGGTCGGTGGTCGCGAACGGGACGCTCGTGGTGTCGTTGGCGGCGGGCATCACCACTGATCTTCTCGAGGAGCGGCTACCTTCGCTTCCCCCGGTGGTCCGGGTGATGACGAACACCCCGCTKCTCGTCGGGGAGGCGATRTCGGCGATCTGCGGGGRCCGCTACGCCGAGGAGAAGCACCTCGCCACGGCAGAAGCCCTGCTGACGCCGGTCGGCCGGGTGACGCGGGTGGCAGAGTCCCAGCTCGACGCGGTGACGGCCCTGTCCGGCAGCGGACCGGCGTACTTCTTCTATCTTGTCGATGCGATGATCGAGGCGGGTGTGCTCCTTGGGCTGCCCCGCACCCTGGCCGCGGAACTCATGACCCAGACCGCCCTGGGCTCGGCGCGGATGCTGCRCGAGAGCGGTGAGCATCCGGCGCTGTTGCGGGAGGCCGTCACCTCTCCGGCCGGGACCACGATCGCGGCACTGCGGGAGCTGGACCGTCGCGGTGTGCGCGCGGCGCTCATGGACGCCCTGGAGGCGGCGAGCAGTCGGTCGCGGGAACTCGGCCGTAGTTGAGGGCACCCGGGTACCGGAGCACCCGGGCTCCGATGGTTGCCCGCCGTGGCGGGTAGGCTCGCCCGGTAACTTCCTCAACATAGATCGGTCGGGTACGTGGGTTCTGTCATCAAGAAGCGTCGTAAGCGGATGGCCAAGAAGAAGCACCGCAAGTTGCTGAAGCGGACGCGCGTTCAGCGCCGCAACAAGAAGTAGGCCGCTGCCAGGAAGTCAGGCCGCTGCCAGGAAGTCAGGCCGCTGCCAGGAAGTAGGTAGCGCACTAGGACGCGGGTCGCCCACCGGGGGGTGGGGCGTACCCGGGAGTCCGGTCGTACCTGGAGACAGTCGGCCGATCCGCGGTCCCCGGCGTCCGGTGTCCACCCCGCACGTCGCGAGTTCGTACCGCCATGCCGTCTCGTATCATGTGGCTTTGCGTGCTGTAACTGTCACCGTGTGACAGGCTGTTTCCCTCGGGTGGCAGCGTGGCCGGCCCGCAGCCAGGGAGACGGCATGACGGGATCGTGGATCAATTTCCTGTCCGACTACGGCGTCGACGATGCCTCTGTAGGGGTGTGTCACGGGGTTATCGCGCGGCACGCCCCGTCGGCGCGCGTCCTCGACGTCTGCCACGCCATCGCGCCGCAGGACGTCGGGCATGCGGCCGTCACCCTGGTCGGCGCGATCGGTTATCTTCCGATGGGGGTTCATCTCGTCGTCGTGGAGCGGCTCGATGCCGACGGTTACACCCGCGGCGCGGCGATCCGGAGCACGGACGGCTCGACCTTCGTCTGCCCGGACAACGGCGTGGCGTCGCTGGCCTGGGATGCGCTCGGTGGCGTCGCCGCGGTGCACGAGATCTCCAACCGGGAGCTGTGGCTGCCGCTGCCCACCGCGGTGTTCCGGGGACGGGACGTCTATGCGCCGGTCGCGGCCCGGCTTGCGGCCGGACTCGCCCTCACCGACGTCGGCCCCCGGCTCGACCCCGACGCGCTCACGCGTTTCCAGCCGCGGGCGTGCAGCGTCGACGACGACCATGTGCAYGGCGAGGTCGTGTCCGTCGACCACTTCGGCAATCTCTCGCTCAACATGACCCGGGCCGAGCTGGAGGCCGCCGGTATTCTGTTGGGAGATCTGGTCGAGGTCCGCGCCGGCAACCGCGTCATGCGGCTCACGTTCACGCATACCTACGGCGATGCGCCCCGCGGTGGAGTCACCTTGTGTGAGGACGCGTTGCGTCGAGTGATGATCGCAGTAAATTGTGGGCGAGCGGCCGACCTGCTGCGGCTGCGGCGCCAGGACGCGGTCGTCGTGGCGCAGCTGCCGAGGAGCCCGTCACCGGGACGCTCCATCCTGGATTTTCCGCTGCCGGCCCAGCGGTGATGCCGGCATCACCGCTGGGCCGGCAGCGTCGGCAGCGGCACCGGGCCTGGCCGGCGTCGATCCTCGTCCGGCTCGGACGGGTTGTTTTTCCCCTACTTTCCGTATTCGATGTGCGCGGCTGGCCTTACGCTGTGCAATGAGCGGTCGAGGGACGGGCGTACGATGAGCCCACGATCGGACCGCGTGAACCTTTCTCGGCCGGACATCGCGGCCCCCGGTCCCGGGGAACGGTGGCGCGCTCCGGTCGGCCTGGTTCGGGCTGCCCGGTCGCCCGGCCATCCGGTCCGGGTGCCGGGCTGGACCATGCGGGCGTTGCGGGAGACTGCCATGAGACCACGCCGTGTGTTGGTGACCGGTGTAGCGCGGCCGTTGGGGGCGCAGGTGGCGATGGCGCTCGCGGCTGACCCGGGGGTCGAGGCCGTCGTCGGGGTCGATACCACTGCTCCCACCAGCGACCTCGGGCGGACCCAGTTTGTGCGCGCGGACATYCGGCATCCGTTGATCGCAAAGGTGATCTCCACCACGGAGATCGATACGGTGCTGCATCTGAACGTGATCGCCACGCCGCTCGGTGCGGGTGGACGGGCCGCGATGAAGGAAATCAACGTCATCGGCACGATGCAGCTGCTGGCCGCGTGCCAGAAGGCGCCCAGTGTCACCAAGCTGGTCGTGAAGTCCACGACGTCGATCTACRGGTCGTCCGCTCGCGACCCCGCGCTGTTTACAGAGGACACTGAGCCGCGCGCCCTGCCCGCCGGTGGCTATGCCAAGGACGCCGTCGAGGTCGAGGGTTACGTGCGTGGATTCAGCCGGCGACGTCCCGACATCGCGGTAACCGTGCTGCGGTTCACCAACATCCTCGGTCCGCAGATCGACAGCCCGCTCGCGCGCTATCTGGACCTTCCGCTGGTTCCCACGGTCCTCGGCTTCGACCCCCGCATCCAGCTGCTGCACTCCGATGACGCGTTGGCCGTGCTGATGCGCGCGACCCGCCGCGCCCACCCGGGGACGTTCAACGTGGCCGGGGACGGTGTGCTCCTGCTTTCGCAGGCGATCCGCCGAGCGGGTCGGCCGTCCACGCCGGTGCCGTTCCCCGCGATCGGGGTGTTGGGCGGGATCGCCCGGCGGCTGCGGCTCGTCGACTTCTCCGCTGAGCAGCTTGACTTCCTCGCGCACGGCCGGGCCGTGGACACGACCCGGCTGAAGGAGATCTTCGGTTACCGGCCCCGGTACTCGACGATGGAGACCTTCGACAGTTTCGTCCGCCAGCGCGGGCTCCGGTTCACCATCGACCACGATCTGATCTCCCGAGCCGAGCACAGGATGCTCGATTCGCTGGCCCGACGCCGGCTGGTGGGAACAGGGTGATGGAGGGCGGTTGCGGCCCGCCGGGTGCGGGATCGGATAGGGGGGAGGCGGAACACGTGATAAAAGGTGACGAATCCCGGGGTGAAGCGCAGATCATGCCTTGGAAATCCGCCGCAGCCGATTCGGCTTCGCGTGACCCGGCTTCGCGTGACCCGGCTTTTCTCGACGAGGTTTCCCCCGACGAGGTCTTCCTTGGTCCAGCCGCCGCGTCCCCTCGCTCCTCGCTCAACGGTGCCGAGGCGACGCTGACCGAAAGCCGGTCGGCGGCGGGTGGGCCGTCCGACCCGGCGACGGGTCCCACCGCCGCTGCCGGGCCCGATGGCGCTGCCAGGACGGACGGTGCGCCACCGCCGACGGCCGAACCCGGTGATCTGGAGACGGCCCTCGCGGGAGCGCTGGCCTTCCTGCGGCGGCGCATCACCGGCGACTACGTCGTCGACGAGCACGGGTTTGACCCGGACCTCACCGAACACGTCGTCGCTCCGCTGCTGCGGCCGATCTACCGGGACTACTTCCGGGTCGAGACCCGGGGGCTGGAGAACATCCCGGACACGGGTGGCGCTCTGGTGGTGGCCAATCACTCGGGCACCCTGCCAATGGACGCGCTGATGATGGCCGTGGCCATCCTCGATCATCATCCGGCCCATCGCCACCTGCGCATGCTCGCCGCCGACCTGGTGTTCGCGGTGCCGTTCCTGGCCCCGCTGGCTCGTAAGATCGGCAACACTCTGGCGTGTCAGGCTGACGCGGAACACCTGCTGAACACCGGGCACCTTGTCGGGGTCTGGCCGGAGGGCTTCAAGGGCGTCGGCAAGCCGTTCAGCGAGCGGTACAAGTTGCAGCGGTTCGGGCGCGGTGGATTCGTCTCGGCCGCGTTGCGGACGGGTGTGCCGATCATTCCGTGCACGATCGTCGGAGCCGAAGAAATCTATCCTATGATCGGTAACGCGAAGTCGCTCGCTCGCCTGTTCGGGCTGCCCTACCTGCCGGTTACACCGACCTTCCCGTGGTTCGGTCTGCTGGGGCTCATCCCGCTTCCGTCCAAATGGATCATCGAGTTCGGGGAGCCGGTCCCAACGAAGACGTACACCGCTGAGGCGGCGGACGACCCGATGCTGGTGTTCGAGCTCACCGACCGCATCCGGGAGACCATCCAGCATACGCTGTACAGCCTGCTGATGCAGCGCCGCTCGGTGTTCTTCTAGGTTCTTTCCCGGCGCCGAAGGTGCTCTAGGCGCCCGCGGCCCGGCGCCGCAACGCCATGCCGGCGGCGACCCCGCCGGCGAGCGCGCCCACCCCGGCTGCCGTCGGAATGCCGATCTTGGCTGCCTTGCGGGCCGTGCGAAAGTCCTTGATCGGCCATTCGCGTTCCCGGKCCACGGTCTTCAGGTCCGGATCCGGGTTGATCGCGACCGGGTGGCCCACCAGGGAGAGCATGGGCAGATCGTTGATCGAGTCCGAGTAGGCCCAGCACCGCGACAGGTCCAGGCCCTCCCGCTCGGCGAGCGCCTGCACGGCCTCGGCCTTCGCCTGGCCGTGCAGCAGGCCGCCGACCAGGTGGCCGGTGTAGGTGCCCTCGGCGGAGACCTCACTGACCGTGCCGAGGGCGCCGGTGAGGTTCAGCCGCCGGGCGATGACCGAGGCGAGCTCGACCGGGGTGGYCGTGACCAGCCACACTCGCTGGCCCGCGTCAAGGTGCTGCTGGGCGAGCGCGTGCGTACCCGAGTAGATCTGCTCGGCCATCCGTTCGTCGTAGATCTCCTCGCCGTAACGGACGATCTCGGCCACCGTGCGCCCGGCGACGAAGGCAAGCGCGGTCTCCCGAGCATCCCGGATGCCGCTCGGGTCCTCGAGCCCACGCAGCCGGTAGGTGATGTGCTGCCAGCCGAACCGGATCAGGTCACGCGAGTTGAAGAAGTCCCGGGCGGCCAGGCCGCGGGCGAAGTAGAAGATCGAGGCGCCCGCCATCATGGTGTTGTCCACGTCGAAGAACGCGGCCGCCGACTCGTCCAGCGGAGCCCGCGGAACCTCCTCGGCCGCGACCTTCAAGGCGGCGATCGCGGCGGCCTCGGCGGCCTGCCTCGTCGTGGCCAGGTCCCTGCGTCGTCGCACCCTCATCGTCAACTCCATGCTGTCCGGGGCGGAGCAAGGGCTCGGCTCGGGAAGTGACCGGGGCCGCCACCCACCCCTTGTCGCCACCTCCGCGCGCCGCGATCCACGCCATGGTTCGCCGGCACGCCGTCAGAGTACGGTGCGGCACGACTTCGCGGCGGCCGCCGCTCGAACGTGACGGCGGGAAAGTGCCGGTGGAACAACGACCGGGCCGGGGTTGCGACGTGATCTGGGATATCGCTCACGGCGAGGGGCCCGGAGGTCAGGCCGTGCCTGCTGCGGGAAGGGCGCGGGCAAGTGTCCGAATTGCTCTGAACTGCAAGGATTTGACCGCCCCTTCGTTGCGGCCCATGGCCAGCGCGGTCTCGCGGACCGACAGCCCTTCGAGGAACCGGAGCGCGACGCACTCCTGCTGGTCCGGGCGCAGTTCGCGGACGGCGTCGAGCAGCTCGCGGCGGGTCAGCACGGCCAGGATCGACTCTTCGGGGCTCGGCGCCGTCAGCGCCGTGGCTCGGTGCTCGGCCGCGGCGAGGATGTCCGCCGTCGGGATCTCGAACCGGCGCCGCGCCGAGCGGGCCTGATCGACCAGCAGGTTGCGGGCGATGGTGATGAACCAGGCACCGATGTCCCGTCCCTGCCACTGGAACGTGCCGATGGAGCGGAAGGCACGCAGGAAGGTCTCGCTGACGATGTCCTCGGCGGCCACCGGATCCCCGCCCAGCCGGTACAGCGCGTACCGGAACACGAGGTTGGCGTACCGGTCGTAGAGCAGCCCGAAGGCGTTGACGTCACCTCGCCGGGCCCGGGCGACGAGCGCCGTCCGGTCGTCGTCGGCCGGATCGCCCTGAGGGTCCCCGACTCGCTCGCGGTCCTCCCGGGCGCCCACCGGGGACATCGCRTCCTGCCGGCGGAGGGGGCCGCGGCGCGGGGCGGCGAGGTCGACGAGGTCGACGAGGTCGGCGAGCGTGCATTCGGTCACAGCCCGGGCTCCGGAGGATGCGGTCGCGGCAAGGTGGGCCGGAAGGCCCGGCGCACATGGTTCCGTTAGTAGCTGAGTGTAGCCGGAGGAGGGAGCGCGGGAAGTCGGAGATCGTCCGGGCGCAGGCAGAGGGCGTCTTCCGGCGAGGTCCGGACCGGACCGCACGCCGGGGCCGGGGCCGGGCCCCTGAACGGACCTCGGTCCCACCGAGCGGTTCGGAAAGCCACTCGGCGGCGACGGGGATCGCGCCTACCATCGGGGAATGGACGACGGGTTGGAACAGGCGGATTCCGGCCGCGACGGTGTGCGTATCACACTGCTCACCCGGACGGGATGTCATCTGTGCGACACCGCGCGGGCGGCGGTCGTCCGGGTCGCCGAGCAGGAGCAGGTCGGGTGGCGGGAGGCCGATGTCGACGCCGATCCCCAGCTTGCCGACGCCTACGGCGACCGGGTGCCGGTCATCCTGCTCGACGGCCGGGAACACGGTTACTGGCGGGTGGAGGAGGACCGGCTGYGGCGGGCGCTCGCCGGCGGCCGGTGGGCGCTGCGCCCTGCCAAGGGTGGTCGCTGATCAGGGGGCCGGCTCTCCTCGGCACTTCGTGAATCCCTTCACGAAGTCGTACACTGCCCGAGGACAGCCGACTTGTGGCGCCGACTACCGCACGCCGGGACTACCGCACGCTGGGTGTCGGCGGGGCCACGGATTCGGGCCCATAGCTCCGGGCGTAACCGCGCGCCTAGAGATCGGAGCCGCGGATGAGTCAGCCACGGCGTCGCCCGGCGGTGATCCGGCGACGTACACGTAGTGACACGGCTTCCAGGCGTTCCTCCGACGTTCCGGAGGCGACGGTCGCGCGGCTTCCGCTCTACCTCCGGGTGCTGACGACATTGGCGGAAAGCGGGGTTTATACTGTGTCTTCGGACACGCTCGCGGCCGCCGCCGGAGTCACTCCGGCCAAGGTTCGCAAGGATCTGTCCCATCTCGGTTCCTACGGCACGCGGGGCGTCGGCTACGAGGTGGATGTCCTGCTCGACTGCATCGCCGCGAAACTGGGCCTCACCGAGGACAGAGCGGTTGTGCTGGTGGGAGTCGGCAACCTCGGCCACGCCCTGGCGGGTTACGGCGGCTTTTATGCCAGGGGCTTTCGGATCGTGGCCCTGGTCGACGCGGATCCCGAGCGAGTCGGCGAGCGGGTCGGTGAGGTTGTCGTCAGTCCCGTCGGCGATCTCGAACAGGTGATCGTCCAGGGTCAGGTCACGATCGGGATGATCTGCACGCCGGCAGCCGCGGCGCAGGGGGTGTGTGATCGTCTGGTCGCTGCCGGGGTCACCAGCATCCTCAACTTCGCCCCCACGGTGCTTTCGGTACCCGACGGTGTGGACGTGCGTAAAGTCGACCTTGCCGTGGAACTGCAGATCCTCTCGTTCCATGAAGCACGTAAACGTCCGTCGCCGGCACGGGACACATCACCGAGACGGGGCGCGAGATCCACACCGGGCGCCGGCTCCGGGCGTGACGCCGTGCCGCCGCGCCGGGCGCGCCCGGCGCGGCGGGCGCCCTCGGCACGCGAGGCGCTGCCAGGCGGCGACGAGGTCCTCGCCGCGCTCGGGGCGGCGGGCCTGGACGGGGTGACGAGCGCGGACGGGACGGAGCCCTCCGCGGGCAGGCTGGAGACCGATACGGATGAGGTCGTGCGGGTGACTCGGCAAGTAGGCATGACTCGTCCGGCGGGGGCAGCTCGTCCGGCCGGGATGGCTCGGGACGATCGGCCGACCCGGGATGATCGGGAGGGGGAACCGGGCGCGGTGCGCCTGGAGCACACCCCGGAGCCTGGATCGCCGGCGCGCGGGACGCTGCCGGCCGCGGGAGCGCTGATGGCCGGAGGTGAGGCGTCGTGAGCCTCCTGGTGGTCGGGCTCAACCACCAGACCGCGCCCACGTCGTTGCTCGAACGCACCTCGGTCTCGGCCGAGGACATCCCGAAGGTCCTGCACGATCTGGCCGAGGGCACCCACGTCAGCGAGGCTGTGGTGCTCTCGACGTGCAACCGCATCGAGATCTATGCCGAGGTTGAGACCTTCCACGGCGGGGTCGCCGACATCTCCGACCAGCTCAGCCGGATCTGTGGGATCGACCTCGGTGATCTTGCCGGCCACCTGTACGTCCACCACGAGGCGCGGGCCATCGGGCACCTGTTCTCGGTGGTGTGCGGCTTGGACTCCATGCTTGTCGGGGAGAGCCAGATCCTCGGTCAGGTACGCACGGCCTTCCGGGCCGGTCAGGCCGCCGGGGTGGCGGGCAGCGCGCTGTCCGGCCTGTTCCAGGCCGCGCTGCGGGTCGGCAAGCGGGCCCACTCCGAGACGTCCATCGATGCCGCCGGCGCCTCCATTGTCTCGGTGGGTGTCCGGCTGGCCGCTTCCGGCCTGGGCCTCCACAGCGAGGTTCCGGCCGTGCCGGTGGCGCCGCCGGGCGGGCGGGCGCTGGACGGGGGAGGAGTCGCGGCCGAGGGGCCGCGACACGCCGTGACGCCCGAACCCCCGCCGTTGGCCGGGACCCGGGTGCTGCTCATCGGTGCCGGCGCGGTGGGATCGCTGGCCGCGCAGACCGTCCGGCGAGCTGGCGCCGGGGAGGTTGTGATCGCGAACAGGACCGCCGCCCGGGCGGCCCGCGTCGCCGAGGCCCACGAGGCCCGGGTCGTCGGTCTCACCGACCTGGCCCACGAGATCACCATGGCGGACCTGGTGATCTCCTCGACCGGCGCGAGCGGTCTCGTTGTCGAGCACGAGCTGGTTGCCGCGGCCCTGCCCGGCCGGGCAGGGCGCCCGCTGGTCTTCCTCGATCTGGCCCTGCCGCACGATATCGACCCGGGGGTGCGCGAGCTGCCCGGGGTGAGTCTGATCGACCTGGACGCACTGCGCATCGCGCTGGACGGCGCCCAGGTGACGCACGACGTGGAGGCGGTCCGCGCGCTGGTCGCCGCCGAGGTCGCGAGCTTCCTCGACCGCCGGCGGGCGGGCCGGGTGGCGCCGACCGTCGTCGCGCTGCGGGCCCACGCCGCCGCCGTGGTGCGTAGCGAGCTCGCCCGGTTGCACACCCGCCTGCCCGACCTCGACGATCGGGAGTGGAGCCTGGTGGAGGGCTCGGTCCGGCGCGTCGTCGACAAGCTGCTGCACGCCCCGACCGTGCGGGTACAGGAGCTGGCCGGGGCGCCCGGTGGGGACGCCTACGCCGAGGCCCTGCGGGAACTGTTCGATCTGCCGCGTGAGGTGCCCGCCGTGGTGTCCGCGCCTGACCTTGATCTGCTGGAGCGTTCGTGACGGGGATCGACCCGACGAGTACCGATCCGACGAGCATCGGCGCCACGGGTACCGGCGCCACGGGTACCGGCGCCGACCTGCTGGCCCGTTTCGCCGGCCGCCGGCTGCGGCTGGGAACACGGCGCTCGGCGCTGGCGCTGGCCCAGTCCGGGACGGTCGCTGCCACCCTGCGGGCGCGGGTGGGCTGCGCCGTCGAGCTGGTGCCGATCGTCACGGCGGGGGACCGCTCGTCCGGGGAGATCAGCCAGATCGGCGGGACCGGCGTCTTCGTCAGCGCGCTGCGCGACGCCCTGCTGTCCGGCGAGATCGACCTGGCGGTCCACTCGTTGAAGGACCTTCCGACGGCCACCCCACCCGGTCTGGTGCTCGCCGCGGTCCCGCCGCGGGCGGACCCCCGGGACGTGCTGGTCGCCCCGAGCGGGCGGCGCCTGGCCGAGCTCAGGGCCGGCGCCCGGATCGCGACCGGATCCCCACGTCGCGCCGCGCAGCTGCGTGCTCTCGGCCTCGGGCTGGAGGTCGTCACGATCCGCGGCAATGTCGACACCCGGTTGAAGAAGGCCATCGACGGTGAGGTGGACGCGGTCGTCCTCGCGCACGCCGGGCTGGCGCGGCTCGACCGGCTCGATGCCGTCACCGAGATCCTCGAACCCACGGTGATGCTGCCCGCGCCCGGCCAGGGAGCCCTGGCGATCGAGTGCACGGGCGGTGCCGGGCTCGTCGTGGCCGGTCCGGCGCGCGCTCTGGTGCCCGCCGGGCCGGGTTCAGGTCCCGCTGTGGGACAAACCGGTGGCGAAACGTGGTCAGATGGCGGCCAGCCCGTCGATACGGGCCTCGCCGAGCTGCTACGGTTTGTGCTCGATGACGCATCGTCGTCCGTCGCGGTCAGAGCGGAACGCGCGTTCCTCGCCGGCATCGAAGCTGGTTGTACTGCCCCGGTCGGCGCCTTGGCCGAGCTTCTTCCGGAGCTGGCCGAAGGAGCCGCGGCGGAGGCCGGCGGTGCGCCTCCCGCGGGTCGTCTGTGCCTGCGGGCGGTCGTCGCCGCGCCGGACGGAAGCGATGTCCTCCGGCGTGACGTCACCGGATCCGCCGTCGACCCGGAGGCGCTCGGGCAGCGCCTCGCGGACGACATGCTGTCCGCCGGAGCACACTCGCTGATGGGAACCCGCTGAGCATGGCCACCCGACGAACGAAGAAGCCCGTCTCCCCGGTCGCCCTGGTGGGTGCCGGACCGCGTGACCCCGGACTGCTCACCGTCCTCGCGGTCGAGACCCTGGCCGCCGCCGACCTGGTGGTTGCCGATCCCGAGGTGGCGCCGGCGGTGGTGGAGAACCTCACCGCCGAAGTGCTGCGCATCGGCGACCTCGAGGCGCCGAAGCCGGTCCGTGACGCGGAGGCGGYGACCGCCGCGGTGGTGAGCAGGGCCCGTGCCGGTGACAAGGTGGTCCGGCTCTACGCCTCCGATCCGTGGCTGACCCGCATCGGCGCCGCGGACGCCCAGGCGCTCGCGAAGGCCAAGATCCCCTATCGGGTGGTGCCCGGCATCCTCACCGGCGCCGCGGTCGCGACCTACGCCGGGGTCGCCCCGGGCGCGCCGGTCACCTTCGCCAGTACCTCCGGGGTCTTCTCGTCGTCGGGCACCGTGCCGGCGTCCTCGCCGTTCGGCGGGAGCGAGCCGGTGGGTCCGCTCACCGGTCCTCCGTTCGGGGCCTCGCGGCTGGGCGGACGGCCGATCGCCGGTCTCGGGGGCGGGCTCGGCGGTGGCCTGGGAACCGGCGGGTTCGGCTCGCCGCTGGGCCTCGGTGCCGCGGGCGGCTTCGGCGGGTTCGGTGCGCCGATCTCCTCCCCCGGTGACCTGGACTGGGGTGCCCTCGCCCAGACCCCGGGCACCCTCGTGGTCACGGCGGCACCGACGGAGGTCGGCAAGGTCGCGGCGGCGCTCGTCGAGCACGGGCGGCCCGGTGACACCCCGATCGCGGTGACCGTGGACGGCACCACCACCGACCAGCGCACCGTCACCTCGACGCTCGACCGGGTCGAGGCGGACACGGCACCGCTGTTGACCGCGGCCCCCACCCCGATCACCCAGGTCGTGCTGTCCATCGGCCYGGTGGTCGCGACCCGCGGCAAGCTCTCCTGGTGGGAGACCCGGGCGCTGTTCGGTTGGACGGTGCTGGTCCCGCGGACCAAGGAACAGGCGGCGATCCTGTCCGACCTGCTGCGTTCGCACGGCGCAAGCCCGCTGGAGGTGCCGACGATCGCCGTCGAGCCCCCGCGGACCGCCGCCCCGATGGAGCGCGCGATCACCGGTCTGGTCTCTGGGCGCTACCAGTGGGTGGCCTTCACCTCGGTCAACGCGGTCAAGGCGGTGCAGGAGAAGGTCRAGGAACGCAGCCTCGACGCCCGCGCGTTCGCGGGGGTCAAGGTTGCGGCGATCGGCGAGGCGACGGCCGACGCGCTGCGTACCTTCGGTATCCGGCCCGATCTCGTCCCGTCCGGGCAGCAGTCCAGCGAGGGGCTGCTGGCGGACTGGCCGGACTTCGACGACACCCTCGACCTGCTCGACCGGGTGCTGCTGCCGCGTGCCGACATCGCCACCGAGACCCTGGTCGCCGGCCTGAAGGAACGCGGCTGGCAGGTCGATGACGTGACGGCCTACCGCACCGTGCGTGCCGCTCCGCCGCCCGCATCCATCCGGGAGGCGCTGAAGGGCGGCCGGGTCGACGCGGTCGTCTTCACCTCATCCTCGACCGTGCGCAACCTGGTCGGCATCGCCGGCAAGCCCCACGAGACGACGGTGATCGCCGTGATCGGTCCGGCGACGGCCGCCACTGCCCAGGAGCTCGGGCTGCGCGTCGACGTGCAGGCTCCGGAGGCGTCCATCCCCGCCCTTGTCGGGGCGCTGGCGGAGTTCGCTGCCGAACACCGGGAGGAGCTCGGGAAGATCGGGCCGCTCGCTGCGCGGTTGCCGAAGCCACGGCGAGGCTCGCGGCGGTGAGGGCGCAGGCCCGGGGGAACGGGGCCGGGGCCGGGGCCGGCTATCCGACGGCACGTCCCCGCCGGCTGCGCCGCTCGTCCGCGCTGCGCCGGCTGGTCTCGAACGTGCGGTTGCACCCGTCCGACCTGGTGCTGCCGATGTTCGTCAAGGAGGGCGTGGCCGATCCCGTTCCACTGGCCTCGATGCCTGGTGTCGTCCAGCACACCCGCTCCTCGCTGCGGGGGGCGGCCGTCGAGGCCGCCGAGGCCGGCGTGGGCGGGCTCATCC
This sequence comes from Frankia sp. CgMI4, assembly GCF_001756285.1. Taxonomy (NCBI): domain Bacteria; kingdom Bacillati; phylum Actinomycetota; class Actinomycetes; order Frankiales; family Frankiaceae; genus Frankia; species Frankia sp. CgMI4. Next base: position 97,203 of record NZ_MAQZ01000081.1, read on the forward strand.
TGTTTGGTGTGCCCGCGGAGAAGGACGCCCGGGGCTCGGCCGCCGACGACCCGGACGGCATCGTCCAGCTCGCGCTCGCCGATCTTGCCTCCGAGGTCGGTGGCGACGTCGTCCTGATGACGGACCTGTGCCTGGACGAGTACACCGACCACGGGCACTGCGGTCTGCTCACCGACTCCGGGGAGGTCGACAACGACGCCACCCTGGCGCGCTACGGCGCGATCGCCGTGGCGCAGGCCCGTGCGGGTGCCGAGGTCGTCGCGCCGAGCGGGATGATGGACGGCCAGGTCGGCGCGATCCGGGCCGCGCTGGACGCGGAGGGCTTCGTCGACCTGCCGATCATCGCCTACTCGGCTAAGTATGCTTCGGCGTTCTACGGGCCGTTTCGCGAGGCCGCCGAGTGCGCCCCGCAGTTCGGGGACCGGACCGGTTACCAGCAGGATCCGGCTCGCTCGGCCGAGGAGGCCCGGCGCGAGGTCGCGCTCGACCTCGCCGAGGGCGCGGACGCGGTGATGGTGAAACCGGCGCTGGCCTACCTGGACGTGCTGCGGGCGGTGGCCGACACGGTGGACGTACCGGTGGCGGCCTACCAGGTGTCGGGCGAGTACGCGATGGTGGAGGCCGCCGCGGCGGCCGGGTGGATCGACCGGGACCGGGCGATCGACGAGACGCTGACCGCGATCTCCCGGGCCGGGGCGGACATCATCCTGACCTACTGGGCCACCGAGGTTGCCCGCCGCTTGGCCGCCGCCCGCTGACTGTCCCCCTCGGTGACGATTCCTGTCCGCCGGCAGCTTTCTGGACAGGTATCCGGGCGGGAGGCCGCGCTCAACGGAGCGGGCCGCGCCGGGAGCGGGCCGCGCCGGACCGGTGGGTGACCACCGCGAGGCGGCGCCCCGACGTGCCGGGTCGTGGGTGCCCGGCTGATGTGCCGGTCGTCCGTCCGCGCAGGATCTGATGGACTCTGGACCACCCGGCCGTATTGCGATGCGCTGATGTGATGCGCTCCCGTCGCCCAGCTGGCCGCCCATCCGGTCACAGTCCCGTGCGCCTGCTCTCCACGATGGTGCCGGAAGCTCGACATGTGCGGAAAGTGTTCGGCATGTTGCCCGAAGTAGGCCGGCGGGTTGGCCAAGGTGGGGCTGTGCGTCGCGGCCTTCCTGTGTCGGCGTGGGTGGGATCTCCCCCGTGATGATCGACCATTGGTTCGGAAGATACCCCCACCGGGTACCGGTACACCATACGGGGGGAGGGTATGTTCGGGAGGTGGGACGGGCGCCGGTGGGYCGGTGGGTCGGGCAGATCCATTGGGGCCGGGGCGGCTTACAAGAGGAGACGAGGAGACGGGAACGGCCATGACGACAACCGCCTACACGACCACCTACACGGTGGCCGGGATGACCTGCCAGCACTGCGTCCGATCCGTGACCGAGGAGCTCGCGCGGCTGCCGACCGTGTCGGACGTCGCCGTGGACCTGGCCGAGGGTCGGGTCACMCTCGTCAGCGATGGCGTCGTCGAGGACGGCGCCGTCCGGGAGGCCGTTGCGGAGGCCGGATACGAGCTTGTCGGGCGGGCGTAGCGCTTCGGTGGTGCCAACGGTGCCGGTGGTCGGCGGGTGTGTCCGCTCCCACCGCCCGTGACCGGCGGTACCTTCCGGTCCGCCGTCAGGAATCCGCCGTAAGGGGAGAGCTGATGACCACTCTCGACGTCGGAAGGGGTCACCCCGCGCGGATCGAGCTCGCGATCGGCGGGATGACCTGCTCGTCGTGTGCYGCGCGGGTGGAACGCAAACTCAACAAGCTGGACGGCGTCACCGCTTCGGTGAACTACGCCACCGAGAAGGCCACCGTGACCCTCACGGACACGGAGGCCCCCGCGGTCCGTCTCGACGATCTGATCCGCGTGGTCCAGGCCGCGGGCTACTCCGCGGCCCCGGCCGCCGGACGCGCGGCTGACACCAGGGCCGAGACGGCGGCCTACACCGGGGCCGAGACGGCAGCCGATGCCGAGGCTGACACCGAGGTCGTAGCCGGCACCGCGGCCGAGCAGGTGGCGGGTGCGGCGGATGCCAAGGACGGCGGCGCGCAGGACGGCGGCGGCACGCAGGACGACGCACCCGGCGCGGCGCTGCGGGCGCTGCGCGTCCGGCTGGCGGTCTCGGCGGCGCTCGCCATGCCGGTGATCGTACTGGCCATGGTGCCCGCCTGGCAGTTCGACTACTGGCAGTGGGTCTCGCTGGCCCTGGCGACGCCGGTCGTGCTCTGGGGAGGCTGGCCGTTCCATCGGGCCGCGGCCCGGGGCGCCCGGCACGGTGTCGCGACGATGGACACCCTGGTCTCCCTCGGAACGCTGGCCGCCTTCGTCTGGTCGCTGTACGCCCTGTTCCTGGGCGGAGCGGGCGAGCCGGGGATGCGGCACTCGTTCTCGTTCACCGGCGGATTCYCGGGCCCGGAAGCCTCGGCCGGCGAGATCGTCCACTCGGGGAGTGGTCACGGCACCGGCGGGAGTGYCCACGGCGGCGCGGGCACGGCCCTCTACCTGGAGGTCGCCRCCGGGGTGACGGTGTTCCTGCTCGCCGGCCGATTCCTGGAGTCACGTGCCCGCCGGCGTTCCGGCGCGGCCCTGCGGGCGCTGCTCCACCTCGGGGCGAAGGACGTCACCGTGCTGCGCGTCCGGCCGGCGGACGGCGCGCGGGGGACTGGCCTGCGGCGGGTCGAGGAGCGGATCCCGGTCGAGGCGCTGCGGATCGGGGACGAGTTCGTCGTCCGTCCGGGCGAGAAGATCGCCACCGACGGCGTCGTGCTTGATGGGCTGTCGGCGGTGGACGCGAGCATGGTCACCGGCGAGTCGGTGCCCGTCGAGGCCGGCCCGGGTGACGCGGTTGTCGGGGCGACGGTGAACGTCGGCGGGCGGCTCGTGGTCCGGGCCACCCGGGTCGGTGCCGACACGCAGCTGGCGCGCATCGCCCGGCTCGTGAYGGAGGCCCAGAGTGGCAAGGCCCGCGTCCAGCGCCTCGCCGACCGGGTCTCGGCGGTGTTCGTTCCGGTGGTGATCATTTTCGCACTCGTCACCCTCGGGGTCTGGCTGGCTCTCGGGCAGCCGGCGACCGACGCCTTCACCGCGGCCGTCGCCGTGTTGATCATCGCCTGCCCCTGCGCGCTGGGCCTGGCCACGCCGACGGCGCTGCTGGTCGGGACGGGACGCGGTGCGCAGGTGGGCATCCTTATCCGCGGCCCGGAGGTGCTGGAGTCGACGCGGCGGGTCCAGACCGTCCTACTCGACAAGACCGGCACGGTGACCAGCGGGCGGATGCAGGTTGTCGCGGTGCTGCCGGCTCCCGGCGAGGAGGCCGCCGAGGTGCTCCGGCTCRCCGCGGCGGTGGAGGACGCGAGCGAGCACCCCATCGCCCGGGCGATCGCCGACGCGGCCAGGGAGCACGCGGTGGCCGCTGGTGCGGCTGGGGAGCACGCGGTGGCCGTCGGTGTGCTGCCGCCGGTCGCGGACTTCGCGAACACCGCGGGCCTCGGCGTGCGCGGCACCGTCGAGGGGCATGCGGTGCTCGTCGGGCGGCCCCAGGTGTTCGTGGAACTCCYGGACGCGCTCGCCGCCGAGCTGGACCGGGAACGGGCCGCCGGGCATACCGCCGTCGTGGTCGGCTGGGACGGCCGTCCCCGTGGACTGATCAGTGTCGCCGACACGGTGAAGCCCACCGCGGCCGCGGCCGTCGCCGATCTGCGTCGGCTCGGGCTGCACCCGGTCCTGCTGACCGGGGACGCCGAGGCGGTCGCCCGGTCCGTCGCCGCCGAGGTCGGCATCGCGGACGAGGATGTCATCGCCGAGGTCCTGCCCGAGGAGAAGGTCGCGGCGGTCCGTCGCTTGCAGGCGCAGGGCCGGGTCGTGGCCATGGTGGGCGACGGGGTGAACGACGCCGCCGCGCTCGCCCAGGCCGATCTGGGCCTGGCGATGGGCGGCGGCACCGACGCGGCGATCGAGGCGTCGGATCTGACGCTTGTCAACGCGGATCCCCGCCTGGTGGCGGATGCTATCCGACTGTCGCGCGCCACCCTGCGCACGATCAAGGGCAATCTGTTCTGGGCGTTCGCCTACAACGTGGCCGGGCTACCGCTTGCCGCGACCGGTCTGCTCAACCCAATGATCGCGGGGGCGGCGATGGCGTTCAGCTCCGTCTTCGTCGTCACGAACAGTCTGCGGCTGCGGCGTTTCACCGCACTGCGGCCGGCCTGAGCGGGTCCGGCCTGAGCGGGTCCGGCCGGAGCGGTTCCACGGCGTCGGTCAGGTCGTGGCCGGTTCGGCCGGCGGGGCCTCCAGGCGCGGGAACACCGGGCTGGGACCCGCGACCCGCGACCCGCCGTCGCCGCACTGCGCGGCGATGCGCGGTGCCGAGTCAGGCAGGAAGGGCGCGAGGTGCTCCGCCAGCTCCCGGCACGTGGCGACCAGTTCGGCGAGGACTGCGTCGAGKGCGTCGCGCGACGCTCCCTCCTTGCGCTCCGCCTTCGCGAGCTCCCAGGGCCGGGCAGCCTCCACGTAGCGGTTACCCTCGTCGCCGATCCTCGTGATGACCTCGGCCGCCCGGCGGAAGTCGAAGGCGGCGAAGGCGTCGTCGATCGTCCGGGGGGTCTCGTCGCGCACTGCCCGCAGCTTGGCGGCCGCGGGATTGTCGAGGGCGAGTGGGGGAATGAGCCCGTCCCGGTACCGCTTCACCATCGACACGGTCCGGTTGACCAGGTTGCCGATGTTGTTGGCGAGGTCTTCGTTCGCGCGGGTCACGAGCCGTTCGGTCGTGTAGTCGGTGTCGCCGGCTCGGGCGACGTCGCGCAGCATCCACCACCGCAGCGCGTCGGTGTTGAAGGCGGCGACGATGTCGGCGGGATCCTCGGCGTTGCCAGCCGACTTGCTGATCTTCATGCTGTCGGCGGTGAGATACTCGTGCACGAAGATGGTGTCGGGCAGGCGCACCCCGGCCGAGAGCAGCATCGCCGGYCAGTAGACGGCGTGAAAGCGGATGATGCCCTTGCCGATGACGTGCACTCGCCTGTCGGCGTCGTTCCACCAGTACTGGAAGCTGTCGTCGTCGTTGCCGTACCCGGGGGCGGTGATGTAGTTCCCGAGCGCGTCGAACCACACGTAGATGACCTGCTCGGGGTCGCCGGGGACCGGAATACCCCAGCCGCGGGCCCGGCTCATGCTCCGCGACGCGCTGAAGTCCTCCAGACCGGCCTCGATGAAGGACAGCACCTCCCGCTTGYGGGCGGCGGGCTCGATGCGCAGCCGGTCGGTGGAGATGAGCGCGTGGAGCTGGTCCTGATAGCGGCCCAACCGGAAGAACCAGTTGCTCTCCTCCACCAGGTCGGGAACGGTCCCGTGTTCCGGACAGCGGCCGTCCACCAGCTCGTCGGGCTGGTAGAACAGCTCGCATCCCACGCAATACAGACCGGCGTAGGTCTTGCGGTAGAAGTCCCCGCGGTCGGCGCAGGCCGACCACAGCTTCTCGACTCCCGGCCGATGACGGGGGTCCGTGCTCGTCTTGATGAAATCGTCGAACGAGAGGCCCAACGGACCGCRAAGSCCMACGAACCCGGTGGCGACCCGCTCGACGTACTCGGCGGGTGTAATCCCCTCGGCCTCGGCCGCCTGGACGTTCTTCAGGGCGTTGTCGTCGGTGCCGGTCTGGAACCGGACCTCGTGGCCGCGCTGACGAAGATGACGTGCGTACGCATCGGTCTCGATCAGTTCGAGAGCGTGACCTACGTGCGGCTTGCCGTTGACGTACGKAATCGCCGTCGTCACGAAGTAGCGGCCCATCTGGTGTGAGTCCTTCCGCCCCGGTAGCAGCCTCACCGACGAGGCTCCGTCAGGGCCTCATCGGTCAGTCTGTCAAGACGCGCGGAAGAGGCCGGACGGCATGTGCATCATCATCTGGCTGGCCGGCGTCTCGGCCGTGGCATGTGTCCTCGACACAGGGTGAATCCTACGCGACCTCGCGCCCGGTAGCCTCCCGGGGAGTGTGGCCCGATCCGCATGATTCGGATCATGGTTTCCGACTGAGGTCGCCATAGACGCTGACCACCGCGTTCATGCCCATGCGGGCCATCGCGGCCGGCGCTGCYGGCACCCCCCGCCGGTCGGCCAAGCGTCGGCGTCGGTCGGCGCCGGGCTGCTTCCGCCGATCGTGACAACGATCGTCGGCGGAGGTACTTCGTAACCGTCGCCGTTCGCCAGACTAATCCGGGTCTCGACAACGATCCGCGGGATGTGGCGTTGATGTACTTTGTCCATCGAATTTTGGCTCCCGTCTTCAGGGTTTTCTAAGAATCACAGAAAGGCTTCATGAAAAACACACGAGAATCACATGTGATCTGCCGCCAAATGCTTCCGGCCATCTCTGGCGCGAACACGCCGGGCGCAATCCAGCCAGGCGCCGGTGCGTACGGCTAGTCTTCCCATCGCAAGTAGTCGATCGATATTTTTGATGACGGGAGAATCATGACAAGATCCCTGAAGAGGAAAGCGGTGGTCGCCTCCCTGTCCGCCGTGTCGGCAGTCTGTGTGACGGTGGGACCGGCGGCTTCAAGCGCCTGGGCCGACGACCGCGTTCCCGTRCGGAGTGTCAACCATTGGCACGCCACGGACGGCTGKAAGCGGAACGACTGGAACGGCTGGAACAAGGGCGGTCGGRGCATCGGGCGGCAGGACCAGGGCCGCGAGGACGAGCGACGCCACGACGACAGCCGCCAGAGCGGCGGTAGCCAGGACCAGTGGCGCCGGGACCATGGTCGTCAGGGCCGGGACCAGCTACAACGGGACCAGGGCCAACGGGACTGGGGTCGCCAGCCGGGTGGAATAGTTCGATAGAAAGGGCCGACGGGTGATCGGCCCGGCGCCTTTCCGCCGGCCGGTCGTGCGGGTGCCGGGACTAGCGGTAGCCGACACCCGCATCCGTCAGCTTTCTGTTGACGTCGGAGGGCGTGCCCCCGGTCGCCAGCCGGGTACGGGCTGGCCTCCCTCAGGCGTTCAGCCAGTTACGCCGGTCTCGTGGCGCGGGACGTCGGTCCGCCGGCGTCGSGCACCGCCGTGGGGCCGTTTCCGCCCGTGTCCRCCGGGCCGGTCTGCGGCGGCCCGTCCCCGGTCTGCGCTGGCCCGTCGTGCGAGTCGGCGGAGGCGGGACGGATCGACCACGGCACCTCACAGAACAGGCGGGGGAATTCGGCAAATAAACGCTAACCGCACTATCCGATTCTGCCAAGCGCGTGCATTCTGCCGACCACTCCCGCTCGTGACCATGATTAGATAGGATGCCAGTAATGGCATGACTCTTGGCCTACTCTTGGCCTACTCTTGGCCTACTCTTGGCCTACTCTTGGCCTACCCGGGTACGTGCCAGATGCTCGCTGAGCTGCACCGATGCGCCGCCTCAGACGTACCCAATTAGCGGGTACGCCGATGGGGGTCCGTTGGGGTGGTCGGGTACGCGTATGACGGTCTAGGGATCTGTAGGGATCGCGGACAGATGGCCACTCACCGTGATGGTTGGCCAGTAGATGGCCRCTGGCCGTGGTAGTTGGCCAATCTGCGGGAGACGTCGGGTGATGCCRGTCCGGAGCGATTCTGCCGCCGTCGCGGGTGCGGAAGGTCGGCGCGAGATCGTCGGCTCTCCGGCTGAATGGTTCGCGGGGTGCCAGCCTCGGATAATCGTCATTTCGATCTGTAGGAACTCGCTGATTGCCGTGTTCTCTGGGGYCGCGGGTGTGGTCCGAGGTGYGCCCTGCGATGCATTGCGGCGGTTCCGGCCTCCTGGCGCCCTACCTTTCGGACATCGACGGTGAACTGGTCGCGCAGAAGCGGGCTTCGGGTTCGGCCTGCGCGGACGGGGAGGACCTGCCTGAGCCGGTCGTGTTGTTGCGCACGGCGGAGGGTGAGGTCGAACGCCCGATACGGAACGTTACGGCAGCGCAGGTGATGGCGGCTGTGCCGTGGCGGACGGTCCGAAGCGTGCGAGGGCAGCCGCATTTTCCGGGTTGGTACTGGTCTGCGACGACGGGCGGTCATGTCGTCTACGAGAGCCGGTTGGAGTTGGCGCGGCTGCCGGTCGCGGACTTCGACACGCAGGTGGTCGGGATCGCGGCGCAACCGTTCCTGCTGCGGGCGACGGTCGGTGGCCGGGTCCGCCGGCACGTGCCGGACCTCCTGYTGGTGCATGYGGATGGGGCGGCGCGGCTGGTGAACGTGAAGCCGGTGTCTCGGCTGGAGGACCCGGTGGTCGCCGAGGCGCTGCGGTGGCCGGGCGTCGTGGCGCGGTCGCACGGCTGGGCGTATGAGATCTGGAGCGGCACCGAGGCGGTCTATCTCGCGAACCTGCGGTTTCTGGCCGGCTATCGCAGRCCGGGTCTGCTGCCCGACGGGTTGACGGATGCCGTCGTCGCGGCGTTCCGGCCCGGTGACACGATCGGTTCGCTTGTCGGTCGCGCGACGCGGGAAAGCCCGGCGGGGYAGGTCAAGGCCGCAGCGCTGACGCTGCTGTGGCAGCGAAGGCTGTCGACGGACCTGCACCGTCGGCTGGGCGACGACAGCACGCTGGAGACGGCGCTGTGATGGCGCAGGCGCGGGTGGACGTGGCGGTCGGTAGCCGGCTGGCGCACGACGGCCGGTGGTGGACGGTGACCGAGCTGACGGCGGGCTCGGTGCTGCTCACCGACGTCGGTGGCGGGGTCCGGCAGGTCGGGCTGGCTCATCTGCTGGCGCATCCCAGCACCCGGCTGCTCACCGACGTCCCGGTCGACGCGGTGGCGGGCGTGGGCGCGGATCTGGCGGGCTTGAACGCGGCTGGCCGTGAGGCGCTGGCCGATCGGGTCGGGCACGTGCAGGAGGTCCGCACGGGGTTCCGGCGGGGCTGGTCGACGAGCGGTGGCGGCGGCGACAGACAGCGCTGAGCGTGGTGGATGGCCGCTGGGTGGATACGGCGCGGGGCGTGCTCGCCGAGTTCAGCCACGCGAGCACGCCGACTCAGGACTTGGTTCTCGCGGCGATCGAGGCTCGGCTTGAGCAGGAGCACGGCCCGGGGGTGGTGCGCCTGCCGGGTCGGACCCGGGCGCGGGCCCTGCTGCGGGAGCTGAGCCGCGGCACCAGCGCGTTCGGTGGAGCCAAGGGCCGGCGGGAGATCGCCGGTCGCCCGGTGGCGCCTTACGGGAAGCTGCGGGCGCACCGGCCGGGTGAGTACCTGCTGGTGGACACGACCAGGTTGGACGTGTTCGCGATGGAGCGGGTGACGCTGCGCTGGGTGCAGGCGGAGCTGACGGTCGCGATGGACCGCTACGACCGGTGCATCACCGGGCTGCGGCTGACCCCGGTGTCGACGAAGGCGGTCGACGCCGCGGCGGTGCTGTTCGAGTCGGTCCGTCCGTTGCCGGAGCCGGCGGCGGGCTGGGTGGATGTCCGCCCGCCCTATCACGGTGTTCCTGGGCGGGTGGTGGTCGATGTCGAGCGGCTCGTCGACGCCGGCGGCGTCCCGCTGTTGCCGTCGGTGGCGGCGGAGACCCTGGTGGTCGATCATGGCCGGATCTATCTGTCGGAGCATCTGCTGTCGGTCTGCCAGCGGCTGGGGATCTCGGTGCAGCCGGCGCGGGTCGCGCAGGCCACCGACAAGGCCGCGGTCGAGCGGTTCTTCCGCACGCTGCGCGAGCAGCTACTCGTCGCGCTACCCGGCTACAAGGGCCCGGACGTCCACCACCGGGGCGCCGACGTCGAGGAGCAGGCGTTCTACTTCCTCGACGAGCTCGAAGAACTCATCCGCCAGTGGGTCGCGGACTGCTACCACCGTCAGCCCCACGGCGGGCTCGTGGTCCCCGAGGTGCCGGGGCTAGCAGTGTCGCCGCTGGAGATGTTCGCCCACGGGGTGGCGCGCGCCGGTCATCTCCAGGTGCCCGCGCGGGCGGACCTGGTCTTCGACTTCCTGGCGGTCGAATGGCGCACGATCCAGCACTACGGGGTGGAGATCGGCGGGCTGCGCTACGACGGGCCAGCTCTGTCGCCCTACCGCAACCGGACCAGCCCGCACACCGGCGTTCACACGGGCAAGTGGCCGATCCGGGTCTATGCCGAGGACGTCAGCCGGGTCTACTTCCAGGACCCGGCCGACCAGCGCTGGCATGTGCTGCGCTGGGAACACGCCGACGCCCTGGGCGGGCCGTTCAGCGCCGACGCGCTCGCCTACGCTCGCCAGCTCGCCACCGCGACCGACCGGTTCCCCGACACCCGCCGGGCGCTGGCCCGGCTGCTGGAACGCTGGGACGCGGGCCTGGCCGGGAACCGGGCCGAGCGGCGCATGGCGGTGCGCCTGTCCGAACGGCGGCTGCGTCTCGTCGGCGACACGGCCGTCCCGGACGAACCCGCCCCGGCGGTCGCCTCGCCCGACCAGGACCGTTCGGCCGAGGAGACGGCGGGCGATGACGACCGCGACGACGAGCTTGGCGCCCCGTTCCCTGGCGAAGACGACTTCTACGCCGACGCGATGGAGATCGTGTGACCGCACCGCCGGACGGCGGCGAACGCGCCTACAGCCTGTCGACGAAACAGGGATGGACGACGTTCGTGACCGCCCCGGACCGGCCACGCCCCGAAGCGTTGGACCGCGCCGGCCTGGCGGCGCTGTCGGCGACGGCGCGGGCGGACTACGACGAGCAGCGCACGGTCTGGCACGCCAACCTCGGCCCGATCCGCACCCCGCAGATGCGGGCTGTCCACGACGACCTCGATGACATCGTCGAGGCCAACCGGCAGGACGGCGACAAGGTCAAAGGCGCCGCGGTCATCGACGCGTTCCCCGGGCTGGGGAAGTCCACGGTCGCGCAGACGTTCGCCCGCGGCTTCCACCAGCGCCAGCTGGCCCGCTACGGGCCGACGACCACCGGCGGCCATGAGCGGGTCCCGGTCGCGCACGTCTGCCTGACCTCGTCGACGACGAAACGCACGTTCAACACGATGCTCTGCCGGTTCTTCCACCTGCCCGGCTCGGAGCGGGGCAACGCCGAGCACCTCGGCCACAAGGCCGCCGATGCGGTCCTGGCCTGCGACACCCGGCTGATCGTGATCGATGACGTCCACTTCCTCGACCCGCGGCGCGCCGACGGCCGCGATGTGGCGAACCATTTCAAATATTTGGCGAACACCTTCCCGGTCACGTTCCTCTACGTCGGTGTCGGGATCATCCGCCGCGGCCTGCTCGCCGAGGGACTCGGCCCGTCCGAGGAGGAGCTCGCGCAGAACGGCCGCCGGTGGACGACGCTGTCCGTCGACCCGTTCGAGATCGAGACCGAGCCGGGCCGGCGCACCTGGCGGCGGCTGCTCCTGGCGATCGAGAAGAACCTGATCCTCGCCGAGGGCCATCCGGGGATGGTCGCCGACGACCTGTCGGACTACCTGTTCGCCCGCAGCACCGGCCACTTCGCCTCGCTGATGACGCTCATCGCCCGCGGCTGCCGCCGCGCGGTCCGCACCGGCCAGGAACGGCTCACTCCCGCCTTGCTCGACCAGGTCCGCAACGACGCCGCCGAAGCCGCCCGCCAGGAACTGCACGCCGCCTTCACCCACCGCCGGCTGACCAGCCGACCCGCCAGCACCCCACGCGCCGAGCCGGCGCTGCCGGCGGCGGGATAAGCCGGTGGTCGACAGCATCCCGATCCGGCTGGCCCCGCTGCCCGGTGAGGACCTCGACAGCTACCTGCACGCCTACGCCCGCCTGCTGCACGCCGAGGTCTCCGACATCCTCACCCTCGCGGGCCTGGCAGGTCAGCCGAGCACCGAGAAGCTCGGCCACCGGCCCTGGACCTACCGGCTCGACCCCGTCGAACGCGCCGCGCTCGCCACCGTCACTGGCCTTCGGCCACAGACTCTCACCGCGATGACCCTCGCCCGCTACGACGACACCGGCCTACTCGGCGGTATCCGGCCGACCGGACGGCCCCGGCCGCCCCGCTGGTGGAACCAGCTCAAAGGATCACGGTTCTGCCCCCGGTGCCTCGCCGGCAACGGCGGACGGTGGATGCTGGCCTGGCGGCTGCCCTGGACCTTCGCCTGCACCCGTCATCATCTTCTGCTCGTCGACACCTGCCTCGCCTGCGGCCGGGCTCACCGCCCCGCCCTTGACCAGCCGCCCCGCGGCCCCGGGACGGTGCGACACGACCGGCCTGCCGCTCCCGTCACACCCGCGCGGACGCCAGCCGCCCGCCTGCACGGCCCCACCCGCCGACACCGACGCGGTCGCGCTGCGTCCCGATGGTCCGATCGTCACCGCGCAACGTCACGTAGACAATCTGCTCGCCGAGCTCGGCCGCAGCCATCCTGGCACCGTCGCCCGGCCGGCGGGTGTCGCGCAGCGCCTCGACGACCTGCACGCCGTCGCCTTCGACACCCACGGCGCCCCCATCGATTACGCCCGCCGCCGGCGATGGCGACGCCTGCGCCAGCCTGACTTCGACGAGACCGCCTGGCGCGATCGCTTATCTGCACGACCGCGCCGCACACATCCTGCGCCGCGGCAGGGTCGACGAACCTGTCACCTGGGAACCGCCCTTCGACTGGATCACCGGCATCACCTGGCCCGGCCTCGACCCCACCCGCGTGCACCGCCGGGAACTCTGGGCCCACCGACCCCGCCCCCATCGAACCGCCCCACACTGTCCAGCCCCCGACCATCACGGAGCCCACCCAGCTGTCCGGGCGCGCGATCCTCGCCGCGGTCGATCCCGCCTGGCTACGCGAGCAATACGAAGTCAAGCGACGACACTTCGCCGACATCGCCGCCRAGCTCGGCATCCATGGCACCGACGTCAGCGCCCGAGCACGCGCCCTCGGCATCCCCACCCGCCGCGGCACCGCCGCCCACACCCACCCCCTGGCCCCGCACGGAGGACCCGACGCGTTCACCCCGCTGACCTGGACCGTCCTCGACGGCCGAGGCGCCGAACAGCGTGTCCRCAGACTGCTCGCCACCCCCGGCCACGCCCACCTCCGCGACGCCGCCCGCGCCCTCGGCATCCRCACCGACGCCCTCAGACGGCAGATCCACCACCTTGAACACACCGTCGGCGCCGCACTGCTGCACACCGACGATCAAGAACACCTCATGCTCACCCCGCACGGCGAACACCTCGCCCACACCCTCCTGCCCATCCTTGATCTCCTCGACCGCACTCGGAATCCGGGGAGGACACCCTCCTGACCCACTCCGTCATGACTGTTCCTGGGGCGCGACGCCACGGGCATTCGTGATGAACCGGGTTAACGTCCGACGTCGTCGAGGAGGAACTCGCCGCCCCGGCCGAGGGCCGGTTCCGCATCGAACCGCTGATGTTCCACCTCGCCGCATCCCGTCCTCAGACAGGCCACGACGGTCGCAGCAGTGTCAGCCGTCGAACACTGACCAGCAGATGTCGTTGCGCAGTCGCTGATCGTCCAGAACCAGTTCGCGAATCGCGTCCGGGAGCTGTTCTCGCTGCCAACGGCACTCAAGCCGTGCGGCGGCCTCAGCTTCGCCCGCGGGCGCCGCCGCCCGCGCGGCCTTGATCGCGTAGGCCGCGGCACCGAGTTCGTGTGCGGCGACATGGGCGACCACCCCGGCCTGACCGGCGGCGAACGCCGCGTGACGAGCCGCTCCGCTCATCACCCTGGCGGCGGCCATGGCATGGCCGCCTGCCGAGCGGGACTGGGACATCGTGATCTYGCCTCGCGACCAGGCTCGAATCTGCTCGATCGCATGGCGGGGCCGGGGGTCCGACGGCTGCACCGACTCGAAGAGGTACAGAACGTGTTCTGCGCARGCTGCCGCCCACACGGCCAGGAGCTGATGATCGGAGTCCGTGAGCGTGCCCCCACGGCGAACCGTGATGAACCGGGGGTCCCGCTCCTTGGGGAGGATCACGGGTTCCACCGTACGGCCACGCAGACATCGCAGGTCTGCCCGCAGACAGCGACGAACCGGCGGGCCCGATGGGACGATGGGTTCGAAGGAGGGGCAGCGTGGACGACCCGCATGTACATGTCGAGTGGGCCGTGCCGAACGCCAGCGCCGATCTGCGCGCGGTGACGGCATCAGTGTTCGGGCTCGTCGGCGACGCACCTCACGCGGTGCGGACGGGATGCGGCACGCAGGTCTCGTATGCCTCGACCTCCACCCATCCCGAACGTGTCACCTGCCTGCCGTGCCGGGACTACGCGCGAGACCGCTACCTGCGCTACGCGACCAGGATGGAGGAGTCAGCGATCCTGCCAGGCGGCGGTGATGTTCAGGACGTCCTCGCCGCGGCACGCAGACTGCGCGACCTCGCCGATCGGTTCACCTGACACCAGGTTCTGCATCACGACGAACAGCGCCTCCGCCGCCTCCTGGATCGCCAAAAATGGCCAAGTAGACGCTGCCCGTCGGCCCCTCCTCTGGCCGCGCCGAGCGACGGCGAGGGGGCCGGTTGCCTGAGGATGGGCTGTTTCGGATGTGAGGTGGTCTCGGTGCCGGTACGGGCGTAATCCGGTGGAGGCCTACGTCTGCTGGGGGCGGCGGGCCAGTAGCTGGGCCTGTCGGCCTCGTTCTTCGTCCGTCGGTGCTCGTACCAGCTGGGCGACCTCGACCAGTCCTGCCTGCCGTGCCAGCTCGGTGAGGTGGTCGGGCGGCCAGCGGTACGCGCCGGTGACCCGGTGGTCATAGGCGTGCACCCCGGCCGCGGGCTCGTCGGTGGCCAGAAAGCCGAGGAGCAGGTGGCCGCCGGGTGCAAGGAGGCGGTAGATCTCGGCGAGGATGGCGGGGATGTCGGCGGGCGGGGTGTGGATGAGCGAGTAGCGGCACAGGGCGCCGCTGAGGATGCCGTCCGGCAGGTCCAGCGCGGTCATCGTGCCCACCTCGAAACGCAGCTGTGGATGTGAGCGTCGAGCGATAGCGATCATCTTCGGTGACAGGTCCACGCCGAACACGTCCAGCCCCAAGCGGTGCAGGTGGGCCGTCGCATAGCMGGGCCCGCAGCCGAGGTCGGCGACCGGGCCGGGCAGGGGGCGCGTGAGGTCGGCGAACGCGGACAGCAGCGCACGCTCCAGCGGCTGGCGGTCGAGCACGTCGGCGAATAGCTCGGCATACACCTCGGCCACGCCGTCATACGCCGCCGCGACGGTCGTCAGATAGTTCGGGGCAGACTCGGCCATGGCCGATCATCCTAGGCGTGCCCCGGCTGGCCAACTACGGTGGCCAGCCGGGGCGCTGGCGCTGGCCAACAACCGCGACCTGCCAGCTCGGAGTGGCCAAGTAGATCCGTTTCCTACAACGGTCTAGGGATCGCAGATAGATGCCCGATCCGTTGAAGCCGGGCCAGGTCGTCGCTGCTGTAGCGGCGGGTCCCGCCGTCGGTGCGGGCCGGCTCCAGCAGCCCGCGCCGCTCGTACAGACGCAGGCTCTGCGGGTCCATCCCGACCAGATCGGCGGCCACCGAGATCCCGTACACCTCTCACCAGGCCCCGGGATGGCCAACGTCGCGCGATCCCTACAGACGGCGGGCTGTGGGGATCGGAACGGCCGCATTGTGCCGATCGCCGGTTCGGGGGCGCGGAGGGGTACGGACGTCCGAGCGAGTCTGGAAACGATCAGAAGCCTCGACTGGTGTGACGTCCGCCACTTTCACGGAGCGTGAAAACCTGCGTCGACTGGGTCGCTTGGGGGAGGGGTGGTGGAAGTTCCATCGGCACCGTCCCGGCCCGCGGCCTGAACCAACACCGCCGGGGCCTCGTCGGCTGCGTGCTGGCCCAGCCGCTGCACTCGTCCTCGCCCGGGTCGGACAGGGCGCTGGCGGACCGGGGCCGAGCGATGCTCCGACTGAGGGCTCGGATCGGCTGTGCCAGCCCGGCCACCGTGCCGACGAACCGCCACGAAATCGTCCGCACGAAGCCCAACGCCCAACATGAGGAACGGGCAAACACCGCCTCCACCAGCCAATCTATGCCGCCCTGATAAACTCTGAGCCGTGAATATGCTTGCCCAGGTGACCTCCACGCGTAGGCGTGATATCGAAGATCTCCGCGACCGGGTTCGCGGGTCTCGCCCCGCGGCCTTTCCTTCGTCACGCGACTATCCGCTGGCAAGGCTAAGTGCGATCGTCACGCAAGCATTRCAGGAGAAGTTTGCGCGTTCCGATCTCACGGCAGAGATCGAGTTGATCTCCCGAGAGAAGTTCGGCGCCGACGTGACGGTTAAGATGCCGATGCTCCTTAAAGAGGCGGGCGCGAAAGAGTTCGTTAGGACCTACATTCCGCGGGCCATCGAGGCCCTGCAGGTCGAGGAGCTCAAGAAGGTAAWTTCCGAGGCCACCGCCAAAGGCATCTACATCAATCTCACGCTGTCCGATAACTGGCTGGCGCAGGCCGTCCAGGGGATCAACAGCCTTGGCGATAGATTCGGCGAGAACGACAGTGCCGCCAGGCGGACCCTCATCATCGAATACTCGTCGCCGAACGTCGCGAAGAAGCTTCACGCCGGACACGTCCGATCAACTATCATTGGGCATGTGCTCGGCAATCTACACCAAGCATGCGGTGCGCTCGTATACCGGTTGAACCACATCAATGACTTCGGCGGATTCGGTTTCATGCTGGAGGGGTTTCGCCGTTTCGGCGATATGTTTCCCGCAGCCATGACCGAGAACGATCGCCTGCTGGAGATCTACGCCATCCGCCGCGCGCTGGAGAGGGTGGTTGCCTCCGGCGGAGGGCTGGGCGGCGCCAGCGAATCGGACGCCGCCGTRCTCCAGCGCTATTTCCCGGGCGTGGACAGCAAGGATGCGCTTGAGTCTGCGTTCAAGGGTTACGTGGAGGCGTCGGATGCCCGCTTTGCGAGGCTGGAAGGCGGAGACTCCGAGGAGGTGGAACTCTGGTCCAAGATGGTGGACTGGAGCCTTGCAGATTTCCGTTCTTTCTATGAAGCACTCGACATCCACATCGACTTCACGATCGGTGAAAGCTTTTACTTCCAGGCCGGTAATGAGGTGATCGAGACCGCTCTGCGCGACGGCCGGGCATTCGAGTTCACGGAGAGTCGCCTGCGCGAGGAAATCGCCAAGATCGAGCAGGCCATGTCTGCCGGTGAGATCACCTCCGCCGTTCGCGACCGGACTGTGGAATTCRCCCGGAAGGATCTCGGAGCCATCGTCGTTCCTCTTCCAGGAAACGAGCGGTTCGTGGTCCGCAGGTCGGACGGCCGGAGCATCTACGCGACACGCGACGTCGGAGCCATCAAGCTCCGCCGTGATATCTTCGACCCGTCCGGCATCTACTATGTCGTGGGCCAAGAGCAGCGCGTCCATTTCGCGCGGCTCTTTCAAGCTGTCGAGGTCCTGGGCATCGCAAGCCGTGACGAACTGGACCTCCGACACATCTACTTTGGCTTCTACGTCGATGAGAAGACTGGCCGGAAGCTCTCAAGCCGAGACAGCGTCGCCGGAGTAAACGATCTACTGAAAATGTCATTCGAGCACTTTTGGAAGAGGTCTGCGGAGCGCGRCACGATGACGGAGGAGGAACTCTCCGTCGCCGCCCAGCAGTTGGCGGTCGGCTCGCTCGTCTTCAACGACCTCAAGCAGGACATGAAGACGACTGTCGCCATGGCTCGCGGAGATCTTTCTCCGACCTTGACGGCCTTCGAGAAGTCAGGAGGACCGTATGTTGTCTACACCGCATGCCGCGCACGGGCAATCCTACGGAAATGGGGCAAGCCCGTGCCGAGTCTGGTTGACCTGACACATTTCGAGGTCAGCGACCAAGAGGCGCAGCTCATTCTCAGGTTGCAGGAGTTGCCTAGCAAGATTACCAGAGCAACAGGCGAGGATAGCCCGGCCATTCTCGTCCRCTATCTACTGGATCTGGCAGCACTCTACAATTCCTACTATACGACCTCGCCGGTCCTTGCGGGTGAGGCCGCCAACGAATTTCGACTAATGATCACTCGGGCTGTTCAGTACACGCTGGTTAACGGACTGCGTCTCTGCCACGTCGAGTGTCCCCCGAAGATCTGACGTGTAGTACCCCGAAGACGGCGTGYCGCGAATTCTGAGGTTATCAGACGGGCCCACGGGCGAGTATTACCTGCCTCGGCGAGAAGCTCCTCATCCCGCGGCCGTCCCGAGACGGAATCCGTCMGGCGTGGGCCAGGCTTRCCTCAATGATCCCTAATGATCATTGACTGGAGTGGGTCGTGTGGGCGGCGTACCGGGCACCATTAGGGCAAGCAGCACCAGGACAACCACCAGGACAACCACCAGGACAACCATCGGGACAACGTCGTCGTCTTCCTTGTAGCCCTCGCGGTAGTCCTCGCCCATCGAGATCGGGCCGACCGGCGGTGGATCGCCGAACGCCGGGGCCTGGGAGGGACAGCGGCCGACCGACGGCCGCGGGTGTCCGGGGAGGACCGGGCGCACGAGCCGCCGTCGGTGGGCGGCCGGGGCAGACCCCCGTCCACCGGCGGCTTCCAGCGATGGCTTCCAGCGATGGCTTCCAGCGATGGCTTCCAGCGATGGCTTCCAGCGATGGCTTCCAGCGATGGTGGCGGGTGGGTCAACGCGGAGCATGGACCGGGGAGGAGGACGCGGCGTGCCACCGGACACGCGGGGCGCGGGAGGCGGAGCCGACCTGCGAGGATCGTGGGCATGGTGGTTCCGTCTGCCGCGCCGGCATCCGAGGAGCTTTTCCGGCGCGCCGAGCGTGTTGTTCCCGGTGGGGTCAATTCTCCGGTCCGAGCCTTCCGTGCCGTCGGCGGCACGCCGCGCTTCATGGTGGCGGGCAACGGCCCCTATCTGACCGATGCGGACGGGCGTACCTACATCGACCTGGTGTGCTCGTGGGGGCCGATGATCCTCGGGCATGCCCATCCGGCCGTCGTCGAGGCGGTGTCGCGCGCCGTCTCGGTCGGCACCAGCTTCGGCACCCCCACACCGGGGGAGGTGGAGCTCGCGGAGCTGATCGTCGACCGGGTCGGCCCGGTCGAGAAGGTGCGCCTGGTCAACTCCGGCACCGAGGCGACGATGAGCGCCGTGCGACTGGCCCGGGGTTTCACCGGCCGGTCGACCATCATCAAGTTCGCCGGCTGCTACCACGGGCACGTTGACGCGCTGCTCGCCTCCGCCGGTTCCGGAGTGGCGACCCTCGGGTTGCCGGACACCCCGGGAGTCACCGGCGCCGCCACCGCGGACACCATCGTTCTGCCCTACAACGATCTCGCGCTGGTCGAGGCGGTCTTCGTCGAGCGCGGTGAGACGATCGCGGCGGTCATCACGGAGGCCGCCGCCGCCAACATGGGGGTCGTCCCGCCGCTGCCCGGCTTCAACGCCGGGTTGCGCCGGCTGTGYGACATCCACGGCGCGCTGCTCATTCTCGACGAGGTGATGACCGGGTTCCGCATCTCACGCGCCGGCTGGTGGGGCAACGAGGGCGCGATCGAGGACTGGTCGCCGGACCTGTTCACCTTCGGCAAGGTGATGGGCGGCGGGCTGCCGGCGGCGGCCTTCGGCGGGCGGGCGGACGTGATGGCCAGGCTCGCACCCGCCGGCCCGGTGTACCAGGCGGGCACGCTGTCGGGTAACCCGATTGCCGTCGCCGCCGGACTCGCCACCCTGCGGGCCTGCACCGATGAGGTCTACGCCACCGTCGACACCCGCGCCGCCGACGTGGCCGGGATCGTCTCAACCGCGTTGACCGAGGAGGGCGTGGCCCACCTGCCGAGCAGCGCCGGATCGCTGTTCAGCTTCTTCTTCACCGACGCCGCCACCGTGGTCGACTACGCCGGCGCCCAGGCGCAGAACACCGCCCGGTACGCGGCGTTCTTCCACAGCATGCTCGACGCCGGGATCTACCTGCCGCCGTCGGCGTTCGAGGCGTGGTTCGTCTCGGCCGCGCATGACGACGAGACGGTGGAGCGGATCGCCGCGGCGGCACCGGCGGCCGCACGTGCCGCCGCGGCGGTACCCGAACCGGTGACCGTCTCCGCCTCTCCCGAGGGGCGGGCATGACGGAGCCGACTTCGTTGACCCGGGTGCATCTGGTCCGCCACGGCGAGGTCTTCAACCCGGAGAAGATCCTCTACGGCCGGCTGCCGGGGTTCCGGTTGTCCGACAAGGGCCAGCAGCAGGCGAAGGTCACCGCCGAGTTCCTCGCGGAGCTGGACGTCGCGGCCGTGGTCGCGAGTCCGCTGGATCGTGCCCARCAGACCGCTGCGCCCATCGCCGCGGCGCACGCACTCGCCGTCCAGGTCGACCCGCGGCTGATCGAAAGCCGCAACGCCTTCGAGGGCAGAACGTTCGAGGCCGGCCCGGCGGTGGTCCGGTACCCCGCCCTGTGGCGCCTGCTACTCAATCCGTTCCGCCCATCCTGGGGCGAACCGTACGACGAGATCGCCGCGCGGATGCTCGTGGCCGTCGTGGAATGGCGCGACGCCCACCCCGGTCGGCACGTCGTGCTCGTCAGCCACCAGCTTCCGGTCTGGACGGCTCGGCGTGCCCTGGAGAGAGTGCCCCTCTGGCACCGTCCCGACCGGCGGCAGTGCGGGCTGGCGAGCGTCACCACGGCCGTCTACCGGGACTCCGAGCTCGTCGGCGTCGAGTACGCGGAGCCGAACGGGCCGACCGCGAACACGCCTGGATCGGTCGGCGCCTGACGAACTCCACCGGTCCCGAGTCACCGGCGCCGGCCGTCGCTGCCCCGCCGGCCGTCGCTGCCCCGCCGGCCCTCGCGGCCCTGCGGGCCGTGCTGCCGTTTCTGCGCTGCCCCGTGTGCGGCCACGCGCTGCACCCGGCGGACAGATCCCTGCGCTGTCCCGCCGGGCACGACTTCGACGTCGGCCGCGGCGGCTATGTCAACCTGCGCACCGGCCGGACTCGGCGGGTCGTCGGCGACAGTGCCGTCATGGTCGCCGCGCGGGAGTCCTTCCTCGGTGGTGGCCACTACGGGCCGCTCACCGCCCGGCTGGCCCAGATCGCGCATCCCGTCCCCGGGGGGCCATTCGGGCCGCCCGGTCGGGTGATCCTCGACATCGGTGCCGGGAMCGGGCACCATCTGGCCGGCGTGGTCGGTGCGCGACCGGACGCCGTCGGCCTCGCCGTCGACGTCTCCAAGTACGCCCTGCGTCGCGCGGCGCGTGCCCATCCCCGGATCGGCGCGGTCTCCTTCGACGTCGCAGCCCCCTGGCCGGTGGCCGACCACGCCGTCGCCGTGCYCCTCGACGTCTTCGCGCCGCGCAACCTGGCCCAGATGCACCGGGTGCTGCGCCCCGACGGGCTGCTCATCGTCGTCACCCCCGGGCCGGGCCATCTCGCCGAGCTGCACGGCCCGCTCGGACTCGTCGGGATACAGACGGGCAAGAGCGACCGGCTCGACGAACGGACCACCGGACGGTTCGAGCCGATCATCGTCGAGCACGTTGACGTTCCGCTCACGCTGAACACCGAGCAGATCGTCGACCTGGCTCTGATGGGCCCGACCGGCCATCACCGGGCGCCCGACCAGCTGCGCCGACGGGCCGAAACCGCCTTCCCCGGGAGCGCCACCGTCACGGCCCGTTTTCAGATCCGCGGTTACCGTCCGCTCCCGGTCCCGCCGGTGGCCGGCGGCCGGTGAGGCGGCGGAACGGTGCCCGCCTGGCAGATGAAGCCCACAGGTGTCCTTCGTCGAGAAGCCCATGCGCGTCTCGCGGCCCCTCCACCTACCCTGAGTTGAGTTCTACAGTTGGTCGTAGACAGGTTCCCGGGTGGGAAGGGGCAGGGCACATACTGGTTCGCGTGGCGGAGAAGGGATGGCGGTCCGCGTCGGATGACAGGTCGGACCCGCCGGTGACAGGCATTGCCCCGATGCGGCGGACGCGCCGGGCCTGGTCGGCCCGCCGTGTCCGCCGGGCGGGACGCATCGCCTTGGCCGCCGTGGCGCTCGCGGCGGCCGGGCTGCTGGCCGCCTGCTCCCCCGGGGCGAACTCGGTCGACGCCACCGGTGGTGGGGGCTACGGCTTCGTCCAGCAGGCGGCCGGGCAGGACTTCGCCGCCCCCGGAAACCGGCATCCAGCACCCCCCCTGTCCGGTAAGACTCTCGACGGGACCTCCCTCGACCTCTCGTCCTACCGAGGGAAGATCGTTGTGATCAATTTCTGGGCCTCGTGGTGCGCTCCCTGCCGCGCGGAGACGCCAGGCCTGGTCCAGCTGGCCAAGGACAACCCCACGGTGGCGTTCCTCGGTGTCAACGAGAAGGACACCGTCTCCGGTGCGAAGGCCTTCACGCAGGACTTCGGCAGGTCCTACCCGAGCATCGTCGACAAGCTGGGCACCCTCGCCGCGGGCTGGCCGGTCGCTCCGGGCCTCCCGTCGACGTTCGTGCTCGACCAGAACGGGCGGATCGCGGCCCGGTTCACCGGTGGTGTGCTGCCCGACGACCTGAAGCCCGCGTTGAGCCGTCTGCAGGCCGAGGCGTGAGCGGRCACCGTTTGCCCGGGGCGGAGGACCCGCGGTGAGCGTGGTCGGGCTCATCACCGACGGGCCGGTCCTGCTCGCCGCGCCGGTCGCCGCCGCGGCGGGACTGCTCTCTTTTCTCTCCCCCTGCGTCCTTCCGCTGGTGCCGGGCTATCTCAGCTTCGTCACCGGCCTGTCCGGGGCGGAGCTTCAGGATCGTTCGAGGCGAGTTGCCGCCACCCCGGGCGGGCTGCCGGGCCGGGCACCGGCGATGCCGGCGGTGTCCGTAGCGGTGCMGGCGGTGCCGGGCATGGCGGTGGCCGGCGGGGCGGCGGTCTCCGGTGCCCTCGCCCGGGACGACGAGGGGACCGGGTCGCCCGGGCCGCGGCTGTACCGGCTGCGCGCGGGTGGGCGGGTCGCCGCGGGCACGGGTCTGTTCGTGCTCGGCTTCACCGCGGTCTTCGTGTCCTACGGCGCGGCGTTCGGTGGGCTCGGGCAGTGGCTCACCCGCCATCAGGTCGGCGTCAGCCAGCTTCTCGGGGTTGTCACCATTGTGATGGGACTCGCGTTCGCCGGCGTGTTCTCCCGGCTGTCCTGGGCGAACAGGGAGTGGCGCATCCACCGGTTGCCGGCGCCCGGCCTGCTCGGCGCGCCCGTGCTGGGGGTGCTCTTCGGAATCGGCTGGACGCCTTGCCTCGGCCCGACGTTGTCGGCCGTCCTGGGGCTGGCGGTGACGAGCGCGACGGCGCAGCGGGGAGCGTTCCTCTCCGCGGTGTACTGCCTCGGGCTCGGGCTGCCGTTCCTCGCCGTCGGACTGGCTTTCCGACGTGCCGTCGGCGCCCTGCGGGTGCTGCGACGGCATACCCGCATCCTGACCCTGCTCGGCGGCATGCTGCTCGTCACGGTCGGAGTGCTTCAACTCACGGGGGAGTGGGCCGACCTGGTTGCGAACCTACGGCCCTACGCCCCCGGCTTCTCGGAGACGCCGCTGTGACCTCCTCAACCCGTTCGAACGCCCGGCTCGCGCCTGCGTCCGGAACCGTCGATCCCGCAGCACTCGCCGTCGATCCCGCGCCACTCGCCGCCGGGTCCGTCGACGTCGAACCCATCGACACCGTCGAGGTCGAGTCCGACCTTGAGAAGTCCGACCTCGATTCCGCCGTCGAGTCCGCGGGATTCGACTCCGACGCGGCGGCCAGCGCGCGCCGTCTGCCCGAGGGGCACGCCGACGCCCGCGCCGCCGCCCCCGAGGCGTTCGATCCGCCGGACAGCGCGGCCGGTCCGTCGTCCGACGACCCCGGTACGCCGACCGGCGGACCGGGGCGCGCTCCCGGCGCCGGTGGCCGGTTCACCCGGCATCCGGCCCTTGCCCTCGCCGTCCGGTCCTGGCGTCAGCTCACCAGCATGCGCACCGCGCTGCTGCTGCTGTTCCTGCTGGCCCTGGCTGCCGTGCCCGGATCGCTGCTGCCGCAACGCGCCATCAACCCGATGCGGGTAGAGCAGTACCGCGCCGACCACCCCACCCTCGGTCCGCTGCTCGACCGGTTCTCCGGGTTTGACGTCTTCGCCGCGCCCTGGTTCGCGGCGATCTACCTGCTGCTGTTCATCTCCCTGATTGGCTGCCTGTCGTCCCGGATCCGCTGGCATGCCAGGGCGCTGTTCACCGCGCCGCCGAAGGCCCCGGCCCGGCCCGGCCGGCTGCCCGGCGGCAGCGCCTGGACGAGTCCGATGGAGTCCGCCGACGCGATGGCGGCTGCCCGGCAGGCGCTGCGCCGACGGCGCTTCCGGGCCACGGCCACAGCTGGGGAGGCCCACGACGCGAAGGGGACTGCCGACCACTCCGTCGCCGCGGAGAAGGGGTACCTGCGCGAGACCGGCAACCTCGTCTTCCACATTGCCCTGGTGGGGCTGCTCGCCGCGGTGGGCTTCGGTTCCTGGTACGGATACTCCGGGACCGTGCTCGTCGTTTCCGGGAGCGGGTTCGCGAACACGATCATCTCCTATGACCAGTTCAACGCTGGTCAGCGCGTCGACACCGCGAAGCTGCGTCCGTTCTCGCTCACGCTGGACCGGTTCAACGCYACGTTCCAGCCAAGCGGCCAGCCGTCCGACTTCCGCGCCGACGTCACGTATGCCGYCGCGCTGAACGCCCCGACCCGCAAGGCGACCATCCGCGTCAACCATCCGCTGGTGATCGGCAACGCCAAGATTTACCTCATCGGGCATGGATTCGCCCCGCACTTCGTGCTTCGCGACGCCGCACGCAAGGTCGTCTGGGAGGCGAACRTGCCGTGTACCCCGCGGGACGGCATGTTCACCTCAACCTGCACCGTCAAGATCCCCGACACCGGACTGCCCGCGCTGGGCGTCCGCAAGGAGCCCCAGCAGCTGGCCTTCAGCGGCGTGTTCACGCCGACCACCCGCCTCGACCCGACCCAGGGATACGTCTCCGCGTTCCCCGCCGCCCGCGCGCCCGGTCTGACGATCACGGGATTCGTCGGCAACCTCCATCTCAACGAGGGCATTCCACAGAACGTCTACACGGTCGACACCCGCGACCTGCGCCAGATCACGATGACGGGTCCGGCGGGCAGCGAGCGCACCGCGCAGGTCCTGGCCCTCGACAACCCGCGGCAGCGCACCCTTACCGGGCTACCCGGCGGGATGAGCCTCGAGGCCGACCGCGTAGCCGAGTTCGCCACCTTCCAGGTCAAGTCCGACCCGTTCAAGGGTGAGGCGTTGCTCTTCGCGGTCCTCATCATCGTCGGGCTGATCGCGAGTCTTCGGGTGCGCCGCCGCCGGGTATGGGTGCGGGCCCGGCCAGCGGCCGCCGGTGGGTGCACGGTGGAGATCGGTGGGCTGTCCCGCTCCGACGCCGACGGGTTCGCCGTCGAGCTGGCCCAGCTCACGACCCTGGTCCGCGAGGCCACCGGGCCCGCGGGCACCGACCGGTCCGTGCCGACCGCCTCGGAATCGAGCGGCGCCGAACCAGCCAGTACCGAACCAGCCAGTACCGAGCCGGGCAGTACCGAACCCAGTAGTACCGAACCGGGTGGCACCGCAGCCGGCGATGCCGCGTCGAGTGCCAGCGAACGGGAGCACTGATGGCGGTCAACGAGGGCGTAGCCAGCCTTTCCGATCATCTGTTTGGCAGCGGCGAGGCGGTGTACGCCACGGCGATGCTCGGCTACGCGGCCGAGTTCGCGTTCAGCCGGCTCGGCCTGCGCCACGACGTGGCTCAGGAGGCGGCGGCCGTCCCGGCACGGCAGGGGGCCGGGCTGCCGGCAGCGCTGATCGGGGCGGCGGCCGGCGGGATCGGCGGCGCCGCCGATCCCGCCGAGGCGGCCGGCCCGACCGACGGGGCCGCGACCCCGATCGACCCGTCCGACCCCGCCGCCGTGGCCCTCGCTGCGGCCCGGGCCCGGGAGATCGAGGCTGTCCGGCGGCGGGCGAACGCCGCGCACACGCTGGCCGCCGGTAACGACGGCGACGTGGCGGTTCCCGCGCGTGCCCGGTGGATCGGGCGGATCGCCGTCGCGCTGACGGTCGTCGGCTGGACGCTGCACCTGGGGTCCGTCATCACTCGTGGCCTCGCGGCGGACCGGGTGCCCTGGGGCAACATGTACGAGTTCTCGTCGATGATCTGCCTGATCGCGGTCACGACGTTTCTCGCCCTGATGATCCGGCAGCCGGTCCGGTGGCTGGGCGTCTTCGTCATGCTGCCGGTCGTGCTCTCGCTCGGTTTCGCCGGCACTGTGCTCTATGTCGCAGCGGGACCGCTGGTGCCCGCGCTCAACTCGTACTGGCTCAAGATCCATGTGGTCGGTGCGATCGTCGCCAGCGGGGTGTTCCTGGTCTCCGCCGTGACCACGGTGTTGTTCCTCGTCAAGGAGCGTTGGGAAAATCGGCTGGCCGAGGTCGCGGCCGGACGGGCTGACGCGAGCCAGGCCATGYAGCGCCGGGGCGGCATCGTCATGCGCCTGCCGTCGTCGGCGGCGCTCGACACCCTGTCCTACCGGGTCATCGCGTTCGCGTTCCCGATCTGGACCTTCGCGATCATTGCCGGGGCGATCTGGGCGGAATCAGCATGGGGCCGCTACTGGGGGTGGGACCCCAAGGAGACGTGGTCGTTCATCACCTGGGTCTGCTACGCCGCCTACCTGCACGCCCGCGCGACGGCCGGATGGCGTGGGCGGCGGGCCGCGGCGATCTCGCTGCTGGCCTTCAGCGCCCTGTTCGTGGACTACTACCTGGTGAATCTGGTCATCTCGGGGCTGCACTCCTACRCCGGCATCTGACCCTCCCCACGGCTGCTGCTCCCTGGTCCCGGCCTGGCCCCGCCGGGGAGAACGGGCSGGCCACCCGCAGCCTGCGGAGAACACCCCGCTCGGCCGCGTACCGGAACGACGGACCGCTGCTCGTCCCGGTGCGCGGAGCCGGTCAGCCGCGGGCTCGTGCCCCTGGATCCCCCGCGTCCATGCGGCTCAGCCGCGGGACGATGACGACGGAGGTCCGGCCTCGCCCTTGCGGATCCGGGCGGACAGCTCCCGCATGAAGTCCGGGTCGTCGTCGGGACCCTTCGGCCGGACGGCGGCCCGGCGGGTGCCCGTCCGCGYGCTGTACCGGCCGAAGCCGCCATCACGCCGGCTGTCGATGCCCCAGGACGATCGTTGCCCGAAGGCCGGATGGTCGGAGACCGGCCGGCGCAACGGCCGCTCGCCGACGCTGTTCGCGCGAGGTCGACCGAAGAAAAACCATCCGGCGGTGCCGAAGATACCAAGGAAGATCACTGCTACGATCCACGCGAGTTTGGGCATGATCCGAACCTCCTCGGGGGGTGTCCCGAAGACATCGATGATCGCGTAAGCCCAAACACCAATGATCACAAACGTCAGCGCGAGGCCCAGCACCGGCCGGTCGCTCCTTCCTGCTTTTCTTGATCGTTATGTCCGTCTTGACCTGTCAGGTATGGAACATCCGATCCGCGGGCATCTAATCCCCGACCCGTGGCGAAACCCCCGACCCGTGGCGACGTCACGGACGGATGGCGCCACGGACGGGCGACCTCACCAGATGGGTCAGGCGAGCACGTACCGTCCGCTATGGCCCGCGACGGACGTACATGTCGTGGTGATGGCCGGCCCGTGTATCTCTAGTGTGCCTTCCGCGCCGGCTCCTCGTCCTCCCGGTCCGTTATCCGACGAGGYCGTGCCCGGGACGTGACGTGTTGAACTGGGATMGTGACCACCTGTGGGCGGTCGGGCATCCACCCGTGGCGACTGCGAGGATGGAGCTCATGGCCTGGGCGGATCTGCGTGCGTTCCTTGCTCATCTCGAAAGGCGGAAGGATCTGCGCCGCGTCACCGTACCCGTCGACCCGCGTCTCGAGGTCACCGAGATCGTGACCCGGGTGGTACGGGAGCGCGGGCCGGCTCTGCTGTTCGAGTCCCCGGCCGGCGCCGACATGCCGCTGGCGATCAATGTGTTCGGCACCGAGGAGCGGATGGCTGCCGCGCTCGGCGTCGAGGCGCTGGACGACATCGGTGAACGGCTCGGCGCGCTGCTGCGCCCGCAGCTGCCGATCGGCCTGTCCGGGTTGCGTGAGGCGTTCGGCAAGGCAGCGTCGCTCGCCTCGGTCCCGCCCCGCCGGGTCCGGACCGCGCCCTGCCAGGACGTCGTCCTCAAGGGTCCGGACGTCGACCTGTTCCGGCTGCCGGGGGTGCACGCCTGGCCGAATGACGGCGGGGCCTTCCTCAACCTCGGTCTGACGCACACGAAGCACCCCGAGACCGGGGCGCGTAACCTCGGGATGTACCGGTTGCAACGCCATGACGCACGCACCGTCGGCATGCACTGGCAGATCCACAAGGACTCCAACGCGCATCACGCGGTCGCCGAGCGGCGTGGGGAGCGGCTGCCGGTCGCCATCGCGTTCGGGTGCGACCCGGCGGTCACCTACGCCGCGTCCGCCCCCCTGCCTGCCGACCTCGACGAGTACCTGTTCGCCGGTTACCTGCGCGGCGAGYGGGTGGAGATGGTCGACTGCCTCTCCGTCCCGCTGCGGGTGCCCGCGAACGCACAGGTGGTGATCGAGGGCTGGCTCGAGCCGGGGGAGCGGCTGCCCGAGGGGCCGTTCGGCGACCACACCGGCTTCTACACGCCCGTCGAACCGTTCCCGGCGCTGCACGTCGACGTGATGACGATGCAGCGTGACCCGGTGTTCCAGACGATCGTGGTCGGTCGGCCGCCGCAGGAGGACGGTCCGATGGGCAAGGCCACCGAACGGATCTTCCTGCCACTGGTCAGGATGATGATTCCCGAKATCGTCGACTACGACCTGCCCGAGGCGGGGGTGTTCCACAATTGCTGCATCGTCTCCATCGAGAAGCGTTATCCGAAGCACGCGCAGAAGGTGATGAACGCGGTCTGGGGGGCCGGGCTGCTGTCGTTGTCGAAGCTGATCGTGGTCGTCGACGCCGACTGCGACGTGCACGACTACCACGAGGTCGCTTGGCGCGCCTTYGGCAACGTCGACTATGCCCACGACCTGATCACCACCATCGGGCCGGTGGACCATCTCGACCACGCCGCCTACGAGCAGTTCTGGGGCGGCAAGGTCGGTGTGGACGCGACCCGCAAGCTACCGAGCGAGGGTTACCGGCGCGACGGCGGCTGGCCGGAGGAGATCGTCATGGACGAGGCGGTCCGCGAACGGGTCACCCGCCGATGGAAGGAGTATGGCCTGTGACCRTCCTCCGTTTTTCTTGCCTAGCCAGAGGGACAAAAAGGACGCTGGGGCCTCTGGCTGGGCAAGGAACAAGGAGTGGTGATCGCGGTGAGTGACGCCGCGTGGGTGCCTGGCGCGTCGGAGCCGGTCGGGCGAGGGTCGGGAGCCGGCCCGGGACACGCCACCGGCCGGGTACGGGCGTTTCTGCGGCTCGTCGTCATCGAGCACTCGGTCTTCGCGCTGCCGTTCGCCTACATCGCGGCGCTCGCCGCCTCGTTCGCGGATTCCCGGTCGGTGCACTGGTCGGACCTCGCCCTCGTCACCGTGGCGATGGTCGCGGCCCGAACTTTCGCCATGGCCGCAAACCGGGTCATCGATCGCGCGATCGACGCCCGTAATCCGAGGACGGCGAACCGAGAGCTGGTCACCGGCGTGGTCTCGGTGCGTACGGCGGTCGTCGGCGCCGCGGTCGCGCTCGCCGTCTTCCTCACCGCCGCCGCGGCCTTGTCCTGGCTCTGCCTGCTGCTCGCGCCGGTCGCCGTCGCGCCGCTCGTCGTCTACCCCTACGCGAAACGGTTCACCGACTTCCCGCACGCCGTGCTCGGCATCGCCCAGGCGGTGGCCCCGGTCGGCGCGTGGATCGCGGTCACCGGTGAGTGGTCCTGGGCCGCACTGGTGCTCGGCCTTGCGGTCGGTAGCTGGATCGGCGGCTTCGACGTGATCTACGCCTGCCAGGATGCCGAGGTCGACCGGCGCATCGGCGTGCGTGCGGTGCCGGCCCGGTTCGGGGTGCGGGCCGCGCTCATTGGTTCCACGGTTACGCATATGATCACCTTTGCGTTGTTCATCGTCTACGGGCTGATGGACAACGCCGGTCCGTGGTGGTGGGCTGGGCTCGTGCTGACGGCGGCGGCATTCTGCTATGAGCACGCCATCGTGTCCCCGAACGACCTGTCGCGGGTCAACCGGGCCTTCCTCACCGCGAACGGATTCGTCGGCATCGTCTTGTTCCTCTTCGCCGTTGTCGATCTCGCCAGCCGTGGTCTGGCCGTCTGAGCATCGGATTCGTCATGGCCGATGTGTTCAGTGCCCCCGAGGAGGGGGCCGGAGCGCGCCTGCCGTGGGTGGTCGGGGTGAGCGGCRCCAGTGGAACCCCCTACGCGGCCGCGGTGCTGCGTGGCCTGCTGGCCGCTCGGCTGCCAGTCGATCTGGTGCTGTCCCGCGCGGCCCGCCTGACCCTGCTCGATGAGACGGGTATCGCCTGGCGTGACTCCGCCTGGGCGAAAGCCCTGGTCACGTGGCTGTCCATGCCCCCGGGCGGGGTGTCACCTCCGGAGGGTCTGTCGGCGCGGCTGGCCGATCRTGACGTGCTGGCCGATACGGTGTCCACCCTCGTCGCGGTACATGCCCCTGGTGATCTGGGGGCGCCGACGAGCAGCGGTTCGTACCCGACTCGCGGGATGATCGTCGTCCCGGCGAGCACCGCCTGCCTGGCCGGCATCACCCTGGGACTGTCCAAGGATCTGTTGCAGCGGTCGGCGGATGTCACGCTCAAGGAAGGCCGCCGTCTGATCGTCGTCCCGCGGGAGATGCCCTACACCCGCGCGACGCTGCGCCACATGCTGGACCTGCACGACGCCGGGGCGGTGGTGGCCGCGGCGAGCCCGGGGTTTTACGCGGGTGTGCGGACGGCCGGCGATCTCGT
Source organism: Frankia sp. CgMI4 (assembly GCF_001756285.1). Lineage (NCBI taxonomy): Bacteria > Bacillati > Actinomycetota > Actinomycetes > Frankiales > Frankiaceae > Frankia > Frankia sp. CgMI4. The sequence goes on from NZ_MAQZ01000081.1 coordinate 128,105, forward strand.
CGACTTCGTGGCCGGGCGGGTGCTCGACGCCGCCGACGTGCCGCACACGCTCTTCCGGCGTTGGACCGGCGAGCTCGGCGGCGCCCGCCGTGACCTGGCGGACCGCCGTGACCTGCTGGAGGTCGAGACGGCGCCACCGGCCGGGTGACGTCTGTTCCCCCTGGCGCAGGCCCCACCCGGACAGGCACAGTTGTCGGGAACGGGCCCCGACCGGGGCCGCGGTGCCGGCGGGATGAGGACGATATGGCGACGGGTGGGCGCGGACCGACGAGGAACCGGGGCCGGGGAACCGGTGGGGTGGACGGGGCCACGGCACGCAGATCCGCCTCGGCGCGGCCGGGTCGTCCCACTCGCGCCGAGCGGCCCGCGCCGCAGGACGTGAACCTGCGTGCGCAACTGCCGTATTTCCTGATCCGCGTCGCAGCCCTCGCCGTGATTACCGTGATCCTGGTGGCCGTCGGGCTGAACCTGCTGATGGCGCTGCTCGTTGGGTTCGCTGTCGCCGGACTGCTGACCTGGCCGCTCGGGCGGATGCAGCGCAGGGCCGCACAGCGGGCCGCTCAGCGCCCGGATGCGAGGAACGCCGGGAACGCCGGGAACGCCGGGAACAGCGGGAACAGCGGGAACGCCGGGTAGCCGCGAGTAGTCGGACGCCCCGCCGGATCGCGGGGCGGATCGCGGGGCGGCTGTGACCGGGCAGCCGTGCTCGCCTCCGAGGACACCGAGACCGGCGGGCTAGGCTGGAAGGCATGGATGCTGGGCTCAAGCGGGAGATCGAGGCCAAAGTTTCCGCCGGCGAGAGACTGAGCCGTGCCGACGGGGAGGCGCTGTACGCCAGCGACGACCTCGTCTGGTTGGGCGGTCTCGCCCACGAGGTTCGCACCAGAAAGAACGGCGACAAGACCTTCTTCAACGTCAACCGGCATCTGAACCTGACGAACGTCTGCTCGGCGTCCTGCGCGTACTGCTCGTTCCAGCGCAAGCCCGGTGAGTCCGATGCCTACACCATGMGCATCGAGGAGGCTGTCCGGCTGGCGAAGGAGATGGAGCCGGCCGGGATCACCGAGCTGCATATCGTCAACGGTCTGCATCCGACGCYGCCCTGGCGTTACTATCCGCGCTCGCTGCGGGAGCTCGGCAAGGCGCTGCCCGGCGTCGCCTTGAAGGCGTTCACCGCTACCGAGATCCACTGGTTTGAGAAGATCAGTGGCCTGTCCGCCGATGAGATCCTCGACGAGCTCATCGACGCGGGACTCGAGTCGCTCACCGGCGGCGGCGCGGAGATCTTCGACTGGGAGGTCCGCCAGAAGATCGTCGGTCACGAGACGCACTGGGAGGACTGGTCGCGCATCCACCGGCTCGCCCACGCCAAGGGCCTGCGCACTCCGTGCACGATGCTGTACGGGCACGTCGAGGACCCCCGGCACCGGGTGGACCACGTGCTGCGGCTGCGTGAGCTGCAGGATTCCACGGGCGGGTTCACGGTCTTCATCCCGCTGCGCTTCCAGCACGACGCCGCCGGCGACCCGCGCAACCGGTTGATGAACCAGCCGATGGYGACGGGGGCCGAGGCGTTGAAGACGTTCGCCGTCTCCCGGCTGCTGTTCGACAACGTGGACCACATCAAGTGCTTCTGGGTGATGCATGGTCTCACCACGGCGCAGCTCGCGTTGAACTTCGGCGCCGACGACCTCGACGGTTCCGTTGTCGAGTACAAGATCACGCACGATGCGGACCGGTTCGGGACGCCGCACACCATGACCCGCGAGGATCTGCTCGCAATCATCCGCGACGCCGGCTTCCGCCCGGTCGAGCGGGACACCCGCTACCGGGAGATCCRTGTCTACGACGGTCCCGACCCGGCTCGGCGTGACGTCCCGACCTCGATCGACGCCTGACCGGTGGACCGGATGGGCACCGGGGAGGGGCCGGGGCCGGCCCGCGGATCCGAGGAGTCGCCGGCGCCCGGGGGTTCCGGGCCTGTCCGGCCCCACGGAGCACCCGGCATCGGATCGATCTTTGTGCTGGCCTTCCTGGTGATCCTGTTTCCGGGGGTGGCCGGGTATGTGGTGCTCGACTGGATCGGTCTGCCGATCGGTGCCGCCGGCCTGCTGGGTCTGTTCGTCGTCTTCCTGGGGCTGGGCTTCTTCCCGACCGTGCYGCGCCGGCTCGGCTGGGTGCCGACGAAGAGACGGAGGACGTGATGGCGCAATCGCGTAGGCGGCTGGTTTCGTKGCCACAGCGGGTTTCGTGGCCACAGCGGGCGATGCCCRACTCRCCGACCGAATCGGGCCAGGCGGGCGAGCGCGGCCTGCTCGGCATCAACCTGCGGTACTTCGCGGTACGCGTGGTGCTCTTCGGAGCGGTGCTGGCCGTGGTCCTGCTGCTGGGGGTGAACGGGCTGCTGGCCTTCGCCCTGGCCGTGGTGTTCAGCGGGCTGCTCAGCTATCCCCTGGCGTTGCGCCAGCGCCGCGYGGTCATCGAGGTCATGGAGGAGCGCCGGGGCGGACGGTGTTGACCGGAGCCGGAGCGGACGACGACGGCGATACCCAGGCCCGTCCCCGGGTGGGGCACATCCAGTTTCTGAACTGCCTGCCGCTGTACTGGGGACTGGTCCACTCCGGTGCTCTGCTCGACATCGAGCTGACGAAGGACACCCCGGACCGGCTGAACGACGCGCTGATCGTCGGCGATCTCGATATCGGTCCGATCAGCCTGGTGGAGTACCTCCGGCATGCCGACGAGCTCGTCGTGCTGCCCGACCTCGCGGTCGGCTCCGACGGTCCGGTCCTGTCCGTCGTRCTGAGCACGGCGGCGCCGCTCGCGGAGATCCGGACCGTCGCGCTCGGCTCGACGTCCAGGACCAGCGTGCTGCTCGCCCGGATGTTGCTGGAGGAGCGCCACGGCCTGCGACCGGAGTACGTGACGATGCCGCCGGACCTRCCGTCGATGCTGCGGGAGGCGGATGCCGCGGTGATCATCGGGGATACCGCGCTACGGGCGACCTACGACGCCGAGCGGGGCGGTCCGGACCATCCTCTCCGGCTCATCGATCTCGGTGCCGCCTGGCAGGAGTGGACCGGCCTGCCCATGGTGTTCGCCGTGTGGGCCGCCCGACGGTCCTTCGCCGAACGCCGTCCCGGGGTGGTCAAGGAGGTGCACGGCGCGTTCCGCTCCGGACTCGACCTGGCGCTGCGTGATGTGGACGAGGTCGCGGCGCGGGCGGCCCGTTTTGAGGTGTTCGACCCGGGCACGCTGGCCCGGTATTTCACCACTCTCGACTTTCGGCTTGGTGCGCGCCAGCAGGCGGGGATTATCGCCTTCGCCGGACGTGCCGCGCGGCGAGGTGATGTTCCGGCGCTGCGCGAACTGCGTTTCGCGGACGTCTGAGCGCCACTCAGGCCGGCRGTCGGAACCCCGCTCAGACCGGTGGTCGGAACGCGCGGGAGATACTGGTCGGCGGAATCGGAACCGCTCGGCGCGTACTCGCCGTGGCGAAGCGCGCGATACGGCCCTTTACCAGCGCGATCAACCGGGGCGGGGTGGCTCGCCCGCCCGGCGCGATCAGCATCTCGTCGAGAGTCTCGCCACCGGAATCATCCCCGTCGGCCAGAGCATACCTCGGAGCGCTGGGCTCACCTGGCGGCCCGGACCGTGGGTCCGGTGGCACGGGGGCCCCGGGRCCGTCGCCGGASACGATGCCGGGTTCGGTGCCGGGTTCGGTGCCCTCGCAGACCTGCCGGGCGGCCGCGTCGATGAGGCTGTTGACCGCGAGGGTCCAGGCCCGTAGTCCTTCGTGACCGGTCAGCTCGGTGAACACCGCCGCCTCGAGGCAGCAGGTGCTGGCTCCCGCGAGCTCGTCCACGTCCAACAGGGAGATGGCGAGCAGCCCGGCCAGGTGACCCGCGAGCATGAACAGCCGGAACTGCTGGTGCGGCAGCATGGGCGTGTGTAGCAGGTTGTCGACGACGTTCTGCTGCTCCAGCACCTGGGCGGTGACGTCCTGTGGATCGAGCCGATCGGCCTTGGCGATCAGATCGGCCACCAACCGATCGAGGTAGTCCAGTTCGGTGTCCGACCGGCGGTGGTCGAGCAGATCCGAAACCCGGCGGCGGGACTCCCGCTCCGGATCGGGCCTGCGACGCAGGCGTTCCGCCCGGGCGGCGACGGCTGCCTCACGCAGGTCGATGAGGGCGCCCCCGGCCTCCAGCGCCGCGTCGACTGCGGCGATCACCGGCCGGGAGGGGATGCCTCGGCTGGGCTGTTCGAGCTGACCGAATGTACTGGCGGCTGTAGCCGGTGCGTCGGGCGAGCTCCTCCCGAGAGAGGACACGTTCACAGCGCCGCCGTCGGACCTCAGCGGGTAGCAGGTCTTCGGCGGTCGCCGCATCGTGCCGGCCTCGGCTCCGTTGCCGCATCTGTGACGTCCTTCCGCGTGGCAAGGTCCCGCCTCCCGAGGAGGGAAGCTCAGCAGTCGTGTGCTGTCTCTGCCCGCCCGCCTGACGGTCGCCCGCCCGATGGCCAGCAGAGAGTCACCGATAGTGATCAGATTACTCCAGACTGCACCCTAGTAGACTAGAGGTCAAAAGTCCCATACACATCCAGTTCCAATGATTACTCTCAGCTGTCGGGTGGCAGGCGAAGTTGATCGGCGTCGCGCTTCGTGGTCGACCGATTGATCGTAGCGTGGAAGTCGTCCGTCGTACCGCGCCTCCGTCGAGACATTATGCCGACCTTCTTGGGTTATTGTTGGGAAACGCGAGCGTTGCCACGGAAGTGTTGGCAGAAAGCGGCGGAATCGCCGAGGGCTCGTCCGGACGGGCTATTCCCGCATGGTGTGCTATCGCGGCCGCGTCCAGGCTGCGGTGCTTCGCGACGGTCTGCGGGTATCGGCCTGATGGCCAACGTGGGTCATCCTCGGAAACCATCCTGAATGACGATGCGCGGGGTCGGGCGGGGCGCGTACAAAAGAATGGTGGATACCGGCCGTTCGGTGGATGCCGACACCGTCGGGCTCGTCGGGGAGAAGGCCGTCGGCCTGGCCGGCGGTTCCGCTGTGGGCCGTGGTTCCCCTCCGGGGGAGCAGGTGCCTCCGCCCGGTCCACGGCGCGTCGTCGTCGTTGACGACGCGGACGGCGTGCGCGAACTATTGTGCCTGTTGCTGGAGACCGAACCCGACTTCGTGATCGTCGGCGCCGCGTCCAACGGCGCGGAGGCGATCGACGAGGTCGTCCGCACCGAGCCGGACCTCGTGCTGCTTGACCTGGCCATGCCGGTCCTCGACGGCATCGCCGCCCTGCCGCGGATCCGGCGGGTCGTGCCGCGGGCCACGGTGGTGATTTTCACGGGATTCTCTGAGGATGCGTTGCTCGACCAGGTGCTGGAACTCGGCGCGGACGCCCTGCTGGAGAAAGGGCTGGCCACCGGTCCGCTGGTGGAGCAGCTTCGACGRCTGTGCGCCGTCCACCGGACGATCTGAGCGATCTTGCGACTGGCAGAATTGTTCATTTTCTCCACTGGCATGATAGAGTTTTATGTTCGGTGGCTGTCATGGTTGCCGCATCGGTCGCATCGGCCATGATGGACGATCTCGGGGCTGGCTGTCCGGTTTGTTGCAGTTTGGAGCAGCATGGCGGGTCGAAGTAGGCCGGACAGTGCCCCGACTTGCCCATCGGCCGTACTTCTGTGGAAACATGGGCTCGTGACTACGTGCGCCCTCGCTGGTGGGGTGCCGGTTGGGCAGGCGTCGGGCCTTCCGGTCGATGCCTCCCGCCGGCGCCGGGCTGCGTCGTCCCCCGCGGTGCCGTGCCTGGTGATCGAGCCGATGCTCGTCGCCCGTCTGCACGTCGACCTGCTGCGGGTTTCCAGCGCCGGCTGTCGCCGCCCCCGCTGACGTCTCCGTTCGTGGCGCCCGCTGTCGGCGCCGCGACTTCCTCGCGCACCGAGAGATCTCATGACTTCTCCTGCTCGTCCTGCCCGGTCCGCGCGCCCGTCCCGACCCAAGGGAGCGGGCCAGTGGGCGTTGGGATATTCCGAGCCGCTCAACGCGAACGAGCGGATGAAGAAGGACCAAGGCGGCCTGGAGGTGCGGGACCGCATCCTCAACCTCTACCCGCGCACCGGTTTCGACGGGATCGATCCCCAGGACCTGCGGGGCCGGTTCCGGTGGTGGGGTCTGTACACCCAGCGCCGGCCGGGGATCAGTGGCGGGCGGACGGCGATCCTCGAACCCGAGGAACTGGACGACTCCTACTTCATGCAGCGCATCCGGCTCGACGGCGGCCGGATGACCTCGGATCAGCTCCGGGTGATCGCCGACGTCTCCACCTGCTACGGCCGGGACGTCGCTGATGTCACCGACCGGCAGAACATCCAACTCCACTGGATCCGGATCGAGGATGTGCCGGCGATCTGGGCGGCGCTGGAGAACGCCGGCATGACCACCGCCGAGGCCTGTGGCGACACCCCCCGGGTGATCCTCGGTTGCCCGCTCGCCGGGGTCGACGGTGACGAGATCATCGACGGGAGCGAGGCGATCGACGAGGTCGTCCGCCGGTTCGTCGGCGACCCCACGCTGGCCAACCTGCCCCGTAAGTTCAAAAGCGCCATCTCCGGCTGCGCCGACCACTGCACGTTGCACGAGATCAACGACATCGCGTTCGTCGGGGTCGTCCATCCGGAGCTGGGAGCCGGCTACGACCTGTGGGTCGGTGGCGGTCTGTCGACGAACCCACGGCTCGGCGTGCGGCTGGGCGCGTTCGTGCCGCCGGCGCGGGTTGCCGAGGTCTGGCACGGCGTCGTATCGCTGTTCCGAGACTACGGCTACCGACGGCTGCGCACCCGCGCCCGGTTGAAGTTCCTGGTCGCGGACATGGGCGCCGAATGGGTGCGCGCGACTCTGGAGAAGGAGTACCTGGCTTCGGCGCTGCCCGATGGCCCGCCGCCGGCCCCGCCGCGCAGCGAGGGGCGCGACCACATCGGGGTGCACCGCCAGCGCGACGGCCGCAACGCCGTGGGGTTCGCACCGCGGGCGGGTCGGCTCAGCGGGACCACGCTGAGCGCGGTGGCGGACCTCGCCGACCGGTTCGGGCAGGGCCGCATCCGCGCCACGACGACGCAGAAGCTCGTCATCCTCGATGTCGCCGACGCGGACGTCAACGCGCTGGAGGCCGAACTCGGTGCGCTCGACCTGGTGGTCCGCCCGAGCGTGTTCCGGCGCGGCACGATGGCCTGCACCGGTATCGAGTTCTGCAAACTGGCGATCGTCGAGACCAAGGGTCGGGCCCGCGACCTCATCGACGAGCTCGAACGCCGGCTKCCCGACTTCGACGAGCCGATCGGGATCAACGTCAACGGCTGCCCCAACGCCTGCGCCCGCTTTCAGGTCGCCGACATCGGGCTCAAGGGCTCCCTGGTACCGGACGACGCCACCGGTGAGATGGTCGAGGGCTTCCAGGTCCACCTCGGCGGGCACCTGGGCACCAGGTCGCGGCTGGGCCGCAAGTCGCGTGGTCTGAAGGTGACCGCCGACGGCCTCGTCGACTACGTCGTCGCGGTGCTGGAGACCTACCGGGCGGACCGGACCGCGGGGGAGAGCTTCGCGGACTGGGCGGAGCGGGCCGACGAGGCCCAACTGACGGCGCTCGGTGCCGCAGATGGCTAGCGGTGAGCGGGTGGTGCCCTTCTACTGCCCGTATTGCGGCGAGGAGGACATCGTCCCGGACACGCCGCCGGAGGGCTCCGGCGCGGGACATGGTCACGGGTACTGGGCGTGCCGGTCCTGCCTGCGGGGCTTCCGGCTGAGCCTGACGGCCCTCGCGGTCGCCTCGGGCGGGACCGCCGTCATCACGGGCGGGGCGTTCGGCGCGGCGGAAGAGCAGGCGGCACGGTGATCGGCAATGGACAGCACCCGGGCGGCTGCCCGGTGGACGACCGCGGCATCCGCCTGCGGCGTCGCCGGAGCCGGGTTGCGTGACGACGAGGAGACGAGCTGATGGATGCCGCGTTGCAGGCCCGGGCGCTGCGGGCCGGGGACGACCTCGAGGGCGCGCCGGCGGAGGAGATCCTGCGCTGGGCGGTCGGGGAATTCGGGACGAAGCTGGCGATCGCCGCCTCGATGGCTGAGGCGATCCTCGTGGACATGCTCGCCCRGATTCGGTCCGACGTCCCCGTGGTTTTCATCGACACCGGTTATCACTTCCCCGAGACCGTCGGTACCCGGGACGCGGTGGCCGGAACCTACGACCTGCCGATCATCAGCGCCCGTCCGCAGCTCACCGTCGTCGGCCAGGACGCCGTCTACGGCCAGGACCTCTACCGGACCGACCCGGACCTGTGCTGCCGGATGCGCAAGGTCGTTCCGCTGGATCGGGCCCTGGCGCCCTACCGTGCCTGGGCCGCGGGGTCGCGGCGGGCGGAGTCGCCCAGCCGGGCGAAGCTCCGGGTCGTCGACTGGGACGCCCGACGGGGCAAGGTGAAGATCCACCCGCTCGCGGCTTGGACCGACGAGGACGTCGAACGCTACGTKGCCGAGCACGGCGTCATCGTCAACCCGCTCCTCTCCGATGGTTACGACTCGGTCGGCTGCTGGCCGTGCACCCGGCGGGGCGCCGGCCGGGAGGGCCGGTGGGTCGGTTCGATCAAGACGGAGTGCGGCATCCACTGACCTCCTCGGGCCTGCCGGCTGCCGGTGTTCGAAGGCAACCGAGCAGGTACGGTGCACGCCGTGACGGACGGGCGAAGTGTGGGTGAGGTCTGGCTGGTCGGCGCGGGTCCGGGCGATCCCGGTCTGCTCACCGTTCGCGGCCGTGAGGTGCTGGCGAACGCGGACGTCGTGGTCACCGACCGGCTCGCCGCGGCCGTCCTCCTCGGCGCCGCCCCGGCCGGCGCCGAGATCATCCACGTGGGCAAGAGCCCGGCCGCCCCGTCGTGGACCCAGGAGGAGATCAACGCGGTCCTCGTCGACCGGGCGCGCGCCGGTGCGCGCGTCGTCCGCCTCAAGGGCGGCGATCCCTACATGCTCGGGCGAGGCAGCGAGGAGGCGCAGGCCTGCGCCGCGGCGGGGGTCGCGTGCACCGTCGTGCCCGGCGTCACCTCGGCGCTGGCCGTACCCGCCTGTGCCGGCATCCCGGTCACCCATCGTGGTCTCGCGCAGGAAGTTGCCATCGTCTCGGGGCACCTGCCACCCGGCCATCCGGAGTCGACGGTGGACTGGGCCGCTCTCGCGGCCTCCCGGGCGACCATCGTCATCCTGATGGGGGTGGCGCGTCTCATGGACATCGCCGACGCGCTGCTCACCGGCGGTCGCCCCGAGGCGACGCCGGTCGCGGTCATCGAGCGCGGGGCGACCCCGGCGCAGCGGGTCCTGCGGACCACCCTGGACGCGCTGGCGATCGACGCGATCGCGGCCGGTGTGCGGTCTCCCGCGGTGATCGTGGTCKGAGAGGTCGCGGCGCGCCGGGACGCGCTGGCCTTGGAGGCGGGGCCGCTCACCGGGATCCGGGTACTCGTGGCCCGTACCCGGCCGCGGCCGGGTCTGCTGGCTCGCCGGCTGCGGCAGCTGGGCGCGGATGCGGTCGAGACCGTCGTTGCCCGGCCCGCGCCGGTCGAGGACGCCGGTGCCGCGCTGGTGGCGGCGCTGCCGGGAGCGGGCGGCCTGCTGCTGGCCGATGCGGACGAGGTCGCCGCCGTGGTGACCCTGCTGCGTCGAGCCGGCACCGACGTGCGGGCGTTGGCCGGCCTGACTCTCGTCGCGGCCCGCGAGGACGCCGCGGAAGCGCTTGACGGCCTGGGCCTCGCCTCGGTGCCCGTCGCCGAGCTGTCCACGGATCCGCTGTCCGCGGATCCATCGTCGACCGGTCCCGCCGGTCCCGCCGGTCCCGCCGGTCCGACCGGCTCGTCGCGGGTGCTGATCGCCGGCGCGGCGGACCCGCCGGACGCGGTGTGTTCCCTGCGCCGGGTGCCGCTGCTCACCGACGTGACCGCCGAGCCGGATCCCCGGATCGCCGAGGAGCTCCGGCATGGCGACTTCGACGTCGCGGTCTTCGCGTCGTCCACCGCCGCCCGCGGCACCGCCGAGATCTACGGACCTCTCCCGCCCGATCTGCTCATCGCGGCGATGGGTCGACGCAGCGCGCTGGCCTGCGCGGCGGCGGGCATGCGGGTGGACATCGTGCCCACCGAACCCGGGGTCCATCCGCTCGCGGCCGCCGTCGCGGACTTCGTCGTCACCAGCCGGTCCACCGGCTCGCCTGGGGGTTGATCTTCAGGGTGGCGGCATCGGCTTCGCGGACCAGGAGACGCAGGGTGTCGTCGAGTCGCGCGCGGACCGCGTCGACGACGCTCGCGTGCAGCCCGAGCGGCTCCGACAGCACCCATCGGGTCGTCGGGTGCCGGCACCGGGCGCCCTCCAGTGCCGCCGGGATGTCCCGGCGGGTGTGGTTGCCGTCGAACAGGAAGAACGGGTAGGCGACGATTTCGGTGCATCCCGCGTCGGCCAGCGTGGCGTACCCGGTGGCGATGTCGGGCTGGGCGATTTCAAGGAAGGCGGCTTCGACCGCCCCCCACGTCCATGGCGCGGCGGCATGGCCGGGATCGACCACATGGCCGGGATCGACCAGGAGCCGGTGGGCGAGTTCCCGAACCGTCGCGTTCGCCTCGTCCCGCCGGGATCCGTGACCGATCACCAGTAGACCGCGCATGTTCCCAGYGTGCGCCGCGGGTCCGCCGGTGCCCGGTCGGAAACGGCCACATCCGTCGGCCGCATCCGTCGGCCACGCCTGTCGGYCACGCCCGCCGGGCGCTCAGCCGCCGGTGCCGTCGTCGGAGCTGTGCCCCGGGAAGATCTTTGCCGACGGGTCCACCAGCGGCGCCGCGTTGTTGACCGCCGTCGCGGCCTCCCCGAAACCCGTCGCGATCAGGCGGACCTTCCCCGGGTACTCGGTGATGTCGCCGGCCGCGAAGATCCGCTCGACCCCGGTCGCCATCGTCGGGTCGACGACAATGTGCCGCTTGTCAATGGTCAGATTCCAGCGGGTCAGCGGTCCGAGGTCGGCGGTGAATCCGAGCGCGGCGACGACCGCCTGCGCGGGTCGGACATGTYGGTCGCCGGTGCGGGTCTGCACCAGTTCGACCTTCTCGATCCACTCCTCACCGTGGACCATGGCGACCTCGGTGAAGGTCAGGATCTCGACGGAGGACGCCTCGACCCGCTCGACTGTGGACATATGCGCCCGGAACCGGTCCCGCCGGTGCACGAGGGTGACCGAGCGGGCGATCGGCTCCAGGRCCAGCGCCCAGTCGAAGGCGCTGTCCCCGCCGCCGACCACGATGACGTCCTGGCCGGTGTGGACGTCGAGCTTGGGCACGAAGTAGACCAGGCCGCGGCCCAGATGCGCGGTGCCGGTGGGCAGCGGGCGGGGGGCGAAGGYGCCGAGACCGCCGGTGATGACGACGACCTTGGCGCGTACCCGAAGGCCCTGGCTGCTGGTCACCACCACGGCGTCCGGCTTGTGGGCCAGCTCGGCGGCCTGCTGGCCCAGCAGGTAGGTGGGGGAGAACTGGTTCGCCTGGATCAACAGGGCGTCGATCAGTTCCCGCCCCCGGACGGCCGGCAGACCCGCGATGTCGTAGATCACCTTCTCCGGGTACATCGCGGTGACCTGACCGCCGGCCTCGGGCAACGAGTCCATGAGCGCGACCGACATGCCGCGGAATCCGGCGTAGTAGGCGCCGTAGAGACCGGCCGGACCGGCGCCTACGATCAGCATGTCGACGTCGGTGTCGACCGGGGACGTCCCCGACCGCACGGCGCCGGTGACGCTCGCTCCGGCCGCGGGGTCGGTCTCCGTGACCGCGTTCGCGGGCTGGTGCGCATCGGCGGACTGCGTGACCACGGGTGACTCCCTAGGCTTGGCGGCCGACCGGCGCTGTCGGGGCAGCCGGTCGGTAGCAGTGGATGTTCCCTCCCTCATCCTGCCKGAGACACACCTCACCCGCCTTCATCCGCGGAATGGTGAGTCGTCGACCACCTGTGGTTGTTGTCGACCACCTGCGGTCTCCTCGGATACGGCTGGCGGGAACGATCGGATCCGCCGCGTCGGCTGGCGGACAACGCTCGACATCGATTTACTCGAGAGGGTTAGCGTGACTTCCGCGCCGTTGYGGATGCCCGTAGGGACTGGGCGACGACGGACTGTGGCGTGATGATGGGTTCATCTCCCTGCACGGGGAGACAATTGCGGCACCGGTGACGGCTCCCAGGCCGGAACGGTACCTGGGCCRCGGCCGGAGGTATAACACGGGCGGGAGAACAGTGACGGAACGATCGGCGCGTCGGGTTTCGCCTATCGGCGGATATCCGGCCGAGGCGCCGCATCCCGATGATCCGACCACGATCGGTGTTTACCAGGTCGTCGGTCGRCTGGGCGCGGGTGGGATGGGAACGGTGTTCCTCGCCCAGGACGCGGCCGAGAAGTTCGTTGCGATCAAGGTGATCAGGTCGGACCTCGCCGCCGACCCGGAATTCCGGGCACGTTTCCGGGACGAGGTGGCGGCCGCTCGGCGGGTCGCGCCCTTCTGCACCGCCCAGGTACTCGACGCCGATCCCGACGCGCGTCGTCCTTATCTGGTCACGGAGTACATCGACGGCGTCCGGCTTGATCAGGCCGTCACCGAGTCCGGTCCGCTGCCGCTGTCGACACTGCAGGGCGTGGCGGTCGGCGTGGCGTCCGCGCTCACCGCCATCCACCGGGCCGGCATCGTGCACAGGGATCTCAAACCGAGCAACGTCATGCTGTCGTACTCCGGCCCCCGGGTCATCGACTTCGGGATCGCCCGCACGCTCGACATGACGAAGGGCCGCACCCAGACGGGTCTGGTCCTCGGCTCGGTCGGCTGGATGGCGCCCGAGCAGATGGAGGGCGCTGCGCTCGGTCCGGCGGTCGACGTCTTCGCCTGGGGACTGCTGATCGGCTACGCGGCCACCGGCGGTCACCCCTACGGCCACGGCACCTACCTGGAGATGTCGGAGAAGATCCTGACGGGTCAGCCGGACCTGCGGGCCATGCCGCCGGATCTCACGCCGATCGTCCGGTCCGCGCTCGCCCGCGACCCCCGGGACCGGCCCTCCACCGAGAACCTGCTGCTCACCCTACTCGGCGAACGCGGCCGGGCCGGTGACGCGCGGGACGCCGCGACCGCACTGCTCGACGGGACCTGGCCACGGGGGCGCAGTACCGCCGGGGCTGGGGCGGCCGCGCTCGCCGGGGGTGCCGGGGCCGGTTGGCCGGATCCGACCCACGTTGCGACCCCGTATGAACAGCGGCGCTGGTGGGAGAATGAGCCCCGGCCCCTCGGCGGCGACCGTTGGTGGAACGACTCGGCCCGCGACAGGCCCCCGCCGGCCGGTCCGCCTGTGCCGCCACCCGCGCTGGCACCGCCACCGGCCGCCGACCGTGCCGCGGGCCCGCGGCACGGGGTGCCGCGGGCCCGTCGACGGCGCCGCGGCGGATTCGTCCAGTACGACGATGAGGCCGACGGGAACGGCCACCGATCGGGTTTCGACAATTCCGGCGAGGGGGGCCATCCGCCGCCGGCGCCGGACGCCCGCCCGAGGCACGGCGGCCAGCCCCGGGTGGATTCTCCGCACGCCGGTCAGCCCTACCCGGACCAGGCCCACGCGGGTCGGCCCTACGCCGGTCGGCCCTACGCCGGTCAGCCCTACGCCGGCCGTGCCGCGGAGGCGGCACCGTCTCCCCAGGCGCCGGCCCGGCCCCGCCCCGTGGCCCAGCAGCGGCCCCCGTCGGCGCCCGCGGGTCCCGCGCCTGCCCCGGCCCCGCGGGTGGCCGAGGCGCGGCCGGCGCCGCGCGGACGCGCGCCGGCTCCCTACGCCGAATCGGTGCCGCGACCGCGTCCCCGGCGTCGGTTCCGGCTGCGGATCCCTTTCAAGCGCACGATCCTGTTCGTTCTTGTCGTCCTGCTGCTGCTCTCCGCGGCGGACCAGATCGCCTTGATGGTCGACGAACAGCGCCAGCGGTTGTGGAACAAGGTCGTCACGTCCGTCAAGGATGACACCCATGACCAGCTCGACAGCCTGTGGAACCGGGTGAGGGACACGTTCGGYGGCTCCTCGGGCGGGTCGTCGAACGGGTGACCGGCAGGCGTAAACCCCTGCCCGGATAGGTACACCGTTGTCATGGCCAGTTTCTCGAACAAGATCACGGACTTCCTACACAGCCCGAAGACCAAGGAGATGGTCAACAAGGCCAAGGCCGCGGCCAACCGGCCGGAGAACCGGGCCAAGATCAAGCAGCTCCAGGCGAAGCTCACCAGCCGCGGCCACGGTCACCACGACGCCGGTCCCGCCAGCCCGGCCGGCTCCTCGACAGCCGGCTACACTGACGCCACCCGTGGTGGCTCCAGCCCGGTGGACCCGAGGACGCGATCCGGACACTGACCGTTCATCCCCCGCGTCGCGCCGAAGGCTCCGACGGCTACCCTGGGAGGATCGCCGAAGGTGATTCGACGGAGACCCCGGACGGCGCCCGATGCCAGGGGTCCCCGCGTCGCGCCGAAGGCGCTACGCGGGGAGGGCCGTATGGATGTCGATGGTGAGATTCCGGTGGGTCGGGGTGGTGGCGAGATCCGGTCTGTGCTGGACCGGGCCGCAGCCGGCGGGCGTATCTCCGCGGAGGAGGCGCTGCTCCTCTATACGAGGGCGCCGCTGCACGCGCTCGGCGGCGCGGCGGACACGGTCCGTCGGCGCCGTTTCCCCGATGGCATCGCGACGTACATCATCGACCGGAACATCAACTACACGAATGTCTGCGTGACCGCCTGCCGGTTTTGCGCCTTCTACCGCGCTCCGAAGCATRCCGAGGGCTGGGTCCGCGACGTCGAGGACATCGTCGCCAAGTGCGGGGAGGCGGTCGAGCTCGGCGCCACGCAGATCATGCTGCAGGGCGGGCACCATCCCGACTTCGGCATCGAGTGGTATGAGCGTACCTTTGCCGCCATCAAGAAGGCATATCCCCAGTTGGCGCTGCACTCGCTGGGCGCCAGCGAGGTTGTGCACATCGCCCGGACGTCCGATCTGACTTTTCCCGAGGTCATTACCCGGCTGCGGGACGCGGGCCTGGACAGCTTCGCGGGCGCGGGAGCGGAGATTCTCACCGAACGGCCCCGGCAGGCGATCGCTCCGCTGAAGGAGCCCGGTCACGTCTGGCTGTCCGTGATGGAGACCGCCCACAACCTCGGCCTGGAATCCACCGCCACCTTCATGATGGGCACGGGGGAGACGAACGCCGAGCGCATCGAACACCTGACGATGATCCGGGACGTCCAGGACCGGACCGGCGGGTTCCGTTCGTTCATCCCCTGGACCTACCAGCCGGAGAACAATCATCTCGGCGGGCGCACCCAGGCGACGACCCTGGAGTACCTCCGCCTCGTCGCGGTCGCGCGGCTGTTCTTCGACAACATCACGCACCTGCAGGGCTCCTGGCTGACCACCGGCAAGGAGATCGGCCAGCTCACCCTGCACATGGGCGCCGACGACCTCGGCTCGGTGATGCTGGAGGAGAACGTCGTCTCCTCCGCCGGGGCGCGCCACCGCACCAACCGGTCGGAGCTGATCTCCCTGATCCGTGCTGCCGGCCRCATCCCCGCTCAGCGCGACACCCGCTACCAGCACCTCGTCGTGCACCGCGACCCGGCGCAGGACCCGGTTGACGACCGGGTGGCCTCGCACTTCTCCTCCACCGCGCTACCGCTCATCTCCGCGTAGCCGGGCGCACCATACAGTGACCGGGTGAGTGACCCCTCCGGATTCGCGGTCCCGTCCCCGACCGGGCCGAAGATMGAACTCCACGTCCATCTGGAGGGCACGGTCCGTCCCRCCACCCTGCTGGAGATGGCGCGCCGCAACTCCGAGGCGCTGCCTGCCCGCACGGTCGAGGGCCTCGCGGACCTCTACCGCTTCCGCGACTTCGACCACTTCCTGAAGGCCTGGATCCTCACCACCCACGTGATGCGGACGGAGGCCGACTTCCGCCAGGTGGTCGTCGACTACGCCGCCGAGGCGGCCCGGGCGGGCGCCGTCTACCTGGAGGGCATCTTCTCGCCCTGGTTCCGGGTCCATCGGGGGGTCCGCGTCGAGGAGATCTTCCACGGCTACGCCGACGGGGCGATCGAGGCCCGGGAACGCTATGGCGTCGAGGTGCGCCTCACCCCGGACATCGAGCGGGTGCTGCCGGTCGAGGCCGCGATGGAGGTGGCGCGGTGGGCGGTGCGGTTCGCCGATCGCGGTGTCGTCGGCATTGGGCTCGGCGGACCGGAGGTCGGTCATCCCCCCGAGCCGTTCGCGCCGGCGTTCGCACTGGCCGCCGACGGCGGGCTCGCCGCGGTCCCGCACGCGGGGGAGACGGCGGGCCCGGTGTCCGTACGGGGCGCGCTCGACGCGCTGGGAGCCAGGCGGATCCGGCATGGGATCCGGGCCGCCGAGGACCCCGAGCTGATGCGACGGCTGGTCGATCAGGGGATCGTGCTGGACGTCTGCCCGGTGTCCAACCTGCGGACTCGGTCGGTGGCATCCCTCGACGACCACCCCTTGGCGGCGTTGCTGCGGGCCGGGGTCGCGTGCTCGCTTGCCACCGACGATCCCGCTATGTTCGGCACCGATCTGGAGACGGAGCACGCGGTCGCGGCAGGGCTCGGTGCCCGGGCCCGCGACCTGTACACCGCCGGGGTCGCGGGCGCGCTGTGCGACGAGCCGACCCGCACGCGGCTGCGGCGGATYGGCGAGAGCACCGACTGGGACACCGTCGAGAGGGCCGCCCGCGACGCCTCGGCGGCGGCCTCGGCGCGGTTCGGCGGCGGGGAAGGGGCATGGTGAGCGGGGAAGGGGCATGGTGAGCAGAGCGGGACTCGACAAACGTCCGCGGGACGTCGCGTCGATGTTCGACGGGGTGGCCAACCGGTACGACCTGACCAACACCGTGCTCACCGGCGGGCTCGACCGGACCTGGCGGCGCGCCGCGGCGGGCGCGCTGGACCTGCGGCCGGGGCTTCGGGTCCTCGACCTCGCCGCCGGGACGGCGACCTCGTCACGAGCCTTCGCTCTCGCCGGGACCGATGTGGTGGCCTGTGACTTCTCCCTGGGGATGCTGCGGGCCGGGCAGCGTCGGCTGGCGTCGCGGCCGTTGCCGGGGGAGGCTGGGCGGATCCTGCTGACCGCCGGGGACGGGCTGCGGCTGCCGTTCCGGGACGAGACCTTTGACCGGACGACGATCTCGTTCGGTCTGCGCAACRTCGCCGACACGTTCGGCTGCCTCACCGAGCTGCGTCGGGTGACCCGTCCGGGCGGGATGCTCGTGGTGTGCGAGTTCAGCCGCCCGGTCTGGGCGCTCTGGCGGACGGTCTACGTCGAGTACCTGATGCGGGCCTTGCCGGCCGTGGCCCGCGCGGTGAGCAACAGCCCGGACTCGTATGTCTATCTCGCCGAGTCGATCCGGGCCTGGCCCGCCCAGGCGGAGCTGGCTGGCCTGCTGCGGGAGGCGGGCTGGTCCCGGGTCGGCTGGCGCAACCTCACCGGCGGCGTGGTGGCGTTGCACCGGGGTCACGCCCCGGACTGACGGTCCTGGACCGGTCATGGTGCTGGACCGGTCATGGTGCTGGACCGGCCGGCGCCACGGCAGGCGGGGTGGGCTCAGCCGGGAACATGCGAGTCGAACCAGGTCAGCATGCGTGACCAGGCGTCCTTCGCCGACGGGCCGTGGTAGGCGCCGGCGCGGGCGTCGTTGTGGAAGCCGTGCCCGGCCTGTGGGTAACGGACGATCTCGGCGGGCACGGACGCCTTCCGTGTCGCCGCCCGCAGGTCCTCCACCTCCGAAGCGAGGATGCTCGGATCCTGGTCGCCGTACAGGCCGAGCCACGGTGCCTGCAGGCGGTCGGCGAGATCCAGCTGGGCGGGTTCCCCGAAGCGGCGCATGGTGATCCCGCCACCGTAGAAGGTGCTCGCGGCGCCGAACGGCCGGGCCACCGCAGCCTGGAAGGCGATGCTCCCGCCGACGCAGAAGCCCACGACGGCGCAGCGGTCGATGGYGGTGCCCTCCTCGGCGAGGATGGCCAGCGCGGCGTCGATGTCGGCGAGAAGGTCGGTGCCGTTGAGCTCATCGAGGATCTTCACCGCGGAGGCGAGGTCGTCGTAGTCGAAGACGGGCGAGCCCGCGCGGTGGAACAGGTCGGGGGCGATGGCCCGCCAGCCCGCGCGCGCGAACCTCGAGCAGACATCGGTGATGTGCTCGGTGAGGCCGAACGCCTCGTGGAGGACGACGACGCCRCCGCGTGCGGGACCATCGGGTTCGGTGAGCGTGGCCGGGGCGGGCCCGTCGGGGGTGGGGATGACGACGGTCTCTGCGGTGGTCATCGCGTTCTCTCGTTCCCAGTCCGTGCTGCTTTGGGTGACGGTGTTCGGGTGACGGCGTTCGGGTGATGATGCGTCCGTGTCGTCGGGACACCGGCGGCGACCGCGGACGAGCCACCGCGTTTCGGGTGACCTGTGGAGGGACTACCCCGCACGGGCGCTGATCCCACCCCGGGGGCGAATATGGGCCACCGGCGGGCGGTGGGGCCCGGCTTCGTGGTTTCTCCGTTGCGCTTCACGCTCCGGGCGAGTGTTGCGGACCGACACCAGGCGGGTGAGCTGGCCTGATCCAGGCTGATCGGGCGAAGATTTTACCCGCCGCTCACGAYGGCGATCGGCGGCCGAGCCCCGGCGGCGGGCGTCCGGCGCCGCGAACTATCGCTCACGGTAACGATAGGGTGTACGAAATCAACCCGTCCGTTCTTCGCAGCATCCTGGTTGGTGCGATTGACCTGTGCAAGGCCTACACTCGCCGGGAACGCTCGTGAAGAATTTCACGAGCACACAGGTGGAGGGCCCCCGGTGGGGCGCCCCCGGGACGAGTGGTCTAGCAGATCCGGAGCAATTCGTGACCATGGCGACGACAAGGGCTGATGGTGCGGCCGGCCGGTCGAAGGCCGACGCCGACRTCATCGTGGTCGGCGCGGGTCCGGGTGGCTCCTCGGCCGCCTACCATCTCGCCAGCGCCGGGCTCGACGTGCTCCTGCTGGAGAAGACGACCTTCCCCCGCGAGAAGGTCTGTGGCGACGGGCTGACCCCGCGGGCCGTCCGCAGCCTCGTGGACATGGGTGTCGACACCTCGCCCGTGGCCGGATGGGCCCGTAACCGGGGGCTTCGCATCATTGGCGGCGGCGTCCGCCTGGAGTTGCCCTGGCCGGAGCTGGCGAGCTGGCCCGACTACGGCCTGGTCCGTCCGCGGCTTGACTTCGACGATCTGCTGGCCCGCCACGCGGTGAAGGTTGGTGCCCGGCTGCACGAGGGGACCGCCGTGACCGGTCCGCTGCTCGACGAGCGCACCGGACGGGTCGTCGGCGTGCACGCCAGGACCGGCACTGACCGGGCACCTGTGACGTTCCGGGCGCCATTGGTCGTCGCGGCGGACGGTAACAGCGCCCRCATCGCGCTCGCCCTCGGTATCCGCCGCCGGGAGGACCGGYCGCTCGGGGTCGCGGTCCGCCGCTACTACCGCAGCCCCCGCACGCACGACGACTTCCTCGAGTCCCATCTGGAACTGTGGGAGGGCAGGCCGCGCGAGAGCCGACTGCTGCCCGGCTACGGCTGGATCTTCGGGGTCGGTAACGGCACGAGCAACGTGGGCCTCGGCCTGCTGAACACCACGGACGCCTTCCAGAACACCGACTACCGGGACCTGTTGCGCCGCTGGCTCGCCGCATTGCCGCCGGAGTGGGGATACACCGAGGACAACGCCATCGGCCCGGTGCGTGGCAGCGCCCTGCCGATGGGCTTCAACCGGACCCCCCATTACCGCGACGGCGTGCTGCTGGTCGGTGACGCGGGCGGGATGGTGAATCCCTTCAACGGCGAGGGCATCRCCTACGCGCTCGAATCCGGTCGGTACGCCGCCGAGATCGCCGTGCAGGCCCTCGCCCGCCCGGATGGTCCGGCGCGGGAGCGGGCACTCGGCCAGTACCCGGAACTCATGCGGGCCCGGTACGGGGGCTATTACACCCTGGGCCGGTTCTTCGTCCAGCTCATCGGCAATCCGACGATTATGGCGTTCGGTACCCGCTACGGGTTGCCGAGACCGGTCCTCATGCGTTTCGTTCTCAAGATCATGGCAAATCTCACCGACCCCCGGGGAGGGGATGCGATGGACCGGCTGATCAACGCGATGACCCGGCTCGCTCCCGCGGCCTGACGTGTCCGAAATGGCCACTGGTTCCGCGGACCGAGTCCGGACCGTTCGCGGTCCGTTCACCGGCGAGCCGTTTCACCCCAACGTCCGGTAACAAACTCTCGAAGGAGAGGAGTTCGGCATGCTCTCGAACTATGTGCCGATCCTCGTTCTGCTCGTGATCGCGGCCCTGTTCGCGGTCGGTTCGGTCGCGGCCGGTGCGCTRATCGGCCCGCGCCGGTTCAACCGTGCGAAGATCGACGCATACGAGTGCGGGATCGAACCCTCCCCGGCCCCGGCCGGACCGCAGCGTTTCCCGGTGAAGTACTACAACACCGCGATGCTCTTCATCGTCTTCGACATCGAGATTATCTTCCTCTTCCCCTGGGCGGTCGCCTTCGACAGTCTGGCGGTATTCGGTCTCGGCGCGATGGCGTTGTTCATGGCGACCATTTTCGTCGCGTACGCCTACGAGTGGCGGCGTGGAGGTCTGGAATGGGACTAGAGGAGAAGCTGCCGGGCGGTGTGCTTCTCGCCAGCGTCGAGAAGCTCGCCAACTGGTCACGGCGCTCGTCGCTGTGGCCGGCGACCTTCGGGTTGGCCTGCTGCGCGATCGAGATGATGTCGACGGGAGCCGGCCGCTACGACCTGTCCCGATTCGGCATGGAGGTCTTCCGGGCCAGCCCGCGCCAGGCCGATCTCATGATCGTTGCCGRCCGGGTGAGTCAGAAGATGGCGCCGGTGCTGCGGCAGATCTACGACCAGATGCCCGAGCCCAAGTGGGTGCTGTCGATGGGTGTCTGCGCCAGCAGCGGCGGCATGTTCAACAACTACGCGATCGTGCAGGGTGTGGACCACATCGTCCCGGTCGACATGTACCTCCCCGGCTGCCCACCGCGGCCGGAGATGCTCATGGATGCCATCATCAAGCTGCACGAGAAGATCCTCGCCGGCCCGATCTCTGGCCGGATCGAGCACACGAAGATCGGCTCCTCGCCGTATCCGAAACCCATCGAGGTGGCCACCGCCCGGGCCGGTCTGCCGGAGGGCGCGTTCGACACCCGGACCCTCTCGGTGAACGACCGCAAGCGCTTCTCGATCCCGGCCGGGGCGCCGGCGCCGACGGGTGGCGGGGCGGTCGAACCCGCCCTGGACACCCGCCGCCCCGCCGCCCTCGCGCCGCCGTCGGTGTTCGGGCGCGCCAAGCGGATACCGGTCGACCCCAAGCCGAGTGACGAGGCCCGGGCGCACGGGCCCGGTCCAACCACCGAGAGCATCGGTGATGTCGACGGCCCGGATCGGGGGATCTAGGCAGTGAGCGACGAGAGCACAGCCTCCGCCGACCTGATACCGGGCGCCGCCGGCGTGCCCGGCGGTCCGGGTGGGCAGCGCCGGGACGCGTTCGGCGCCGGTGACAGCGGTGACACCTCCGGGTTCGGCGGGCTCGTCACGCCCGTTCCGATCCTGAGCTCCACCGCCCGCCCGTTCGGTGACGCCGACGCCGACGCCGTCTACGACGCGCTCGAACGTGCCTTCCCCCAGCTCGGCGACGCCGTCGAACGGGTGGTGGTGGACCGCGGGGAGCTGACCGTCCACGTGCGCCGGGAGAGCCTCGTCGCCGTCGGGCAAACCCTGCGCGACGACCCCGACCTGCGGTTCGAGCTGCTGTCCTCGCTGTCCGGCGTGGACTACCCGGACGACGTCACCGRCCGTCGCCTGCACTCGGTGGCCCACCTGACCTCGATGACGCACCGTCGCCGGGTCCGGGTCGAGGTGTCCGTCACCGACGCCGATCCCACCGTGCCGAGCCTGACCTCGGTGTGGCCCACCGCGGACTGGCACGAGCGCGAGACCTACGACATGTTCGGCATCGTCTACACGGGTCATCCGGGCCTGACCCGGATCATGATGCCGGACGACTGGATCGGGCACCCGCAGCGCAAGGACTACCCGCTGGGGGGCATCCCCGTCGACTACAAGGGTGCCACGATCCCGCCGCCAGACGAGCGCCGGAGCTACTCGTGACCCCGCGTCCGGCCCCGGCCGGYCGGCGGCACCGCCAAGGCGATATCCCACGAGGCGACATCCCACGAGGCGACATCCGAGGTTCGCTATGACGACCAACACGTCGACTTCCTCCACCACGGACGATCTGACCACCGGGGCTCCCAACGGCACCGGGGCCCCCGACGGCGCGAACGGCGTCGGGGGCCCGACCGGGACCGTCGGCGGACCCGGGGAGCATCCGGCCTACGAGGCCGGCTTCACCGAGTCGGCGAACGGGCGGGTCTACACCGTCACCGGCAGCGACTGGGAGCAGATCCTCGGCGTCGGCGAGGAGGAGAACGAGCGGATCGTCGTCAACATGGGGCCGCAGCACCCGTCGACCCACGGGGTGCTCCGCCTGGTCCTGGAGATCGAGGGCGAGACGGTCACCGAGACCCGCCTCGTCATCGGCTACCTGCACACCRGCATCGAGAAGAGCTGTGAGTACCGCACCTGGACTCAGGCGGTCACCTTCCTCACCCGGGCGGACTACCTCTCGCCGCTGTTCAACGAGGCGGCCTACTGCCTGTCGGTGGAGAGGCTGCTGGGCATCACCGAGYAGGTACCCGAGCGGGCCACGGTGATCCGGGTGATGGTGATGGAGCTCCAGCGGATCGCCTCGCACCTGGTGTGGCTCGCGACCGGCGGCATGGAGCTCGGCGCCACCACCGCCATGATCTTCGGTTTCCGGGAGCGGGAGAAGGTCCTCGACCTGCTCGAGCTCATCACCGGGCTGCGGATGAACCACGCCTACATCCGGCCCGGGGGCCTCGCCCAGGATCTCCCCGACGGCGCCGAGCGGGCCATCCGGGCGTTCCTCGCGGACATGCCGAAGCGGATCAGGGAGTATCACGCGCTGCTCACCGGCCAGYCAGTCTGGAAGGCCCGGATGGTCGACGTCAACGTTCTCGACGCGGCCGGCTGCATCGCGCTGGGGACCACGGGCCCGGTGTTGCGCGCCGCGGGCCTGCCGTGGGACCTGCGCAAGACCATGCCCTACTGCGGCTACGAAACCTACGAGTTCGACGTGCCGACCGCGCTGGAGGGCGACTCCTTCGCCCGCTACCTGGTGCGGCTGGAGGAGATGGGCGAGTCACTCAAGATCGTTGATCAGTGTCTGGACCGGCTGCGTCCCGGCCCRGTCATGGTCGCCGACAAGAAGATCGCCTGGCCGTCCCAGCTTTCTGTCGGGTCCGACGGGACGGGCAACTCACTCGCGTACATCCGGAAGATCATGGGGACCTCGATGGAGGCCCTGATCCATCACTTCAAGCTGGTGACCGAGGGATTCCGCGTCCCGGCCGGTCAGGTCTACACCCAGATCGAGTCGCCGCGCGGAGAGCTCGGCTACCACGTGGTCAGCGACGGCGGCACGAGACCCTTCCGCGTCCACGTGCGGGATCCAAGCTTCGTCAACCTGCAGGCCGTCCCGGCGCTGACCGAGGGCGGCCAGGTGGYGGACGTGATCGTCGGGGTCGCCTCAGTCGACCCGGTGCTCGGGGGAGTTGATCGTTGATGGCGTTCTCGCCGGAGACCCATGCGGCCGCGCAGGAGATCATCGCCAGGTACCCAGCCGGCCGATCCCGTTCGGCCCTGCTCCCGCTGCTGCACCTGGTACAGGCCGAGYAGGGATGCGTGACCGCGCAGGGCGTCGCGTTCTGCGCGGACGTGCTGGGCATCACCCGGGCCGAGGTCGGCGCGGTGGCGACCTTCTACACGATGTACAAGCGGCATCCGGTCGGGGWCTACCTCGTCTCGGTCTGCACGAACCTGTCGTGCGCGCTGCTCGGTGGCGAGGACGTCTACGAGCGGGTCTCGAAGCTCCTCGGGGTCGGCCATGACGAGACGACGCCGGACGGGTCGATCACCCTCGAGCACGCCGAGTGCCTCGCGGCCTGCGACTACGCACCGGTCATGACGGTGAACTACGAGTTCTACGACCAGGTCGACCCCGACTCCGCCCAGGCGATCGTCGAGGACCTGCGAGCGGGGCGGCGGCCGGCGCCGACCCGCGGCGGTCCGCTGTGCTCGTTCGCCGAGGTCTCCCGCCAGCTCGCCGGGTTCGGCGATCCGAGACCGGAGGGCGTCGCGGGCCCGGGGGTCGGCGAGCCGTCGGTCGTGGGTCTCCTCGTGGCCGAGGCGGCCGGCTGGAGCGCCGAGCAGGCGCCCGCGCCGCTGGTCACCCACGGCGTGGTGGCCGACGCGGCGGCGCCGCGGCCCGCCGCCCCACCGCCTGCCGGGCCGCCGCCCGCGGTGGTTCCAGCGCCGACGACCCCGGCCTCCTCGGAACGGAAGGGGAGCTGACAATGCCCGTCACCCCGGTCCTCACCCGGCGCTGGAACACGCCGGAGTCGTGGACGATCGAGACCTACACCCGCCTCGACGGCTACACCGCGCTGCGCACCGCCTTCGCGATGGCCCCGGACGACCTCATCAAGCTGGTGAAGGACTCCGGGCTGCGGGGGCGCGGCGGCGCCGGCTTCCCCACCGGGATGAAGTGGGGCTTCATCCCGCAGGGCGACGGCAGGCCGCACTACCTCGTCATCAACGCCGACGAGGGGGAGCCGGGCACCTGCAAGGACGCGCCGCTGATGATGGCGGACCCGCACTCGCTCATCGAGGGGATCATCATCGCGGCCTACGCGGTGYGGGCCGGCCGGGCGTTCGTCTACCTGCGCGGCGAACTGATCCACGCGGCCCGTCGGCTGCAGGCCGCCGTGGCCGAGGCCTACCGKGCCGGCTACCTCGGCCGGGACATCCTCGGCAGCGGCTTCGACCTCGACCTCGTCRTGCACTCCGGCGCGGGCGCCTACATCTGCGGCGAGGAGACAGCCCTGCTCGACTCCCTGGAGGGCCGTCGCGGCCAGCCGCGGCTGCGCCCGCCGTTCCCCGCGACGCACGGCCTGTACGCCTCCCCGACGGTGGTCAACAACGTCGAGACGATCGCGTCGGTGCCGTACATCGTGAACTACGGCGTGGACTGGTTCCGGTCAATGGGCCGGGAGCGCTCGCCGGGGCCGAAGATCTACAGCCTGTCCGGGCACGTGACCCGGCCCGGCCAGTACGAGGCCCCGATGGGCACCACGCTGCGGGAGCTGCTCGACTTGGCCGGCGGCGTGCGGGGCGGTCACGGGCTCAAGGCGTGGACCCCGGGCGGGTCGTCCACTCCGATGYTGACCGCCGAGCACCTCGACGCGCCGCTCGACTTCGAGGGCATGCAGGAGGCCGGGTCGCTRCTTGGCACGGCCGCACTCATGATCATGGATGACACGGTCGACATGCTCAAGGTCGTCCGCCGGCTCACCCAGTTCTACGCGCACGAGTCGTGCGGCAAGTGCACTCCGTGCCGCGAGGGCACCACCTGGATGGTGCAGATCCTGTCCCGGATGGAACGGGGCCAAGGCGACGCCGAGGACGTGGACACCCTCGTCGACGCCTGCGACAACATCTTCGGCCGRGCATTCTGCGCGCTGGCCGACGGGGCCACCTCCCCGATCGTCTCGGGGATCAAGTACTTCCGGGACGAGTTCATCCCGGTGAGTGCGGTGACCACGAAGCCGAACCCCACCCCGGGAGACGCCACGGCCGGCGACGGCTCGCCCGCGTCCGCCCCGGGTGCCTACGCGGGAGCGCACTGACCATCATGACCGTCGCCCCATCCAGGCCTCGCGCCTCCGAGCCGGCCCAGCCGGCCGCACCCGACCTCATCACCCTCACCATCGACGGGCTGTCGGTGAGCGTGCCCAAGGGCACCCTCATCATCCGCGCGGCCGAGCTGCTCGGCATCGAGATCCCGCGGTTCTGCGACCATCCGCTCCTCGACCCCGTCGGAGCCTGCCGGCAGTGCATCGTCGAGGTGGAGGGCCAGCGCAAGCCGGTCGCCTCCTGCACCACGACGGTGGCCGCCGACATGGTCGTGAAGACCCAGCTGACCTCGCCGGTCGCCCGCAAGGCCCAGGCCGGCACGCTTGAGTTCCTGCTCCTCAACCATCCGCTCGACTGCCCGATCTGCGACAAGGGCGGCGAGTGCCCGCTGCAGAACCAGTCGATGGCGAACGGCGGCGCGGTCTCCCGGTTCAAGGAGACCAAGCGGGTGTACCCGAAGCCGCTGGCGATCTCCACCGAGATCCTGCTGGACCGGGAGCGCTGCGTGCTGTGTGCCCGCTGCACCCGGTTCTCCGCCCAGATCGCCGGGGACCCGTTCATCGAGCTGTTCGAGCGGGGCGCCGCCGAGCAGGTCGCGGTGAGCGACGGGCAGCCGTTCTCCTCCTACTTCTCCGGCAATACCGTGCAGATCTGCCCAGTGGGGGCGTTGACCAGCGCCGCCTACCGCTTCCGGGCCCGGCCCTTCGACCTGGTCTCCACGCCCACGGCGTGCGAGCACTGCGCGTCGGGCTGCTCCCTGCGCACCGACCACCGCCGGGGCAGGGTGACCCGTCGCCTCGCCGGCGACGACCCGGCGGTGAACGAGGAGTGGAACTGCGACAAGGGCCGGTTCGCCTTCACCTACGCGCGCGCGGCCGATCGGCTCACCACCCCGCTGATCCGCGACGACGACACCGGGCAGCTCGTCCCGGTCTCCTGGAGCGAGGCGCTCAAGTACGCCGCGCGGGGGCTGGCCGAGTGCCGGGACCGGCGCGGGGTCGGGGTGCTCACCGGCGGGCGGCTGACCCGCGAGGACGCCTACGCCTACGCGAAGTTCACCCGGGTGGCGCTGGCCAGCAACGACGTGGACTTCCGGGCCCGGCCGCACTCCGCCGAGGAGGAGCAGTTCCTCGGGTATGCCGTCGCCGGTACCGGCATCGGCGTCACCTACGCCGATCTCGAGGCCGCCCCGKCCGTGCTCCTGGTGGCCTTCGAACCGGAGGAGGAGTCGCCCATCGTCTTCCTGCGGCTGCGTAAGGCCGTGGACAAGCACGCCGCGGCCGTGCACGCGCTCGCCCCCCTGGCGAGCCGGGGGCTGACCAAGCTCGCCGGCACCCTCGTGCCGACGCGGCCGGGCGAGGAGGCGGCCGTCCTCGACGCGCTCGCCGCCCCCGACCGGGGCGGGCCGGAAGCACCGACCACGCGGGCCCTGCGGGCGCCGGGGGCGGTGATCCTGGTGGGCGAGCGGGCCGCGGAGTTCCCCGGGGCCCTGTCCGCGGCCGTCCGGCTGACCGAGGCGACGGGTGCCTCGCTCGCCTGGGTTCCGCGGCGGGCCGGTGACCGCGGCGCGGTCTCGGCCGGACTGCTTCCCTCGCTGCTGCCCGGCGGTCGCCCGGTCACGGATGCCGCCGGGCGCGCCGAGGTCGAGGAGGTCTGGGGGGGTCCGCTGCCCGGCGCGCCCGGCCGCGACACCGACGGCATGCTGGCTGCCGCCGCGGCCGGGCGGCTCGACGGGATKATCGTCGCCGGCGTTGACGCGGAGGACCTGCCGAATCCGGCGAGTGCGCTCGCGACGCTCGCCCGGATGCCGTTCTGCGTCTCGATCGAGCTGCGCCGGTCGTCGATCGCCGAGGTCGCGGACGTGGTTCTGCCCATCGCCCCGGTGGCGGAGAAGGCCGGCTCGTTCGTCGACTGGGAGGGCCGGCTGCGACCGTTCCAGCGGGCCCTGGACACCCCGGCCCTGCCAGACGTCCGGGTGTTGCACCTGCTTGCCGCCGAGATGGGCCTCGACCTCGGCCTGCCCGACGCCGGCGCGGCCGCCCRCGAGCTGCGCGCCCTGGGTCGGGCCGGCGACGGCGTGAGCCGGGTGCCCGCACCGTCGGAGCCGATCGCCGAGCCGCCCGTCGCGGGGGTGGGTGAGGCGGTGCTCGCGACCTGGCACCAGCTCGTCGACGACGGCGCTCTGCAGGCCGACGAGCCCTACCTGGCGGGCACCGCGCGCCCGGCGGTGGCCCGCCTGTCCGCCGCGACCGCCGCCGAGATCGGCGCCGTGGCCGGGAGACGGGTGACCATCACGGCCTCCCGTGGCTCGATCACCCTGCCCGTCGAGGTCACGGCGATGCCCGACCGGGTGGTCTGGGTGCCGACCCACTCGCCGGGCTCGCACGTGCGCCGGGCGCTCGCCGGGGACGCCGGGGTCCTCGTCCGGGTGGGCCCCGCCGAGGACGATCCCCCTGCCGAGGACGGCACCCCCGCCGGGGACGACACTCCCGGAGGCCGCGCATGAGCGCCACCCCGTCCACGCTCGTCTGGGCCGCGGCCGCGGATCCGGACCTGCACGCGTTCGCCGACGACCCGTTCTGGCTGATCCTGCTCAAGGCCGTKGCGGTGTTCGCCTTCCTGCTGCTGATGACGCTGTTCGCGATCGTGTTCGAGCGCAAGGTCGTCGCGAAGATGCAGCAGCGGGTCGGCCCGAACCGCCACGGCCCGAGGGGCTGGCTGCAGAGCCTCGCCGACGGCGCCAAGCTGATGCTCAAGGAAGACCTCATCCCGGTACTCGCCGACAAGCCGATCTTCATCCTGGCGCCGATCGTCTCCGCGGTGCCGGCGTTCCTCGCCTTCGCGGTGATCCCCTTCGGCCCGGAGGTCTCGATCTTCGGGGAGCGGACCACGCTGCAACTGGCGGACCTGCCGGTGAGCGTGCTCTACCTGCTGGCAGCCGCCTCCCTCGGCGTCTACGGGCTCATTCTGTCGGGCTGGTCGAGCGGGTCCACCTACCCGCTGCTCGGCTCGCTGCGTTCGGCCGCGCAGATCATCTCCTACGAGGTCGCGATGGGGCTCGCGTTCGTCGCGGTGTTCATCTACGCCGGCACGCTGTCGACCTCCGGCATCGTGGCGGGCCAGTCGGGTCGCTGGTACATCGTGCTGGTGCCGTCGTTCGTCCTGTACTGCATCTCGATGGTCGGCGAGACGAACCGGACCCCCTTCGACCTCCCCGAGGCCGAGGGCGAACTGGTCGGCGGGTTCCACACCGAGTACAGCTCCATCAAGTTCGCGTTCTTCTTCCTGGCCGAGTACATCAACATGGTCACCGTCTCGGCGATCGCGACGACCTTGTTCCTCGGGGGCTGGCAGCCTCCGCCCATCCCCGGCCTGTCCGGTCTGAACTCCGGCTGGGTTCCGCTGATCTGGTTCGTCCTCAAGCTGCTGGCGTTCCTGTTCTTCTTCATCTGGCTGCGCGGGACGCTGCCGCGGCTGCGGTACGACCAGTTCATGAGCTTCGGCTGGAAGGTGCTCATCCCGGTCGGTCTGGTCTGGGTGCTGGCCGTCGCGACCTTCCGCGTCTACCAGAAGCACGTGGACGACCGCACGCCCTGGCTCGTCGGGTTTGGCGTGGTCGTCGGCATCCTGCTGATCGTYGCGCTCATCGATCCCGGCGGCGCGAGGCACCAACGGGAGCTGGAGGAGGCCGAGCAGCGCAAGCTGGCCGAGGCGCCGAGCCTCGACCGCATCCCGTGGCCCCCCCCACCGCAGGCCGCTGGACGGGGTCGTCCGGCGGTGTCCGCCGGTGCCTCGGCCAATGGGTCGTCCACTGTCATCCCCGCGGACCCCGGTCCGCGTCAGGAGCGTTGAGTCATGGGGATCCTCGACCCGTACAAGGGGTTCGGCGTCACCTTCGGGACGATGTTCAAGAAGCCGACGACCGAGCAGTACCCGGAGGAAAAAAAGGAGACCGCTCCGCGTTTCCACGGCCGTCACCAGCTCAACCGGCATCCCGACGGCCTGGAGAAGTGTGTCGGGTGCGAGCTGTGCGCCTGGGCGTGCCCGGCCGATGCGATCTATGTCGAGGGCGCGGACAACACCGAGGCCGAGCGGTACTCCCCGGGCGAGCGGTACGGCCGCGTTTACCAGATCAACTACCTGCGGTGCATCCTGTGCGGGCTGTGCATCGAGGCCTGCCCCACCCGGGCGCTGACGATGTCCAACGACTACGAGCTCGCCGACGACAGCCGACAGGATCTGATCTTCACCAAGGAACAGCTGCTCGCTCCGCTGCGCGAGGGTATGGAGGCGCCGCCGCATCCGATGCGGCTCGGCTCCAGCGAGACCGACTACTACACTCGCGACCCCGACGCCCCGCTGCCCTGGCAGGCCTCGGGGCAAGAGCAGGTCGCGGGGCAGGCCGCGGAGCTGGAGGCAGCAGACGTCATTGCCCGGCGGACGGCGGGCGAGCACTCCCGGGCGGATGAGGTTCCCGCCCACGGCGCCGGTTCGGAGCGACCACGATGAACCACGAGATCCTCGCCGCGGCGGGGGACATCACCAGCACCTCCACCGGTGAGGCCGCGACCTTCTGGATTCTCTCGCCGGTCGCGGTGCTGGCCGCACTCGGCATGGTGATGGTCCGCAGCGCCGTGCACTCGGCGTTGCTGCTGGTGGCCAACCTGTTCTGCGTCGCGGTGTTCTACCTGATTCAGGAGGCACCGTTCCTCGGGTTTGTGCAGATCATCGTCTACGCGGGCGCGATCATGGTGTTGTTCCTGTTCGTGCTGATGCTCGTCGGGGTCGACTCGTCCGACTCGTTGGTGGAGACCATCCGTGGTCAGCGCCTCGGCGCGATCGTCTTCGGCCTCGGCTTCGCGGGCCTGCTGGCCTTCCCGATCGGTTCGGCGATCGACGGCGGGAGCGCCAAGGGCCTGTCCGAGGCGAACACCGGCGGCAACGTCCAGGCGATCGGCCGTCTGCTGTTCACCGACTACGTCTTCGTCTTCGAGGCGATCTCGGCGCTGCTCGTCGTCGCCGCGATCGGCACGATGGTCCTCGGCCACCGGGAACGTGAAGGCGGCCGGATCAGCCAGCGGGAGTGGATGCGGCGGCGCTTCACCGAGGGCCGTCAGGTCACCCCGTTGCCCGGGCCGGGCGTCTTCGCCCGGCATGACTCCGCCGACACGCTAGGGCTGTTGCCGGGCGGCGGGCGCGCCTCGGGCATCGGGGGCGTCCCCGGGACGCCCGACGAGCCGGGCGGCGGCATCTCCCGGGACGCGGACGGCTCGGCGCCCGTCGGCGCCGGTAAGGGGGACGGTCGATGAACCCCGCGAACTATCTGATCCTCTCCGCGCTACTGTTCACCATCGGCACGGTCGGGGTCCTCGTCCGGCGCAACGCGATCGTCGTGTTCATGTCGGTGGAGCTCATGCTCAACGCCGTGAACCTGACCCTGGTCACGTTCTCCCGCATTCACGGGACCCTCGACGGGCAGATCATGGCCTTCTTCGTCATGGTCGTCGCCGCGGCCGAGGTCGTCATCGGCCTGGCCATCATCCTCAGCATCTTCCGAACCCGTCGCTCGGCGTCGGTGGATGACGTGAACCTGCTGAAGTACTAGATCCCAGCCAAGCACGAGTACGAGCGCGAGCACCAGATCTTGACCAGCACTCCCACCGCGGACCGGGTCGGGTGGACTCTCCGGTCCGCTCCCGCCGCCGGAACGCGGCTGCGACCGGCCGTCGGCCACGGAAGAACGGACGACACTGCAGTGACGCATTATCGCCAATGGCATCCGCGGCGGAGTCGCGATGAACGCTGACCCGCTTCTGCTCGCTGCCGCCGAACATGGCGGCAGCAAGATCCATTATGCGGCCGCGTCGGGGGTCTTCTCGCTGACCTGGCTGCTCATCGCGCTTCCATTGGCCGGAGCCGCGGTGCTGTTGCTCGGCGGTCGGCGGACCGACGGGTTCGGGCATCTGCTCGGCACACTGACCTCCGCCGCCAGCTTCGTGATCGGTCTGGTGCTGTTCGCCGGCCTGCTCGACCGCCCCGGTGACGACCGGGCGCTGTCCCAGCAGCTGTACTCCTGGATTCCGGTCAACGGTTTCCGGGTGGACGTCGGTCTGCTGGTCGACCAGCTCTCGGTCGTCTTCGTGCTGCTGATCACCGGGGTCGGGACACTGATCCACATCTACTCGATCGGCTACATGGCGCACGACCCGGCCCGGCGGAAGTTCTTCGCCTACATGAACCTCTTCCTGGCGTCGATGCTGCTGCTCGTCCTGGGCGACAACTTCCTGTCGCTCTATGCCGGCTGGGAGCTGGTCGGGCTGTCGTCCTTCCTGCTCATCAAGTTCTGGGAGTACAAGCCGGCCGCCGCCACCGCGGCGAACAAGGCCTTCTACATGAACCGGGTCGGGGACGTCGGGCTGGCGCTCGCGATCATGTTCATGTTCGCCACCGTCGGGTCGACGAGCTACGCCGACGTGTTCGGCTCGGCCGCCGCGGGCGTCATCGGTTACGGCACGATCACCGCGATCGCGCTGCTGCTCCTGCTCGCTGCGTGCGGCAAGTCCGGCCAGTTCCCGTTGCAGGCCTGGCTGCCGGACGCCATGGAGGGCCCGACCCCGATCTCCGCGCTCATCCACGCGGCGACCATGGTCACCGCCGGGGTCTATCTCATCGTGCGGGCCGGGCCGATCTTCAACGAGACGCAGGCCGCCCGTACCGTCGTGGTGATCATCGGGGCGGTCACGATCCTGATCGGCTGCGTCATCGGCTGTGCCTACGATGACATCAAGAAGGTGCTGGCCTACTCGACAGTCAGCCAGATCGGGTACATGTTCCTCGCGGTGGGGCTGGGACCGGCCGGCTACGCGATCGGCATCATGCACCTGCTCGCCMACGGCTTCTTCAAGGCCGGTCTGTTCCTCGGATCCGGCTCGGTGATCCACGCGATGAATGACGACCAGGACCTGCGTCACTACGGCGGGCTCTGGCGGTATATGAAGATCACCTGGGTGACCTTTGGTGTCGGCTACCTGGCGATCATCGGGTTCCCCGGGTTCTCCGGCTTCTTCACCAAGGACCGGATCATCGAGACCGCCTTCGACAAGGGCGGGACGTCGGGATACCTGCTCGGCTCGATCGCGCTGCTGGGCGCGGGCATCACCGCCTTCTACATGTCCCGCCTGTTTCTGATGACCTTCCACGGCAGGCCGCGCTGGACGACGGAGGGCGAGYACGCTCGGCATCCGCACGAGTCCCCGGGGTCGATGACCGGTCCGATGATCCTGCTGGCCGTCGGCTCGCTCCTCGCCGGTGGCCTGTTCGTCCTCGGCCATTCGCTGCAGGACTGGCTCGAACCGGTCGCCGGGGCGGGGGTCGAGGGTGTCCACACCTTCTCGCCGCTCGTCCTCACCCTRCTCACGCTGGTGGTCACCGCCGGCGGCTTTGCCGGGGCCTATGTGCGCTACCAGCTGCGCCCGGTCGAGGCGACGGCCCCGCCGGACTCCGAGGTCACCCTGGCCACCGTCGCCGCCCGTCACGACCTGTTCGCGAACACCTTCAACGAGACCGTCGCGATGCGGCCCGGCCAGTACCTGACCCGTTTCCTGGTCTGGCTGGACCTCGTCGGCGTTGACGGGCTCGTGCGRGGCAGCGCCGCCGCCATCGGCGGCCTGTCGGGGCGGATGCGCCGCCTCCAGACCGGCTTCGTCCGGTCCTACGCTCTGTCGATGTTGGGAGGTGCCGTCCTCGTGGTCGGCGCGCTGCTGCTGGTGAGGGCGGGCTGACATGCACACAGTCCCCTGGTTGACGATCATGTTGATCGTCMCGGCCGCGGGTGCGGTGGTCGTCGCCGCTCTGCCCCGCCGGCTGTCGACCCTCGCCAAGCAGCTCACCCTCGGGCTCTCGCTGGCGGTTCTGGTGCTCGCGGTCCTTGCGACCGCGGCCTACAACCCGGACAAGGCCGGCTTCCAGTTCGCCCAGTCCTACGACTGGATCAAAACCTTCGGCATCTCCTACTCGGTGGGGGCCGACGGCATCTCRCTGGTGCYGATCCTGCTTGCCGCGCTGCTGGTGCCGGTCGTGGTCCTGGCGTCCTGGGACGAGGCAGGCGCGGATGGCGGGACGACCGGTGCGACGGATCCGACCGGCGCGGCCGCCGTCGGCGCGGCCGCCGTCGGGGTGGACGGCGCCGGGGTGGACGGCGCCGGGGTGGACGGCGCCGGGGTGGACGGCGCCGGGGTGGACGGCGCCGGGACGCGGAGCAGGCGGTCGGTCCCGGCGTTCTTCGCGCTGCTGCTGGCGCTGGAGGCCGGGATGATCGGCGTGTTCGCCGCTACCGACGTCTTCCTGTTCTACGTCTTCTTCGAGGCGATGCTCATCCCGATGTACTTTCTCATCGGGAGCTACGGCCCGGTCCGGGAGCAGGCCCAGCGCTCCTACGCGGCGGTCAAGTTCCTGCTCTACAGCCTCTTTGGCGGCCTGCTGATGCTCGCTGCCGTGATCGGACTGTACGTCGTCTCCGCCGACAACCTCGGCAGCGGAACCTTCGACTTCGCCACCCTGCGGCAGATGGACATCACCCCCGGGGTGCAGAAGCTGCTGTTCCTCGGTTTCTTCCTGGCGTTCGCCATCAAGGCCCCCCTGTTCCCGTTCCACACCTGGCTGCCCGACGCCGGCGCGCAGTCGCCCACCGGCGGCGCGGTGCTGCTGGTCGGGGTGCTGGACAAGGTGGGCACGTTCGGACTGATCCGGTACTGCATCCCGCTGTTTCCCGACGCGGCCGACTACTTCGCCCCGCTGGTGCTTGGTCTGGCGGTGATCGGCATCTTCTACGGCGCCCTGCTCGCCATCGGGCAGCGGGACATGAAACGGCTGGTCGCCTACACCTCGCTGGCCCACTTCGGCTTCATCGCGCTGGGCACCTTCGCCTTCACCTCCCAGGCGGGCAGCGGCGCGGTGCTTTACATGGTCAACCACGGCCTGTCCACCGGCCTGCTTTTCATGGTCGTGGGCTTCCTGGTGGCGCGCCGCGGCACTCGTGACGTCGGTGCTTACGGCGGCCTGGCCAGGGTGACGCCGGTGCTTGCCGGGGTGTTCCTCGTCGCCGGACTGTCGTCGTTGGCGTTGCCTGGAACGAACAGCTTCGTCAGCGAGTTCCTGGTGCTGGTGGGGACGTTCACCCGGAACAGGCCGCTGGCGATCGTCGCGACCACCGGCATCGTGCTGGCCGCGATCTACATCCTGTACCTCTACCAGCGGACGATGACCGGACCGGTGGTGCACGAGGAGAACAAGGTCCTGGTCGACCTCAGCCTGCGCGAGAAGCTCGTCGTCGCCCCGATGGTCGCGCTCATCGTCGCGCTCGGGGTCTACCCCAAGCCGCTGCTCGACATCATCACGCCGACGGTGACGGCGACCTACGCCGATATCGGCAAGTCTGACCCGGCTCCGACGCACTCGGTGGCCGCGGAGTCCGGAGGCCACTCGTGAGCGCCACACCCGACCTTCTCCTGGCGCAGGGATCGAACCCGATGATCACACCGCCGTCGATCGAGTACTCCTCGCTCAGCCCGATCCTGATCGTGTTCGGGGTCGCGCTCGTCGGGGTGCTCGTCGACGCCTTCGCCACGAAGCGGGCCCGGCGGACCTTCCAACCGATCCTGGCGGGTGYGGGCTTCGTCGCCGCGCTCGTGGCCGTGGCGGTGYTGCACGGCCGGCAGGCCATCCTCGCCTCCGGTGCGCTGGCGATCGACGCGCCGACCTTGTTCATGCAGGGCACGATCCTGGTCTTCGCCCTGCTGTCGGTGCTGCTGGTGGCCGAACGCCAGCTTGACTCGTCCGGCGGGGCTATTGTGGCCTMGGCCGCGATCACCCCGGGCTCGAAGGGATCGACGGCGCAGCAGACCTCGGCAGACGTGCAGACCGAGGCGTATCCGCTGATGGTCTTCTCGGTCACCGGGATGATGCTCTTCGTCGCCTCGAACAACCTGCTAGTGATGTTCGTGGCGCTGGAGATCCTCTCGTTGCCGCTGTACCTGCTGGCCGGGCTCGCCCKGCGCCGTCGGCTGCTGTCGCAGGAAGCGGCGATGAAGTACTTCCTGCTCGGGGCGTTCTCCTCGGCCTTCTTCCTCTACGGCGTCGCGTTCGCCTACGGATTTGCCGGCAGCGTGGAGCTCGGGGCGGTCGCGGACGCGGTCAGCAACGCCGGTGCGAACGACACCTACCTCTATCTGTCGCTCGCGCTGCTGGCGGTGGGGCTGTTCTTCAAGATCGGCGCCGTGCCGTTCCACTCCTGGACGCCGGACGTCTACCAGGGCTCGCCGACGCCGGTTACCGCGTTCATGGCGGCGGGGACGAAGGTCRCCGCGTTCGGTGCCCTGTTGCGGGTCTTCTACGTCGCCTTCGGAGGGCTGCGCTGGGACTGGCGACCAATCCTGTGGACGATCGCCATCCTCACCATGGTGGTCGGCGCGGTGCTCGCCCTGACCCAGCGTGACATCAAGCGTATGCTGGCCTACTCGGCGATCGCGCACGCCGGGTTCCTGCTGGTGGGCCTCGCCGGCACCAACACCGACGGCCTGCGCGGCTCGATGTTCTACCTGGTGACCTACGGCTTCACGACGATCGCCGCCTTCGCCGTGGTCTCCCTGGTCCGTACCGGCGACGGCGAGGCCGGCGACCTGTCCCAGTGGCGGGGGCTCGGCAGGACCTCGCCCCTGCTGGCCGGGACGTTCTCGTTCCTGCTGCTCGCGCTCGCGGGGATCCCGCTGACGAGCGGGTTCACCGGGAAGTTCGCGGTGTTCCAGGCCGCGATCGCCGGGGACGCCACCCCGCTGGTAGTCGTTGCACTGGTGTGCAGCGCCATCGCCGCCTTCTTCTACGTGCGGGTCATCGTGCTGATGTTCTTCTCCGAGCCGCTTGCCGAGGGACCGGTGGTGGTGACCCGCCCGACGCTGACCTTCGCCGCGGTCGCCATCGGTACCGTGGCTACTCTTGTACTGGGAGTAGCGCCACAGCCACTCCTGGACCTCGCGACGACCGCCGCGACGTCCGGCTTCGTACGCTGACGGTGGTATGAGCGCTATCGGGCTGGACGTCGTGGGGATCAGGACCGATCCTGATCTGGAAAAGGCCGTGCGGGTGGGTCTCGYCCGGGTGGAGGATCTGCTGCGCGAGTCGGTGCGCAGCGAATCCGCCTTCGTGACCGAGACCTCCCGCCATCTTGTCGACGCGGGGGGGAAACGTTTCCGTCCGATCGTCGTGCTGCTGGCGGCRCAGTTCGCCGATCCCGAGGCCGTCGGCGTGGTGCCGGCGGCGGTGGCGATCGAACTCACCCATCTGTCGACGCTCTACCACGACGACGTGATGGACGAGGCGCCGCGGCGGCGGGGAGCGGCCTCCGCGAACACGCGGTGGACGAACACGGTCGCCATCCTCACCGGGGACTACCTGTTCGCCCGCGCTTCCGACATCACGGCGGACCTCGGCCCGGAGGCGACCCGCATCCTCGCCCGGACGATCGCGACCCTGTGCGAGGGGCAGATCCGGGAGACCGTGGGCCCGGCGCCCGGGCAGGACCCGGTCGAGCACTATCTGCGGGTCATCACGGACAAGACCGCCTCGCTGATCGCGACCTCGGGTCGGCTCGGTGCCATGYTGGCGGGCGCGGACCCGATCACCGTCGATACCCTCGCGACCTTCGGGGAGCTTTTCGGGGTGGCTTTCCAGCTGTCCGACGACATCATCGACGTTGCCTCGGACCCGGTGGACTCCGGCAAGACGCCCGGCACGGATCTGCGGGAGGGAATCCCGACCCTGCCGGTGCTCTACGCGCTGCAGGCCGACGACCGGGCGGCGGGACGGCTCCGGGAGCTCATCACCACCGGATTCGCCCCCGGCGACGGGAACACGGAGGACCGGGTGGGCGAGGCTCTCGATCTGCTACGCGGCCACGTGGGCATGGCCCGGGCCCGGGCGGAACTTATCTCCTGGTCGAGCCGGGCGCGGGAATGCCTCGCGTCGTTGCCGGACAACCCGGCGAAGACCGCCTTGGAGTCCCTCGCGGACTTCGTGGTTGACCGCACCGGCTGAGCGTGGTGTGGGGAGCGCCCGGAAATCCGGCGACCTGGCCGCATCTGGTGAGATCCGGCCAGGTCGCGAGGTCGCGAGGTCGCGAGGTCGCCAGGTCGTCCTGGGTCAGTGTCCCGACGCGACCGCCGCCGTGGCGGTGCTCGCGGACTGCGTACAGGTGTATGTGGTTCCGGCTGGGTCGGCGTGGCCCTTCGTGGCACCGGTCTGCGTATCGAAGAATGTCTCGAGCAGCGGAGTGACGTCGATCGGCGTTGGATGGAACGGCAGGGAGCCACCGGCCGAAGTCGGCGTCGGGCTCGTTGAGGGGGTCGRGTCGCCCCACGGCCACGAGTCGGTCGGCGACGGCGATGTCGTGGCCGCGCCGGCGCTCTCCGTCGGACTGGGCGCGATGGTACGCAGGTCGGTGGGGCTCGTGCTGGGTGAGCTGAGCTCGTCCCGCGGCGTCAGTGGCACGATCGGGATCGGCGAGGTGCCGGGGCCCAGATAGGCCTCGCCGGTGGCGTGGGAGGAACCTGACCGCCCGGACGGACTACCGGGGTGGGCGCCCAGGCCGGACTGGCTCGTGCTCGGCGCCAGCAGCGCCTGGGACGGAGTGGGCAAGGCGGCCTGCGGACGGTCGCGGGAGGCCTGCGTCTGGGAGGAACCGAAGGCGGTCCCGCCCGTGTACTGGACCCGAGGCGCCTCGCCGGCGTTCGGGCCGGTCGTGGCGCCCGTCGGATCGCCGCCCAGGGCTACGCCGGCGACCAGCGCGGACAGCCCGGCGAGCGAGACGGTTCCCGCCGCGGCGAGCCGCACCCGCCCGCTGCTTCGCCGATCGGCTGGTGCCCGGTGCGCGCCGGGCATCCGGCCGGGGCTCCCGGCGGACGGGTTCGTCGGATGGACGTCGGCGGGCCGGTGGCTCGCGGCGGGGGAGGCGGGCCCGGGAACGTGGAAGGGATTGTAGAGGGTGCCGAGGGTGCCGCCGGCTTGCACCCCGGCGGCGGCTGTCGTGGCTGTCGTGGCGAACCGTGGCCGGCCGGTCCGGGACAGCGTGTCCAGCGGCCGGCGACGCTGGGCGGCATCGCCGACCCGGCTGGCCGTGGCCTCCCGGGCCCGGCGGGCGGAGGTGCTCACCGACAGCGGGCCGGTAATCGTGTCGAGCTCGCCGGGTGGGGCGACCGGGGGCCGTGGCGGGGTCGGCGGTGGGAACGACGCGGCCGCCGCGGTGGAGGTCGTCGGCGCCGCGGCCGAATGGCGGCCGGTGGCCTGCCTGGCGGCTCCCTGGCGCTGGCGTGAATGCCGACCGGCCGAATGATTACCCACGGCGACCTCCGGGAGCGGTCCGGACGACGACGCCGACCGAGCCGCGGGGTTGCCCGGCGCGACCGGCCGTGATCGGAACGGTCATGTTGATGGTGCCCCTGGGCGAACGCGGACTCGCCACGGACCGCGGGCATAGGGCTCGATGAACCCGCACTGCGCCTCCGGCTGCATCGGTGTTGTGAGCCCCCCCGGGCCACACGGCACCCCCACGCGCGATGTCACCTTACCGGAAGGTGCCGGAGTGGCGCACTCCCCGGCAGATAGCTGCCAAGCGGCATTATCAATGACATAGTTCTGTGGTAATGCGGGCTCTGCCCGGCCGTCTGGGGCGCGGGGCCGCGCGCACGCCCCGGCCGGCCGGGCCACGGGCTGTGGAGTGCTGATCAGATCAGCGGACGGCTTTCAGATCACTCGATGGTCCAGGTCTCCCCACCAGCGACCAGCGACATCAGGTCCCCGTCGCCCTGGCGGGTCTTGGCGTCGGCGATCTGGGCGTTCAACGCCTCGTCGTAGGTCGGCGCGTCGACGTCGCGGAAGATGCCGATCGGGGTGACGCCGTGCGAGTCACCGGTGAGCCGGGACAGCGCGAACGCCTGGCTCGGATCGGCCGCCCAGGCGTCGTGGACGAGGACGTCCGGGCTGCCCGCCGGGACCACCTCGAGGCTGCCGTCCGGCGCCCGTCGAATGGCCTTGTCGCCCTCGGTGCCGAAGACGAGGGGCTCGCCGTGGGCCAGCTTCAGCGTCACGTCGTCCCGGCTGGTCCGGTCCTTGAGCGGGTCGAAGGCGCCGTCGTTGAAGATGTTGCAGTTCTGGAAGATCTCCACGAAGGCGGTGCCGGGGTGCTCCGCGGCCGCGCGCAGCACCGAGGTCAGGTGCGCCCGGTCGGAGTCGATGGACCGTCCGACGAACGTGGCCTCCGCCCCCAGCGCCAGCGACACGGGGTTGTACGGCCGGTCCAGCGAGCCGAACGGCGTCGACTTGGTGATCTTGCCGATCTCGGACGTGGGGGAGTACTGCCCCTTCGTCAGTCCGTAGATCCGGTTGTTGAACATGAGGATCTTCAGGTTGACGTTGCGGCGCAGCGCGTGCAGCAGGTGGTTCCCACCGATCGACAGGGCGTCGCCGTCCCCGGTGACGACCCAGACCGACAGGTCGGGACGGGAGGCGGCGAGCCCGGTGGCGATCGCCGGTGCCCGGCCGTGAATGGAGTGCATCCCGTACGTCTGCAGATAGTACGGGAACCGTGAGGAACAGCCGATTCCGGAGATGAAGACGATGTTCTCCCGGGCCACCCCGAGATCAGGCAGGAACCCCTGGACGGTGGCGAGAATGGCGTAGTCGCCACATCCCGGGCACCACCGCACTTCCTGGTCGGAGGTGAAGTCCTTGCGGCTCTGCTGGGCCGGCGCGGCCGGCACCAGGTCGAGCAGCCGGTTACTGATGCCGCTGCGATTCGTCGTGACGGTCACTGGTTGATCACGTCCTCCAAGACGCCCGCCAGCTCCGCGGCCTTGAAGGGCAGCCCGCGAACCTGGTTGTAGCCGATCGCGTCGACGAGGTACTCGGCCCGGATCAGGGTCCTTAGCTGCCCGAGGTTCATCTCGGGAATCAGCACCTTGTYATACGACCGCAGGATGTCCCCGGTGTTGGCGGGGAAGGGGTTGAGATGACGCAGGTGTGCCTGAGCGACGTGCATGCCCTTGGCGCGGACCCGGCGGCAGCCGGCCGCGATCGGGCCGTAGGTGGAGCCCCAGCCGAGGACGAGCAGCCGGGCCTGCCCGGACGGGTCCTCCACCTCCAGTGGCGCGACATCGTTCGCGATACCGTCGATCTTCGCCGCGCGCAGCCGCACCATCCGGTCGTGGTTGGCCGGATCGTAGGAGATGGCACCCTGGCC
The DNA here is from genome assembly GCF_001756285.1 of Frankia sp. CgMI4. NCBI lineage: Bacteria > Bacillati > Actinomycetota > Actinomycetes > Frankiales > Frankiaceae > Frankia > Frankia sp. CgMI4. Next base: position 169,358 of record NZ_MAQZ01000081.1, read on the forward strand.
GTCCGACTTCTCGATGCCGCCGATGCGGTGCTCCAGGCCCGCCGTGCCGGGGACTGCCCACGGCCGGGCGAGGGTCTCCGGATCACGCAGGTAGGGCCAGAACTCCGGCCCCTTCGGCCCGGTGTGGTTCGGCTCGGTGGCGAAGGCGACGCTCAGGTCCGGCAGCTCCGAGCGGGTCGGCAGCAGCCACGGCTCCGAGCCGTTCGCCAGGTAGCCGTCGGAGAGCAGGAACACCGGCGTGCGGTACTTGGTAGCCAGGCGGGCGGCCTCGATCGCGGCGTTGAAGCAGTCCGCCGGGGAGCGCGGCGCGACGATCGGAACCGGAGCCTCGCCGTTGCGGCCGAACATCGCCTGGAGTAGATCGGCCTGTTCGGTCTTGGTGGGCAGRCCGGTGGACGGGCCGCCGCGCTGGATGTCGACGATCACGAGCGGCAGTTCGAGACTGACCGCGAGGCCGATGGTCTCGCTTTTGAGCGCGACACCCGGGCCGGAGGTCGTCGTCACGCCGAGTGATCCGCCGAAGGAGGCACCGAGCGCGGCGCCGATGCCGGCGATCTCATCCTCGGCCTGGAAGGTCCGCACGCCGAACCGCTTGTGCCGGCTCAGCTCGTGCAGGATGTCCGAGGCCGGGGTGATCGGGTAGGAGCCGAGGAACACCGGCAGGCCGGTCAGCTCGCCGGCGGCGATCAGACCGTAGGACAATGCCGTGTTCCCGGTGATCCGTCGGTAGGTACCAGCCTTCATCCGGGCCGGCGCCACCTCGTAGGTGACCGAGAAGGACTCGGTGGTCTCGCCGTAGTTGAAGCCGGCACGGAAGGCCGCGACGTTCGCCGCGGCGATCTCGGGCCGTTTGGCGAACTTCTTCTCCAGGAAGCCGACGGTGCTCTCGGTCGGCCGGTGGTACAGCCAGCTCATGAGGCCCAGGGCGAACATGTTCTTCGCTCGTTCGGCCTCCTTCTTGTTGACCCCGGCGCCGACACCCTCGGCGGCGTGCACCGCGTTGATGGTCATCGAGGTGAGCGGCACCCGATGCACCGTGTAGGCATCCAGCGTGCCGTCGGTCAGCGGATCCGTCGTATAGCCGGCTTTCTTGAGGTTGCCGCCGGTGAATGCATCGGTGTTGACAATGAGATTGGCCCCCGGCGGCAGATCCTTCAGATTCGCCTTCAGGGCCGCCGGGTTCATTGCAACCAGTACGTCCGGTGCGTCACCCGGGGTGAGAATGTCGTGATCGGAAAAATGTAGCTGGAAGCCGGACACACCGGCCGGCGTGCCGGCTGGGGCGCGGATTTCGGCAGGGAAGTCCGGAAGCGTCGACAGGTCATTGCCGAATGCTGCCGTCTCGCTGGTGAACTGTTCTCCGGTGAGCTGCATACCGTCGCCGGAGTCGCCCGCGAAGCGCACGACGACCCGGTCGAGCCGGCGGGTCTCCCTCTCCCTGACCTGCTCTGACACCTTCAGTGACCTCCTCGGGTACCGTTCCAGCCTACCGGCCRTATCAATGATGCGCGCGCACCGTGCCGCCGAGTTCGATCGCTCCATCCTCGTCGACGATCGACGATCGACCTCGGTCTCCGTAGCCGTCGCGCCGTATGGTGATTGTTTGCCAACTCTACGTATATAGTCTTTGTCGTTGCGATCGTCCGGCTGGCGTGTCTTGACCCTGATATCGCTGGTCAGAAGGGGTGTACCGCCCGATGGAGGTGATCGGCCGGATCCGGTTCAATGCGCTTCCGGTAATGCTTTCCACAATTTCGGGGGAGGCCCGGCCTGTCAGGGAATCGACAGGGTGATCTTTACGTCGGGCGCCCGGAGTGGTGAGCTCGCTCTTGCCGGCGACCTGGCCCGATCCGCGATGTTACCGATTGTAGCTATTTGGTGGCTTGTGGCTGTATGTCCGGTGAGGCCCGGCATCGGGGCATGCTGGCTGTGCGGGCGGCCGGGGTCGGCGGGTGGTCAGGTATCAGGGGCGGCCCCCTCGGAAGCGGCYGGCTCCGGAACGGGGAGCATCGGGACATGACGCATCGCCCGCACGAGCAGTCGGATGCCGCGAGCGGCCCGGATGACGGTCGACCCGACGCCGCACCTTCGTCCACGGCGGCGAGTGCCGGGCCGCGGGAGGCCGGGCCGCGGGAGAAGGTGGGAATCGTCGGGCCGGGCCGGGCCGGCACGGCGCTGGGCCTCGCTCTGGCAGCGGCCGGATATCCGGTGGTGGCCGTGGGAGTGCGCTCGCCGCGGCACCGATCGAGGGCCGTGAACCTGTTTCCGGACGCGGGGGTCGGCGGGGTGGCCGAGGTCGCCGGGCGGGCCGAGGTCCTCCTCGTCTCCGTGCCCGATGACGCGATCGGGCCGGTCGTCACGGACCTGGTCGCGGCGGGAGCCGTCGGACCCGGCCGGACACTCGTGCATCTCAGTGGGCGCCACGGCCTGGGCGTCCTGGCGGCAGGCGGTGACGTGGGCGCGGCCCGTATCGCGCTTCATCCGATCATGACCCTGCCGGGGATCATCGAGGACTCCGGTCTCCTCGTCGGTGTCCCGTTCGGGATCACCGCCGATCCCGTGGCCGAGGGGCTGGCCCGCCGCCTGGTCACCGACGTCGGCGGCATCGCTCTGCCCGTCGCGGATGACCGGCGGGATCTCTACCACGCCTCTCTCGTGCTCGGCGGGAACTTCCTGACCACCCTGGTGGCAGCTGCCGGCGAGGTGCTGGCCGCGGCGGGCGTGCCGGATCCGGCCGCGGCGCTCGGTCCGCTGCTGCGGGCATCGCTGGCGAACACCCTGACCGACGGCTGGTCGGCGTCGACCGGACCGGTGCGACGCGGTGATCTCGGCACCGTCGTGGCACATCTGACCGCGCTCGACCGGCTGGATCCACAGATCGCCGCCGTGTACCGACGATTGGCGATCTTCACCGCGGAGGAGCTCGAACGGGTCGGGCTGCTCGCCCCGGCCGTGGTCGCACGCCTGCGCGAAGCCGTCCCGGACGAGCCCGGCGACCGACCGGGCGAGGCCCGCCGCGGGCCGGCAGCCGTACGGGTCBGGGGCGGCGGCCACACGTCCGACGGGAACGTTCGGCCAGCGCCGTCGCGTTGAGACAGGTGTACCGGTTCGACAGGACGGACACTCGATCGCCATGCCACACCGCCACTTCAACGGTCTGAAGACCGCGCTGCTGCTGGGCGTGCTGTCCGCCGCCATCATCGTGGTGGGTTCGCTGTTCGGGCGCGGAGGTCTGGTCATCGCGCTCGTGCTCGCGGTCGGTATGAACGGCTTCGCCTACTTCTTCTCTGACCGGATAGCCCTGCGGGCCATGCGGGCCTATCCCGTGACGCAGGTCGAGCAGCCCCGGCTCTACGCGATCGTCGGGGATCTCGCCCGCAATGCCCGGATGCCCATGCCGCGGCTGTACCTCAGCCCGACCCGGGCGCCCAACGCCTTCGCTACCGGCCGTAACCCGCGAAACGCGGCGGTCTGTTGCACTGAGGGCATCATGGAGATTATGGACGATCGTGAGCTACGCGGCGTTCTCGGTCACGAGCTCAGCCACGTCTACAACCGGGACATCCTGATCGCATCGGTGGCCGGTGCCCTCGCCAGTGTTATCGTCTATCTGGCGAACATGGCCCAGTTCCTGGCTATTTTCGGTGGGCGGAACGATGAGGACGGTCCCGGCATCTTCGAGCTTCTGCTGCTGATGATCCTGGGTCCCGTCGCGGCGACGATCATCCAGCTCGCGATCAGTCGGTCCCGGGAGTACCAGGCCGACGAGTCCGGCGCGACGCTCACCGGTGACCCGATCGGGCTGGCGAACGCGTTGCGCAAGCTGGACGCCGGCACCGCGGCGCGGYCCCTGCCGCAGACCTCCAAGCTCGGTCCCGCCGCCGCGCTCATGATTGCAAATCCGTTCCGGGGTGGGGGGGTCGGGAAGCTGTTCTCCACCCATCCGCCCATGAACGAGCGGATCGAGCGTCTCGAACAGATGTCACGCATGAATCCGTATCGGTGACCGGGCCCGATGGCCACGATGTTGTCCGCGGCGCGTCGTCGCGGTAACACCCCGAAGTACTCGGAGTACGCTTTAACCGCGAACTGCCGGCCGAAACGGCGTCGGTTCACAACCAGGACCGCGGCGGAGCAAACCCCCCAGGTTCCGCCGCAAGCACCCCGCCCGAAACCCCCCATCGGGCGGGGTGCACCCTGTCTCCAGCTTTTCCGTCGCGTCAGCGGTAGTTGACGAACTGGAGGGGAACTTCGAAGTCCTCGGTTTTGAGTATCTGGATCACGCGCTGCAGGTCATCGCGCTTCTTCCCGGTCACCCGTAGCTGATCACCCTGAATCTGGGCCTGTACCCCCTTCGGGCCATCCGTCCGGATCTTCTTGGCGATGGCCTTGGCCTTGTCCTCCGCGATGCCCTGCTGAACGGTGACGGGCAACCGGAACTCCTTGCCCGACGGCTTGGGCTCGTCGAAGGTCAGGGCCTTGAGGGAAATGCCGCGTTTGACGAACTTCTCCTGCAGTACGTCGAGCACCGCCTTGACCCGCTCGTCCGTGTTCGCTACAAGCAGAATCGACTCGCCGGACAGCGTCGCGGATGCGCCGGTGTCACGGAAGTCGAAGCGGGTCCGGATTTCCTTGACCGTCTGGTTGACGGCGTTGTCTATCTCCTGGGCGTCAACTTTGCTGACGATGTCGAAGGATGGATCTGCCACGTGTGCGGACCTCCTGGTCGGTTCGATGTGGGTGAGGATCGTGTGGAGTCGAGTGCTGTGCGTGATCGTGGTGCGCGGCCTTCGTTTCGTGAGCCGCTACTCACCGTTGTAATCGATCGTCGGCGGCCRCAGCGGGGCGGTGCGGCATCACGATGCTCCGTCGGGACCGGTATGCTCCTCTACGACGGCAGGTTGCCCGAGCGGCCAAAGGGAGCGGTCTGTAAAACCGTCGGCTCAGCCTACGATGGTTCGAATCCATCACCTGCCACCATCCCGGAGTTCCCGGGGATCATGCTTCTACACAGGCTCGGATCCACAGGCCCGGAGCATCGCTCCGGGCCTGTGGATGTGCGGCCGCGGATGGTCCTCGTCGCCGGGCGGTCAGGTGTCCGCGGCTGCGGCCTCCAGGTCCGCCCGGGTCAGGACGGGATGCAACGTCAGACCGAGCTCGGCGAGTCTCTCCCGGCCGCCCTCCTGCCGGTCGATCACACAGAGCACGTGTTCCACGACCGCTCCGGCATCCCGCAGTACCCGGGTCGCGTCGAGCACGGCACCACCGGAGGTGACCACGTCCTCGACGAGGGCGACGTGGCGTCCGGTGACGTCGCCGCCCTCCGCGATGCGTCGGGTGCCGTATTCTTTGGCCTTCTTCCGGACGAACCGGGCGGGCAGACCGGTGCGCTGGGAGAGCAGAGTCACGAGGGGCACTCCGCCGAGTTCGAGTCCGGCGAGGATCTCCGCGCCGGGCGGCACCAGTTCGGTGAGCCCGGCCACCACCGCAGCGAGCAGCGCCGGGTCGGCTTCGAAGAGGTACTTGTCRAAGTACTCGGTGCTTGTCCGGCCCGACCGGAGCAGGAATGTCCCGGTCAGCTGGGAAGCAGTCCGAACCTGGGCGGCCAGCGCCGCGTTGTCGTTCACGTCTGCTCACTCTAGGACCGGTTCCCCGCCGGGATGCCGGCCGTGGRCGGTCACCCATGGGCCGCCATGGCCGGGGCACTACCGTTGCCTCATGTCATCGGCTGAGGCGGAGCGCGCGGTCCCGCTGTTCGTCTACGGGACGCTGCTGTTCCCCGAGGTCGTGCGGGCGCTCATCGGACGCGTACCCGAGGTGGGGCCCGCCACGGTCACCGGCTGGCGGGCCGCCCGGCTGCGTGGTCGGCTCTATCCGGGCCTCGTGCCCACGGCCGAGGCGGACGGGCCGGATCGGGCCACCGCCGGCCTCGTCCTCCTGGGGCTTGCCGCACGGGAACGGGYGATCCTCGATGCCTTCGAAGGCGAGGCCTACGAGACCCGTCCGCTGCTCCTGACCGACGGGCTACCCGCCATGGCCTACCTTTGGCGTGATCTCGCCGAGGCGATGCCGGAGAACTGGGACGCCCGGGTCTTCGCCGAYCGTCATCTCACCGACTACGCCCTGCGGTGCGCCACCTGGCGGGCGGGGCTGGCCGATCCGGCACCCTAACCGCGAGCTGACCGCCTGACCGCGAGCCGCCGTTCAGCCGGTGGTGGGYGGCCGCGGACCCTCTTCGCGCCGGACGCCGCCCCCGGAGGTCACCCGGGTGCCACCGGTCTCGGTGAGGCSACCGACTCCGGCCTCACGCCCGGCGGAGACCCCGGCCTGGTCGCTCGGATACGGCTCCTCGTACCCGGCTCTGGCCCGAGGAGCATCGTAGGTGCACAGTACGTAGATGACGACTACGTCGATCGCGATGATGACGACGGACCAGACCGGGAACGCCGCAAGGAACGCCAGCTGCCCGATGGCGTTGATCGTCGCGATTGCGACCCCTCCCCAGCGGGCGGCCTCGTTACGGGCCGCGATGCCGAAGGCGATCAGTATCTCGACGACGCCGACCACGATCCACAACCAGCCCCAGAAGGTGGTGTCGGCGTAGATCACGCTGGTCCCGCCGTTGAGGTTGTTCACCACGACGGTGTAGTCGCGCAGGGACGCAATGCCGTAGATCAGGTTGTGGAAGCCGACGATGAACATGATGACGGCGGCGAAGGTGAGCCATCCGTTCAGCGGGCGTGCCACCCGTGTTCCTGCCATCTCATCCTCCCCGGTCGTACTCGCGGCGGATCGCTCTGCCCGCATGGTGCGGTCCGTCGTTGTTCGGTAGTCATACGACCACCTCTCCGCCGCGTAGGTGCGATACCCACGGTAGGCCGCCGTCACCCATCGTTGTGTCCGTCGGGCCGGAGGCGGTTCTCTCCGGCCCGGGACACGATCAGGGAGCGGTGCCGGCGCCACCCGCCACACCCACGCCACTCTTGCCGGTGCCGTTCTTGYCGGCCGGCAGTGTCGTGACCGCGTTCGTCGCCGCGCTMCARCGGARCTTGCCGAACTGAAAGGTGCTCTCCCGTCCGCCCGGGACCGAGTACTCGTCGGTGATCGGAAGCCCGAGGCTCGACGTCGTGCCACCGAGGCCCAGATAGGTCCGCAGGATGCGGCCGTGGACCTCGTGCGCGCCGATGGCCGGGTGCCAGTAGATCCAGCCACCCTGGAACTTCGCCTGAAGCGTCTCCGGGGCCGTGGCGTACTCGACACCGCTCACCGGCCGGCGCAGGAAGCTGTTCGTTCCGCCCAGCTCCAGGAACTTCGTCGCGATGGATCCGTGCAGGGCCTGTACGCCGGTCGCCACGGACCAGAAGGCCAGGCCGTTGGAGTAACGCTGCCAGCGACCGCCACCGCCGGCGGGCAGTTCGCTGTCGACGGGCGTCCCAACGGCCAGGCGGGTCAGCCCGGCGGTCGCGTACCACTTCTCGATCTCGCTGCGGGTGCCGTCGGCCTGTGCGGCGAGCGCGGTCAGCGTGCAGCACAGCACGTTCAGATCGACATTTCCCATGATCCCCGGGACATTTCCACTCGAGGTGTACTGCCACAGCGCCCACTTGGTCCAGCCGCCGGGCAGCCAGCCCGGGGTCGCCTTGTTGTTGTAGATGGCGAACCAGAACGGATACCGGGCGAAGCTGTGGTTGTCCGCCAGCTTCTTGGTCCAGAACGAGCGGTACGTGTAGAGGATGGGCGCCCGGCCGGTCTCGGTCTCGATCTTCTCGAGGAACGCCCGCGTCCAGGCGGCCAGCGCGGCGGGATCGAGTCCTCCGTCGTCCTCGAGGTCGAGCACGGGGGCCAGCTGCCCGGCGGCGCGGGTCAGCCCGCTCACCGTGATGAAGCGCTGTGCCTGGTCCACCGCGGTCGAGATCGGCCGCGCCGGCCGCGCGTAGTGATAGGCCCCGACCACCAGACCGGCTTTGGCGGCCGCGTCCCGGTCCGCGGCAAAGTACGGATTGGTGTAGTTCGGTCCTTCGGTGGCCTTAATGATCGCAAAGCTCAGGCCGGAGCCGCGCGCTGCGGTCCAGTCGATGGGGCCGCCGCCGGGATGCTGCCAGGAGGCCACGTCGATCCCCCGTGGCCAGGTCGGGGACGGCACCGCGCCCTGGGCGACTCCGGTGGTCGCGGTCAACGCCCCCGCGGTGATGGCCAGCGCCGCGATGCTCGTCACCCGCCGGGGGAGGGGGATTGGCAGCAGGGACGGGCGGGTGTCGACCCGCCGCCGCGTCGACCCCGGAGGAGGGCCGTGGCCTTCTTCATCCGGGTGGCCAGACGTGGGGGTGGTGGTCGGCAGGGTGGTGGTCGTAGGCACGGTGTCGCCGGCGGTGGGACCGGGCCGGACCTCGCGTGTCGTCGGATACCGGCTGGAACGGTGCATAGGACGCATGGGCAACCCTCGATGCTCGGGAGGCGATGCTGGGGAGGCTCGCCAGGCGGTTGGCCACGCCGGCAGCGGCGCACCAACGGGTGCTCCACACGCTAAGCATCGAAGAGATTACTTACAGCTATCAGTGTGAGTGGCGTCCAGGTAGGTCGCTACGGATAGTTGTTCCCGTCGGCAATCTCCGCATGTTTCGATGGAACGGAGTGAGGGTCGGGCGTACTGGCGTGTCATGGGGCGGACCTGGCGGTCAGGGCAGGGGGGTCGTTTCCGGCCGGCGTAGCGCCGACGGGGCCAGCGGGGGCCCTCACGCCGGTCGCCGGGAGGACCGGTCGCCGGGAGGACCGGCGGGTTCGGGGACGAAGTGGGTGAGGGGGTCACCCAACCCCGCCTGTCGTCGTGTAACCTGAGCTCCGCGGCCTCGCCCCTTTAGCTCAGTCGGCAGAGCGTCTCCATGGTAAGGAGAAGGTCTACGGTTCGATTCCGTAAAGGGGCTCCACGTTCCGCCTTCGGGTGGGTTCGTGTCCGGGGGGATGTCCGCCGGTCCTCCCGCGGGGTAAGATGTTGGTCGGGCCGCCGCAAGCAGGTGGACCATCCTAGCGGTGTAGCTCAGTCTGGCAGAGCAAGCGGCTCATAATCGCTGTGTCGCCGGTTCAAGTCCGGCCACCGCTACCAGCAGTGTGCGGCCTACCGCGGAGCCCGTGCGGGATCGCGGTTCGCCGCGCCGCCTGACCTGTTCAGCAACCGACTTAGGAAGAGGCATCACGCCGTGGCCGCCACTGACGTACGCCCGAAGATCAYGATGGCGTGTCAGGTGTGTAAGCACCGGAACTACATCACGCGCAAGAACCGTCGCAACGACCCGGACCGCCTCGAACTGAAGAAGTTCTGCCCGAACTGCGGCAAGCACACGGAGCACCGCGAGACGCGCTGACGTTGCTCCGGCGGCTGCCCATCGGCGCGTCCGGGCGCCCGTCCCCACCTGGACGGGCGGGGTCGCTGAATCCTCCGTGCACGTATCTACGTTCCGCACCGGTAGCCGGTCAGGGAAGTCCTTGGCCGGCTTCCTGGCATGCCAGCCAAGATTATCGACCGATGGCGGGCGATGTGGTAACCACGTAGAGACACCCTGGTCATCCCRCTGATGGCGCGATCGGAGTTGCGATGCCGCTCAATCAGGACTTCGTGGGACGAAGCTCGGTTTCCCCCGCCCCGTTCCAGGTCGGGCGCGAGCACATCCGGAGGTTCGCCGAAGCGATCGGGGACGACAACCCGCTGTACCACGATCTGGAGGCCGCGAAGGCCGCTGGTTATCCCGATCTCGTGGCTCCACCCACGTTCCTCATCACAGTGATCCCCGGAACCCTCGGGGTGCCCACCGACGATCCGGAGCTCGGCCTCGACTTCTCTCTGGTCGTCCACGGCGAGGAACGTTTCGTGTTGCTTCGGCCGGTGGTGGCCGGCGACGAGCTGATCTGCACCTCGACCCTGACCGGCATCCGGTCCGTGGGGACCAACGAGGTGCTMGTCGTCAACTACCAGTTCGCCACGATCTACGGAGAGCAGGTCGCCACCGGCGTGTGTGGGCTGGTCTCGCGCGGGACGGCTCCGCCGAGGCGCCAATGACACCTTTGCCGACAGGGTTGTCGGAGTCCCACCGGCCCCGCTCGGCTCCGGCGACCGCGCGTTGCGCACGTTCCGGGCGACCCCGGGCGTCCTCACGATCTGGAGAACGATGACCGCCACGGTGAGCTACGACGACGTCGAGGTCGGCACCGAGCTGCCGGAGCGACTTTTCCCGTTGCGTCGGGATGATCTTGTCCGGTATGCCGGTGCGTCCGGCGACTTCAACCCCATTCACTGGAGCGATCGGGCGGCCGCCGAGGCCGGCCTACCGGGAGTGCTGGCGCACGGCATGCTGACCATGGCGACGGCCGCGCGGTTGGTCACGGACTGGCTCGGGGACCCGGGCGCCGTGGTCGAGTTCGGGGTGAAGTTCTCCTCCCCGGTGATCGTGCCCGACGACGGCGCCGGCGCGACGGTGTCCGTGCGTGGCATGGTCGAGAAGAAGCTCGACGACAACCTGGTGGTGGTGAATCTCACCACCCGATGCGACGGAAAAAAGGTCTTGATGGCGGCCCGGGCGACCGTCCGGCTGCGCTGAGGCCTGCCGCGCGGCAGGTCCGGCCGCTGAGCCGCCCGGCGGCCTCAGGCCGCCTCGGCGAGCAGGGCGGAGAGGCGGCTGACTCCCTTGACGAGATCGTCGTCGCTCAGCGCGTAGGACAGCCGGGCGAAGCCGGGAGTGCCGAAGGCCTCACCCGGCACGATCGCGACCCCAGCCTCCTCGAGGATCAGCTGGCACAGATCCGCGGACGTGGTGGGGATACGGCCGCGCAGGGTGCGCCCGAGCACGTCCCGCACCGACGGATAGCAGTAGAACGCCCCGTCGGGCAGTGGGCAGCGGATCCCGGGCGTCTGCGACAGCAGGCGGTGCATCGTCTGCCGGCGGCGGTCGAAGGCGGTGCGCATCGTGGCGACCGCATCCAGCGGGCCGGCGACCGCGGCAAGCGCGGCGGCCTGGRCGACGTTCGAGACGTTCGACGTCGCGTGGGACTGGAGGTTGGTCGCGGCGGCTACGGCGTCCGCCGGCCCGACCAGCCAACCGACCCGCCATCCCGTCATCGCGTAGGTCTTCGCGACCCCGTTGACGATGATGCAGCGTTCGGCGAGCTCAGGTACCTCGGCGAGAACGGAGGCGAACCTTGTCTCGCCGTAGACCAGATGCTCGTAGATCTCGTCGCTGATGACCCAGATCCCGGCCTGCTCGGCCCACCGTCCGATCGCGCGGACCTCCTCGGGGGTGTGGACGGCGCCGGTCGGGTTCGACGGGGAGTTGAACAGCAGAACCTTGGTCCGCGGGGTGCGTGCCGCCTCCAGTTGTTCCACCGTCACCCGGTACCCGGCTTCCGGACCGGTGACGACGTCGACCGGGACACCCCCGGCCAGCCGGATCGACTCCGGGTAGGTCGTCCAGTACGGGGCGGGCAGGAGCACCTCGTCCCCCGGGTCGAGCAGCGTCGCGAACGCCGCGTAGACAGCCTGCTTGCCGCCGTTGGTCACCAGGACCTGGCTCGGCGAGACGATCACCCCCGAGTCTCGGGCGGTCTTCTCGGCGATGGCCTGCTTCAGCTCCGGCAGGCCCGCGGCCGGGCTGTAGCGGTGCATGCGGGGCTCACGGCATGCCTTCTCGGCGGCGGCGACGATGTGGTCCGGGGTTGGGAAGTCCGGCTCCCCGGCGCCGAACCCGATCACGTCGCGGCCCGCGGCGCGCATCGCCTTGGCGGTGGCGTCGACGGCGAGCGTTGCGGAGGGGGCGATTYCCCCGATGCGGTGCGAGATCCTGCTCATGGCCGCCATGCTGCCACGGCTGTCACACGCGTGTCGGATGCACGTCGGACRTACCGTGGGATCCGTCCGGACCCTCCGGCAACGGTCCTCCGGCCCGTCCGGCCGCATCCATTCGAACCTCCGTGACAGGCTGCCAGCCCCCTCGCCCCCCGCTACCCCCTCGACGCGATCGCCGTACGCGGAGTCCAGGCGGCAAAGGGGTATGCTMGATCCGCTCGGGTACCCATTCCGGTACATCGCCGTGCGGCTGGGCTATGCGCTACGTAGCGCATAGCCGGGGTATGGTGGCGTAGCGGTCGCAAGGATCCGGGTGTGTGTCTAGGGGCGTGGCTCAATTGGTAGAGCACCGGTCTCCAAAACCGGCGGTTGCAGGTTCGAGTCCTGTCGCCCCTGCGCTGTTCGACAGTTGGCTGGTTCGATGACGCTGGTTCGATGACGGAGTGGGTGGAGTTGAGTGGCGACCGATACCCGTGACGCGGCACCGCGCCCCAAGCGGGCTACGCGTRCCGCGGGTCGACGTCGGTATCGGCCACTTGTGTTCATCCGCGAGGTCATGGCGGAGTTGCGGAAGGTCGTCTACCCCGGGCGGAGTGAGCTGATCACCTATGTGCTGGTCGTGCTTGTCTTCGTCAGCGTGATGACGGCGTTCGTGGCTACCCTCGACTTCGGCCTCACGAAGGCGGTCCTCGCGATCTTCGGCTGACGGGTCCCACCGCCGGACAGRCCGGGGCCGAAGCAGGCGGTGGTCGCTGGAGCTGCCCATCGGCGAGCTGGCTGCCCGTCCGGCCCCACGCCCGCGCAGCGCCGCTTCGCGGGTCCACAGCAGCAKAAGTGTTCACGAGAGTAAGGATCGTCCGCGTGTCCCAGTCGCCCGAGCACGCCTCCTCCGAGCAGGGGGAGGCCCTCGCCCGTCTCGATCCCCTCGCGGCGTTCGAGCACGACGAGGTGGCGAGCACGGACGCCGGCGCCGAGCTCGGCGACGTCTACGCCACCGCCGAGGCCGATCCCACCGCCGAGGCCGATCCCACCCCCGAGGCCGATCCCACCCCCGAGGGTGCTTTCCCGGTCTCCCCGGCGGTCGGGACGGTGCCGCCGGCCCTGACCGACGACGATGCCGACGACGACGATGCCGACCTGCGGCGGGCGATCGAGGACGCGCCTGGCGAGTGGTACGTCGTGCACTCCTATGCGGGGTACGAGAACAAGGTCAAGACCAATCTCGAGACCCGGATCTCCAGCCTCAACATGGAGGACTACATCTTCCAGATCGAGGTGCCCACCGAGGAGGTCCCGGTGGTCAAGAACGGCAAGCGGCAGCTTGTCCAGCAGAAGAAGTACCCGGGTTAMATCTACGTCCGGATGGATCTGACCGATCAGTCGTGGTCGGCGGTCCGTAACACCCCGGGTGTGACCGGGTTCGTCGGGCTCACCAACCGGCCCTCCCCGCTGCGCCGGGAGGAGGTCCTCTCGATCCTCGCCCCGGTTGTGYCGAAGGAGAAGAAGGTCGAGACCGTCCGGGTGCAGGAGTTCGAGGTCGGCGAGTCCGTCACCGTCATGGACGGCCCCTTCGCCACGCTCCCGGCGACCATCAGCGAGATCAACCTCGACGCCCAGCGACTGAAGGTGCTGGTCTCGATCTTCGGTCGGGAGACGCCCGTCGAGCTGCAGTTCAATCAGGTCGCGAAGATCTGATCCGCTCCGTAGAACCCCGGTAGGAAGACGAGCACATGCCTCCCAAGAAGAAGAAGATCACTGCGATCATCAAGCTCCAGATCAACGCCGGCAAGGCCACCCCGGCGCCGCCGGTCGGCCCCGCGCTGGGTCAGCATGGCGTGAACATCATGGAGTTCTGCAAGCAGTACAACGCGGCGACCGAGTCGCAGGCCGGCAACGTCGTGCCGGTCGAGATCACCGTCTACGACGACCGGTCCTTCACCTTCGTCACGAAGACCCCGCCGGCCGCGCGGCTCATCCTCAAGGCCGCGGGCGTGGAGAAGGGCAGTGRCACCCCGCACCGGGACAAGGTTGCCAAGCTCACCACGGCGCAGATCCGCGAGATCGCCCAGACCAAGCTCCCGGACCTCAACGCCACCTCGATCGAGGCCGCCGAGAAGATCATCGCCGGCACCRCTCGATCCATGGGTATCACGGTCGGCGAGTAGTACGCCCTCGCGTTCCCCCCACCACCGGACCGACCAGTGGGAGGGCGGCCGGGCGCAGGTGCCGGGTGGACAGGATGTGTCCACGTCGCCGCGTCCCTTCGACGGCCGTCCGCCATCACCACGAGGAGACAGACAGTATGAAGCGCAGCAAGGCCTACCGTGCCGCGGCCGAGAAGATCAACCCGGAGAACTTCTACAGCCCGCTGGAGGCGGTCCGCCTCGCGCAGCAGACCTCGACGACGAAGTACGACGCGACGGTCGAGGTTGCGGTCCGGCTCGGGGTCGACCCTCGCAAGGCCGACCAGATGGTCCGTGGCACGGTCAACCTGCCGCACGGCACCGGGAAGTCCCCCCGCGTCGCTGTCTTCGCAGCCGGGGAGAAGGCCGCTGAGGCGAGCGCGGCCGGGGCCGACATCGTCGGTAGCGATGACCTGGTCGCCCGGATCCAGGAGGGCTTCCTGGAGTTCGACGCGACCGTCGCGACGCCCGATCAGATGGCGAAGGTTGGTCGGATCGCTCGGGTCCTGGGCCCCCGCGGCCTGATGCCGAACCCTAAGACCGGCACCGTGACGCTGGACATCGGCAAGGCCGTCTCCGACATCAAGGGCGGAAAGATCAACTTTCGGGTGGACAAGCAGGGTAACCTGCACATCGTCATCGGGAAGACGAACTTCACCGACACCCAGCTGATCGAGAACTACACGGTTGCCCTGGATGAGATCGTCCGGGTGAAGCCGTCCGCGGCCAAGGGCCGGTATCTGAAGAAGATCACCTTCACGACCACCATGGGCCCGGGTATCCCGGTCGACCCGAACCGCACCCGCAACCTTCTCGACGAGGGTGCCGCCGCCTGATCCGAGCCGTCCGGCGGCTCTCGCTCGTCCGGAGGCATCGCCGCACGAAGCCATGCGTGCGGCCGCCGGGCGAGCGAACAGGGGCGAGAACAGCGACGAACAGTCGCGTACACTGATATCCAGTTCCACACCGAAGACCGCTGGTTGCCGTCTCCGTTCCCGTCGAGGGCCACTCCTCGTCCGGTTCGACCGACGGCCGAAGGCCCCGGGTTCCCCGGGCGGCCCGCGCAGGTGACGGACGGGAAGTTCCGTGACGGATGCACGCAGCCGGGTGACACACCCGGTAGCGCCACCGCCGCCCTTCACGCCCCGTGCGCCTGCGCCGGGGCGTTCGTCATGTTCCAGGGGCGTTTCCGTATGACCAGCCGACACCCCGAAGGAGCCCCATGGCGAAAGCTGAGAAGACCGCCGCGGTGGCGGAGATCGTCGAGGAGTTCCGTGGCTCGACCGCTGCGGTGCTCACGGAGTACCGCGGTTTGACGGTGAGCCAGCTCACCGAGCTGCGGCGTGCCCTCGGCGAGGGCACGCGCTACTCCGTGGTCAAGAACACCCTGACCAAGATTGCGGCGGAGCAGGCCGGGGTCACCGGACTCGACGACCTGTTCGTCGGGCCGACCGCCGTCGCCTTCGTCAGCGGCGACCCGGTCGAGGCGGCCAAGGGCCTGCGCGACTTCGCTCGGGCGAACCCGGCACTGGTGCTCAAGGGCGGCTTCGTCGAGGGCAAGCCGATGACCGCCGACGAGATTCGCAAGCTTGCGGATCTTGAGTCCCGCGAGGTCCTGCTGGCGAAGCTGGCCGGGGCGATGAAGGGCACGCTGGCCGGGGCCGTCGGGCTCTTCGCCGCTCCGCTGTCCCAGGTGGCCCGGCTCGCCGAGGCGCTGCGCGAGCAGCGCGAAGGCCAGTCCGCCGGCGTCGCCGAGCAGCCGGCCGCCGAGGCTGCCGCCGAATAGCCGAGCGGCGCCACCATGGTGCCGCTCCGAGATCACAATCAGGTCGCTCGCAGTCACGAGCAGGCCACCCCGAATCAGGCATGACGAGGAAGGAACCGCCACCATGGCGAAGCTGTCGACCGAAGAGCTGCTGGACGCCTTCAAGGAACTGACCCTGCTGGAGCTCTCGGAGTTCGTGAAGCAGTTCGAGGAGACCTTCGGTGTCACCGCCGCGGCTCCGGTCGCCGTGGCCGCCGCTCCGGCCGCCGGTGGTGCGGGCGGCGAGGCGCCGGCCGCCGAGGAGCAGGACGAGTTCGACGTCATCCTTGAATCCGTCGGTGACAAGAAGATCCAGGTCATCAAGGAGGTCCGCGCGCTGACCAGCCTCGGGCTGAAGGAGGCCAAGGACCTCGTCGACGGGGCTCCGAAGCCAGTCCTGGAGAAGGTCGCCAAGGAGGCGGCGGACAAGGCGAAGGCGGCCCTCGAGGGCGCCGGCGCCACGGTCACCGTCAAGTAAGTACCGGCAGTCCGAGCAGTACTGGCAGCACCCCGCTGCCCTGGACGCCCCGTCCGGCGATGCCCGTCGCCGGACGGGGCGTCCCTTGCGGCCACCCGGCGTGGCCGTGGCGGACACCCCCGTGCCGGGGCACCCCTCTGCGGTGCCCCGGCACGTGCTGTCTGGAAGGCCCGAAAGGTCCACCGCAGGCGGCCCGATGCACAGATGGGCAGGTCGGGTCCGTTCGTGACGTTTTCCGAAGGGGGTTGACGGCCTCTGTGGATCGGAGTTCCATCAAGTTTGCGAACCCTCGTCGGGAGCGGATGCGGTGCGCTACGTCCTCCCTGCGTGGTCCCATCACGCAGGTCCTTGCCAGCGGTGTGCCCTTCGGCTACACTGCTAGTTTGCGCTGCCCTTCTCGTTGTATCGGCCTCGTCGACGTCGTGCCGTTGGTGATGGTCGGCCCTGTTCGGGGGCTGGTATGCACCGCGAGGCGGTYCCGGTTACGTGGTCCGGAGCGGTACTCGCGGTCAGTCCGGGACGATGTGGGGGCGCGCTGGTCGTGCCGGAGTGTGGCACGGCTGTAYGGCTGCCACACCGAGGACCCTGAGCGAGACCCTTGCCCATACACCGATCCGTTGTTCTCAGCGGACACTCGTGTCGCCGCGCGCACATGCCGTGGCGAGGCTTCCGCGTGCCCGTTGTCGGCTTGTCGGCCGCACATCCGCTACGCAGGACGCCCGGGGGTCGGCCTCCACGTCCCGCGGCCATCATCTCACCGGTGGGGCACCCCCCGCCGCCGTTCCTGACAACCGTAGCGAGACACTGATCACCTGACCATTCCCCGACGGATACTTGACGTCCGCGACGCCAGCYCGACGATCAGGCCACCGGAAGGACCACCTTGGCCGCCTCGCGCTCTTCCTCCCGCATCTCGTTCGCTAAGATCATCGAGCCCCTCGAGGTCCCGGATCTCCTTGCTCTTCAGACGCAGTCCTTCGATTGGCTGATCGGTAGTGACGCCTGGGCGGAGCGGGTGCWGGAGGCCATCGATTCCGGCCGTGACGACGTTCCGATCACCTCGGGTCTCGAGGAGGTCTTCAAGGAGATCTCCCCGATCGAGGACTTCTCCGGCTCGATGTCACTGTCCTTTCGGGACCACCGGTTCGAACCGCCCAAGTACTCCGTGGAGGAGTGCAAGGACAAGGACATGACCTTCTCGGCCCCGCTGTTCGTCACGGCCGAGTTCACCAACAACAACACCGGCGAGATCAAGAGCCAGACGGTGTTCATGGGTGACTTCCCGCTCATGACCCCGAAGGGCACCTTCGTCATCAACGGCACTGAGCGCGTGGTGGTCAGTCAGCTCGTGCGCTCTCCGGGGGTCTACTTCGAGCGCAGCCTCGACAAGGCTTCCGACAAGGACCTGTACTCCTGCAAGGTGATCCCCTCCCGGGGAGCCTGGCTGGAGTTCGAGATCGACAAGCGCGACACCGTGGGCGTGCGGATCGACCGCAAGCGCCGTCAGTCCGTCACGGTGCTGCTCAAGGCGCTCGGCTGGGACGAGGCCCRCATCCTCGAGCGGTTCGGTGACTTCCCGTCGATGCGGATCACCCTGGAGAAGGACCACACCGCCGGCCAGGACGATGCGCTGCTCGACATCTACCGCAAGCTGCGCCCGGGTGAGCCGCCGACACGGGAGTCGGCGCAGACCCTGCTGGAGAACMTCTTCTTCAACCCGAAGCGTTACGACCTCGCCAAGGTCGGTCGCTACAAGGTCAACAAGAAGCTTTCCCTGGGTGTTGCCCACGACGTCGGTGTCCTCACCGAGAACGACATCGTGCGCACGATCGAGTACGTCGTCAAGCTGCACGCGGGTGCCGACCCGGCCGAGTACGAGGTCGACGACATCGACCACTTCGGCAACCGGCGCATACGCACCGTCGGCGAGCTTATCCAGAACCAGGTCCGCCTCGGCCTGGCCCGGATGGAGCGTGTCGTCCGCGAGCGGATGACGACCCAGGACGTCGAGGCGATCACCCCGCAGACCCTGATCAACATCCGGCCGGTCGTCGCCTCCATCAAGGAGTTCTTCGGCACCAGCCAGCTCTCGCAGTTCATGGACCAGACCAACCCGCTCGCCGGTCTGACCCACAAGCGCCGCCTGAACGCGCTCGGCCCCGGTGGTCTGTCCCGGGAGCGGGCCGGCTTCGAGGTCCGTGACGTGCACCCCAGCCACTACGGCCGGATGTGCCCGATCGAGACGCCGGAAGGCCCGAACATCGGCCTGATCGGCTCRCTGTCGACGTTCGCGCGGGTCAACCCGTTCGGCTTCATCGAGACCCCGTACCGCAAGGTGGAGAACGGCCGGGTCACCGGCCAGATCGACTGGCTGACCGCGGACGAGGAGGACCGGCACGTCAAGGCGCAGGCGAACACCCCGCTGCGGCCCGACGGCTCGTTCGCGGAGGACCGTGTCCTGGTCCGCCGCAAGGGCGGTGAGGTCGAGTTCATCCCGCCGGACGAGGTCGACTACATGGACGTCTCGCCGCGGCAGATGGTGTCCGTGGCGACCGCGATGATCCCGTTCCTCGAGCATGACGACGCCAACCGCGCGCTGATGGGCTCCAACATGCAGCGCCAGTCGGTGCCGCTGCTGCGCTCCGAGGCGCCGCTGGTCGGCACCGGGATGGAGGCCCGCGCGGCCAAGGATGCCGGCGACGTGGTCGTCTGCGCCCAGGCGGGGGTGGTCGAGGATCTCTCGGCCGACTACATCACCGTCATGCACGACGACGGCACCCGGCGCACCTACCGGCTGGCGAAGTTTCGCCGGTCGAACCAGGGCACCTGCATCAACCAGAAGCCGATCGTGAACGAGGGCGACCGGGTCGGGGCCGGCCAGGTCATCGCGGACGGCCCGTGCACCGACAACGGTGAGATGGCGCTCGGCAAGAACCTGCTGGTCGCCTTCATGCCGTGGGAGGGGCACAACTACGAGGATGCGATCATCCTGTCCCAGCGTCTCGTCCAGGACGACGTGCTGTCCTCGATCCACATCGAGGAGCACGAGGTCGACGCCCGCGACACCAAGCTCGGCCCGGAGGAGATCACCCGGGACATCCCGAACGTCGCCGAGGAGGTTCTCGCCGACCTCGACGAGCGGGGGATCATCCGGATCGGCGCCGAGGTCTCGCCCGGCGACGTCCTGGTCGGCAAGGTCACGCCCAAGGGCGAGACCGAGCTGACCCCCGAGGAGCGCCTGTTGCGCGCGATCTTCGGGGAGAAGGCCCGGGAGGTCCGTGACACCTCGCTGAAGGTGCCGCACGGTGAGTCCGGCAAGGTCATCGGCGTGCGGGTGTTCTCCCGCGAGGACGGCGACGAGCTCCCGCCCGGGGTCAACGAGCTGGTCCGGGTCTACGTCGCCCAGAAGCGAAAGATCACCGACGGGGACAAGCTTGCCGGSCGGCACGGCAACAAGGGTGTCATCGCRAAGATCCTCCCGGCCGAGGACATGCCCTTCCTCGAGGACGGGACCCCGGTCGACGTCGTGCTCAACCCGCATGGTGTGCCTCGGCGGATGAACATCGGCCAGATCCTGGAGACCCACCTCGGGTGGGTGGCCAAGACCGGCTGGCAGGTCGACTCCGGCACCGAGGACTGGAAGGAGCGGCTGCGTGGCATCGGCGCGGACGCCGCCTCGGCCGGCACCAATGTGGCGACCCCCGTCTTCGACGGTGCCCGCGAGGAGGAGATCACCGGTCTGCTCGACTCCACCCTGCCCAACCGCGACGGCATCCAGCTGATCGGCTCCTCCGGCAAGGCCAAGCTGTTCGACGGCCGGACCGGTGAGCCGTACCCCTACCCGGTGGCGGTCGGCTACATCTACATCCTCAAGTTGCTGCACCTGGTCGACGACAAGATCCACGCTCGGTCGACCGGTCCCTACTCAATGATCACCCAGCAGCCCCTGGGTGGTAAGGCGCAGTTCGGTGGCCAGCGGTTCGGYGAGATGGAGGTGTGGGCGCTGGAGGCCTACGGCGCCGCCTACGCCCTGCAGGAACTACTGACCATCAAGTCCGACGACGTCGTGGGCCGGGTCAAGGTCTACGAGGCGATCGTCAAGGGCGAGAACATTCCGGAGCCCGGTATCCCGGAGTCGTTCAAGGTGCTCATCAAGGAGATGCAGTCGCTGTGCCTCAACGTCGAGGTGCTCTCCAGCGATGGCGTGCAGATCGAGATGCGTGACACCGACGAGGACGTCTTCCGTGCGGCGGAGGAACTCRGGATCGACCTGTCCCGGCGTGAGCCGAGCAGCGTCGAGGAGGTCTGACGGACGCCGGGGGTCCGACGCACCCGCCCTGATGGGCGGCGAGGCCCCCGGCGGCTCCATCCGACTCCAGCGTCCCGACCGAGAAAGAGAGAGCAGGCGACAGTCTTGCTGGACGTCAACTTCTTCGACGAACTGCGCATCGGTCTCGCCACCGCGGATGACATCCGCCAGTGGTCGCACGGTGAGGTCAAGAAGCCCGAGACGATCAACTACCGCACCCTGAAGCCGGAGAAGGACGGGCTCTTCTGCGAGAAGATCTTCGGTCCGACCCGGGACTGGGAGTGCTACTGCGGCAAGTACAAGCGGGTCCGGTTCAAGGGCATCATCTGTGAGCGCTGCGGCGTCGAGGTGACCCGGGCCAAGGTCCGCCGTGAGCGCATGGGCCACATCGAGCTGGCTGCGCCGGTCACCCACATCTGGTACTTCAAGGGTGTCCCGAGCCGCCTCGGCTACCTGCTGGACCTCGCGCCGAAGGACCTCGAGAAGGTCATCTACTTCGCCGCGTACATGATCACAAAGGTGGACACGGACGCCCGCCACCGCGATCTGCCGACCCTCGAGGCCCGCATCGGCGTCGAGAAGCAGCAGCTCGAGGACAAGAAGAACGCCGACGTGGAAGTCCGGCAGAAGCGGCTCGAGGCCGACCTCGCACAGCTCGAGGCCGAGGGCGCCAAGGGTGACGCGCGACGCAAGGTCCGCGAGTCGGCCGAGCGCGAGATGCGCCAGCTCCGGGACCGGGTGCAGCGTAAGATCGACGATCTCGACCGCGTCTTCGACCGGTTCAAGAACATGAAGGTCCAGGACCTGGAGCCGGACGAGCTGCTTTATCGCGAGCTGCGCGACCGCTTCGGTGCGTACTTCGACGGCGGTATGGGCGCCGAGGCGCTGCAGCGGCGGCTGGCCGACTTCGACCTGGCCGCCGAGGCCGAGTCGCTGCGCGAGACCATCCGCAGCGGCAAGGGCCAGAAGAAGGCCCGCGCGCTCAAGCGGCTCAAGGTCGTCTCCGCGTTCCTGAACACCCGCAACTCCCCGATGGGGATGGTGCTCGACTGCGTCCCGGTGATCCCACCCGATCTGCGCCCGATGGTGCAGCTCGATGGTGGCCGGTTCGCCACCTCGGACCTCAACGACCTGTACCGCCGGGTGATCAACCGGAACAACCGGTTGAAGCGGCTGCTCGACCTCGGCGCGCCCGAGATCATCGTCAACAACGAGAAGCGGATGCTGCAGGAGGCCGTCGACGCGCTGTTCGACAACGGCCGCCGCGGCCGGCCGGTCACCGGCCCGGGTAACCGCCCGCTGAAGTCGCTGTCCGACATGCTCAAGGGCAAGCAGGGCCGGTTCCGCCAGAACCTGCTGGGCAAGCGGGTCGACTACTCCGGCCGTTCGGTCATCGTCGTCGGTCCGCAGCTCAAGCTGCACCAGTGCGGTCTGCCCAAGCAGATGGCGCTGGAGCTGTTCAAGCCGTTCGTGATGAAGCGCCTGGTGGACCTCAACCACGCGCAGAACATCAAGTCGGCGAAGCGGATGGTCGAGCGGGCCCGCCCGGTCGTGTGGGACGTGCTCGAGGAGGTCATCACCGAGCACCCCGTGCTGCTCAACCGGGCGCCGACCCTGCACCGCCTCGGCATCCAGGCCTTCGAACCGCAGCTCGTCGAGGGCAAGGCCATCCAGATCCACCCGCTGGTCTGCACGGCGTTCAACGCCGACTTCGACGGTGACCAGATGGCGGTGCACCTGCCGCTGTCCGCCGAGGCGCAGGCCGAGGCGCGGATCCTGATGCTGTCGAGCAACAACATTCTCTCGCCCGCATCGGGCCGGCCGCTGGCGATGCCGAGCCTCGACATGGTGACCGGGGTGTTCCACCTGTCCCGCCTGGCCGAGGGGGCGCTCGGCGAGGGGCGGTCGTTCTCCAGCGTCGCCGAGGCGCAGATGGCCTTCGACGCCCGGGAGGTCGCCCTTCAGGCGAAGATCAGGGTGCGGTTGCGGGACACCACCCCGCCGTCGGACTGGGTCCCGCCCGCCGACTGGGTCACCGGGGACGTGTTCACCCTGGAGACCACGTTCGGTCGTTGCCTGCTCAACGAGGCGCTGCCGGAGGGCTACCCCTTCATCAACGCCCAGCTGAACAAGAAGGCCCAGGCCGCGATCGTCAACGACCTGGCCGAGCGGTACCCGAAGATCCAGGTAGCGGCGACCCTGGACGCCCTGAAGAGCGCCGGTTTCTACTGGGCCACCCGGTCCGGGGTCACCGTCGCGATCGAGGACGTCGTCGCGCCGCCGAACAAGGCCGAGATCCTCGACGACTACGAGCAGCGYGCCGACCGGGTCCAGAAGCAGTTCGACCGCGGCTTCCTGTCCGACGAGGAGCGCCRCAGCGAGCTGGTCCAGATCTGGACCGAGGCGACCAACAAGATCRCCGAGGCGATGGAGGAGAACTTCCCGGAGACCAACCCGGTCTACGTGCTGGTCAACTCCGGAGCCGCTGGAAACATGATGCAGATCCGGCAGCTCGCCGGCATGCGTGGTCTGGTCTCCAACCCGAAAGGTGAGATCATCCCGCGGCCGATCAAGGCGAACTTCCGCGAGGGCCTGACCGTGCTGGAGTACTTCATCTCCACCCACGGTGCCCGTAAGGGACTCGCCGACACCGCCCTGCGCACCGCGGACTCGGGGTACCTGACCCGGCGGCTCGTCGACGTCAGCCAGGATGTCATCGTCCGCGAGGAGGACTGCGGCACCGAGCGCGGCATCCTCACTCGGATCGCCCGCAAGGGCGCCGACGGGGTGCTGGTCCGGGACCGGTATGCCGAGACCTCGGCGTACGCGCGGACGCTGGCCTCCGACGCGATCGACGCGAACGGCGAGGTCATCGTGCCCGCCGGCACCGACGCCGGGGACGTCGCGATCAGCCAGATCATCGAGGCCGGCATCGAGCAGGTGCGGGTCCGCTCGGCGCTGACCTGCGAGTCCCGGATGGGGGTGTGCGCCCAGTGCTACGGGCGCTCGCTCGCCACCGGCAAGCTGGTTGACGTCGGTGAGGCCGTCGGCATCGTCGCCGCGCAGTCCATCGGTGAGCCCGGCACCCAGCTGACGATGCGTACCTTCCACAGCGGTGGCGTCGCCGGCGACGACATCACCCAGGGTCTGCCGCGTGTCGTCGAGCTGTTCGAGGCGCGCAGCCCGAAGGGCAAGGCCCCCATCACCGAGGTCTCCGGCCGGGTGAAGATCGAGGAGACCGAGAAGACCTTCAAGGTCGTGGTGGTGCCGGACGACGGCAGCGACGAGATCGCCTACCCGGTCTCGCGGCGTTCGCGCCTGCGGGTCCGCGAGGGCGACCACATCGAGGTCGGCAGCCAGATTGTCGACGGTGCCGTCGACCCGCACGAGGTGTTGCGCATCCTCGGRCCGCGCCAGGTCCAGCTCCACCTGGTGGACCAGGTCCAGGAGGTCTACCGGTCGCAGGGTGTGTCGATCCACGACAAGMACATCGAAATCATCATCCGCCAGATGCTCAAGCGGGTGAACGTTCTCGAGTCGGGCGACACCACCCTGCTGCCCGGTGAGCTCTGCGAGCGGRCCCGGTTCGAGGCGGAGAACCGTCGGGTGGTGGAAACCGGTGGCCAGCCGGCCTCGGCCCGCCCGGTCCTCATGGGGATCACCAAGGCGTCGCTGGCGACCGAGTCGTGGCTGTCGGCGGCCTCCTTCCAGGAGACGACTCGGGTGCTCACCGACGCGGCGATCAACGCCCGGTCGGACTCGCTCGTCGGCCTGAAGGAGAACGTCATCATCGGAAAGCTCATCCCGGCCGGCACCGGGATCTCCCGGTACCGCAACATCCGGGTCGAGCCGACCGAGGAGGCACGTGCGGCGATGTACTCCGTCGGTGCCTACGAGGACGGCAGCGTCGAGTACGGTGCGTTCGGCACGGGCTCCGGCCAGGCGGTCCCGCTGGACGAGTTCGACTACCGCAGCTCGGGAGACTTCCGCTGAGCAGGTCGCGCGTAAGCAGGTCGCGAGGCTGACCGAGCGGAGCTGACCAGAGCCCGACCGAAGCCCGATCGATCAGGACCGGCCCGGCGCCCTCACCAGGGTGCCGGGCCGGTTGCGCGTCCAGGTCCGAAGCCCGCTGGTGGGACAGCGCGCAGAGGCGAAAATCGGCAGGACAGGGGCAGGTACATGCGGTGGCGGTGGAAGGTGGCGGCGGCGTGATTCTGACCGGCGACCACGACGACCTGAGTCGGTTRGCCGGCGCCTTATCGGACAGTGGTCATCGAAGCGCTCCCCKGCAGTGGACGTGACCGGGGCTGACCGCGAGTGGACCGAGATTCGCCGGGAACGAATGATCTACGAGGATGAGGCCATTCTCGTGCTCGACAAACCCGTCGGCATCTCGGTCATGGGAGRGCGGCACGACACCGATCTCGTCACCCTCGCCGGGGATGACGGCGAGGAGCTGTTCCCGGTGCACCGCATCGACAAGGTCACCTCGGGCCTGGTGCTCTTCGCCCGGCAGTTGCGGTTCCACGGTGATCTCACCCGGCAGTTCCAGCGCCGCACGGTGGACAAGCGCTACCTCGTCCTGACCCGCACCCGCGGACTGCCCGCCTCGGGGACCGTCGACCTGCCGCTGAGTGTGGGGCGCAAGAGTCGGGTCCGGGTGGCGGCGAACCGGGCCGACATCATGGCCGACCTGGCGGAGGTGGCCCCCTTGGCGGAGGTGGCCGACCTGGGGGAGGTGGCCCCCTTGGCGGAGGTGGCCCCCTTGGCGGAGGTGGCCGACCTGGGGGAGGCGGCCCCCTTGGCGGAGGTGGCCGACCTGGGGGAGGCGGCCCCCTTGGCGGAGGCGGCCCGGGCAGAGGTTGGCCCGACCGGCGCCGGCGCCGGCGTCGGACGCTGGACGGTTCCGCCCGCCGCGGTGTTTCCCCACGTCCGGACATACCCGTCCGTCACGACCTTCATCCGGGTGTGGGAGGGCGGTGAGTACACCCTGCTCGCGGTCACGCCGGTCAGCGGGCGGCGCCACCAGATCCGGGTGCATCTGGCCTGGATCGGGCACCCGATCGAGGGCGATCCGCTGTTCGGCCGCGATGCCACCGCCCGCACCCTGCTGCACTCGTGGCGGCTCGCCTTCGATGCGGCTTGGGCCGGCGGCTCCCGCATCGAGGTCGAGGCGCCCCCCGGAGCCGACTTCTGGGCCCCGGTAYGCACGCATCTGCCGGCCGGCCTGGCGGCGACCCTCCTCGGAAACGTGGCGGGTGGGTCAGGAATAGGCGGTTTCGCGTAGCTCGCCGTAGACCCGGACCAGGTCGGGCAGCTGGTAGTGCGCGTTCAGGCCGCTCGGATTGGGCAGGAGCCAGACGCCGGCGGATCCCAGGGTCTCCGCCTGGCGGCCGACCTTCGCGCCGCGGCGTCCGAACCCGATCCGGTAGGCGGCCAAGCCGAGGAAGGCCACCCACCGGGGTGCGACCCGTTCGACGAGTTCGGTGAGCCGGGGCACGCCGGCGCGGACCTCGTCATCGCTGATCTCGTCGGCGCGCGCGGTGGAGCGGTGGACGAGATTGGTGATGCTGATGCCCCGGCGGACCAGTTCGTCGGTCTCGCTGGGATGCAACCGGCGTGGGGTGAAGCCGGCGAGGTGCAGCACCGGCCACAGCCGGTTGCTCGGCGTGCCGAAGTGAAAGCCGGTGGCCCCGGACTCGAGGGACGGGTTGATCCCRCAGAGCAGCACGACGGTGGCCGGGGCGACCAGGTCCGGGACGGTGGTCCCGTAGGCCGCGAGCAGCGCGTCCCGGCTCGGCCGGCGTCGGGTGGGGGCGGCCGCGAATCGTGCGCCGGCTGCGTCAGACATGTCCTCGCGGGCCCTCCGATGCCGGTATCGTGCTGTCCCGTACAGCGTGCCAGTAGGTACAGCGTGCCAGTACGGGGGGCCGTGYTGGTGCCCGCCTGTGCCGCCCGTCGAGTGCGTACGCCCGTCGAGTGCATAGTGCGCGTGGGGTCTGCGTGGGATTTCGCCRGACACCCCCGTTCGACATCTGGCGCGGGCGTGGAGTACTGTTGAGCCCTGTGGTCGGAGTCCACGTGGCTCCGGCGTGCGTCCTGCACTTCGATGTGGCGCCGTGGTGCTCGCTAGGTTGACGTAAAGTCACTGTTCGGGTATCCGTCGGCGACTGTCGAGCTCGGTTCCGCAAAGCGGACGGGCGGGCTGGCGTGCTCCTCACCGGAACTGGATCATCGCATCGAGGTTTCGGTCGAATGGCGCGACACGCCCGACCGCGTGGGTCGGAGAAGCCGCTCGAGGACACTCCGGTGGATCGGGTGCGGACCACAGCAGCAGGTAGGCCGGCGTACCGGTCTGGTTGCCCAAGGCAGTACGACGAGGCGTGACAGGAACGGGAGCGGCGTTGCCCACGATCCAGYAGCTGGTCCRCAAGGGCCGGYAGGACAAGGTCGAGAAGACCAAGACCCCGGCACTCAAGGGAAGCCCTCAGCGTCGTGGTGTGTGCACCCGCGTCTACACGACCACCCCGAAGAAGCCGAACTCGGCCCTGCGCAAGGTGGCCCGGGTCCGGTTGAACAGCGGGATCGAAGTCACCGCCTACATCCCCGGGGTCGGCCACAACCTGCAGGAGCACTCGATCGTCCTGGTTCGCGGTGGCCGAGTGAAGGATCTTCCGGGTGTCCGGTACAAGATCGTCCGAGGCGCTCTCGACACGCAGGGCGTCCGTAACCGTAAGCAGGCTCGTAGCCGCTACGGCGCGAAGAAGGAGAAGGGCTGATGCCGCGCAAGGGGCCTGCGCCCAAGCACACCGTGGTGGTCGACCCGGTGTACGGGTCGCCGCTGGTGACCGCGCTGGTGAACAAGGTGCTGTTGAGCGGTAAGAAGTCGGTCGCGGAGCGCATCGTGTACGGCGCACTCGAGGGTGCGAAGAACAAGRCCGGCAACGACCCGGTCGTCACGCTCAAGCGCGCGCTGGACAACGTCAAGCCGACGCTGGAGGTGCGCAGCCGCCGGGTGGGTGGTGCCACCTACCAGGTTCCGGTCGAGGTTCGCGCCGGCCRGAGCACTACCCTCGCGCTGCGCTGGATCGTCGGCTACTCCCGGGCTCGTCGCGAGAAGACGATGACCGAGCGGCTGATGAACGAGCTCATCGACGCAAGCAACGGCCTCGGCGCCAGCGTGAAGCGCCRGGAGGACACCCACAAGATGGCGGAGTCCAACAAGGCCTTCGCCCACTACCGCTGGTGATCCGACATGCCATCTGACGTACGTTCCTTGCTGGCCGGGACCCGCAACATCGGGATCATGGCCCACATCGACGCGGGCAAGACCACCACCACCGAGCGCATCCTCTTCTACACCGGTGTGAACTACAAGATCGGTRAGGTCCACGAGGGCGGCGCCACGATGGACTGGATGGAGCAGGAGCAGGAGCGGGGGATCACCATCACCTCCGCGGYCACCACCTGTCTCTGGCGCGACCACACCATCAACATCATCGATACCCCCGGCCATGTCGACTTCACCGTCGAGGTGGAGCGCTCGCTGCGGGTCCTTGACGGTGCGGTCGCGGTCTTCGACGCGGTCGCCGGAGTCGAGCCGCAGAGCGAGACGGTCTGGAAGCAGGCCGACCGTTACAACGTCCCGCGTATCGCCTTCGTCAACAAGATGGACCGGGTCGGTGCCGAGTTCCACCGCTGCGTGGAGATGATGATCGACCGGCTCGACGCGACGCCGGCCGTGATCCAGCTCCCGTGGGGCGTGGAGGCCGACTTCCGCGGTGTCATCGACCTGGTCCGCATGAAGGGCCTCCTCTGGAAGACCGAGGACAAGGGCGCCTCTTACGAGACCGTCGACATCCCGCGGGATCACCTTGAGGCCGCGCAGGAGTGGCGCGACAAGCTCCTCGAGACCGTCGCTGAGAACGACGACGAGCTCATGGAGCTCTACCTCGAGGGTGAGGAGCCCTCCACGGAGCAGCTCGTCGCAGCCCTGCGCCGCGCGACCCTGGCGAGCAAGGTCAACCCGGTGCTGTGCGGTTCGGCGTTCAAGAACAAGGGCGTCCAGCCCATGCTCGACGCCGTCGTCGACTTCCTGCCGAACCCGCTGGACATCGGCGCCACCGTCGGCCATGCGGTCGGTGACGAGGAGACCGAGGTCCGCCGGGAGCCGAGCGAGGACGAGCCGTTTTCCGCGCTCGCCTTCAAGATCATGAGTGACCCGTACGTGGGTAAGCTGACCTACATCCGGGTGTACTCCGGCAAGCTGACTGGTGGTTCGCCGGTGCTGAACTCGACGAAGGACCGCAAGGAGCGTGTCGGCCGCATCCTGCAGATGCACGCCAACCACCGGGAGGACCGGGAGGGCGTCGGCGCGGGACAGATCGTGGCCGTGGTGGGGCTGAAGAACACCACCACGGGTGACACGCTCTGCGACCCGAACGCCCCGGTGATCCTGGAGTCGATGACGTTCCCGGCGCCGGTCATCCACGTCGCGATCGAGCCGAAGACCAAGGCCGACCAGCAGAAGCTGGGCACCGCCATCCAGCGGCTCGCCGAGGAGGACCCGACCTTCCAGGTCCGCACCGACGAGGAGACCGGTCAGACGATCATCGCCGGCATGGGCGAGCTGCACTTGGATGTGCTGGTCGACCGGATGCGCCGCGAGTTCGGTGTCGAGGCGAACGTCGGCAAGCCGCAGGTGGCCTACCGGGAGACGATCCGCCGCAAGGTGGAGAAGGTCGACTACACCCACAAGAAGCAGACGGGTGGATCCGGCCAGTACGCCCGGGTGATCATCAACCTGGAGCCCTCCGGCGGCGACGGCGGTGGCTACGAGTTCGAGAACAAGGTCACGGGTGGTCGCATCCCCCGGGAGTACATCCCCTCGGTGGATGCGGGCTGCCAGGAGGCCATGGAGTTCGGCGTGCTCGCCGGCTATCCGCTGGTGGACGTCAAGGTCACCCTGCTCGACGGCCAGTTCCATGACGTCGACTCGTCCGAACTCGCATTCAAGATCGCCGGTTCGATGGCGTTCAAGGACGCGGCCCGCAAGGCCGACCCGGTGCTGCTCGAGCCCCTGATGGCCGTCGAGGTCACCACCCCCGAGGACCACATGGGTGACGTGATCGGCGACCTGAACTCCCGCCGTGGGCAGATCCAGGCGATGGAGGAGCGGGGGGGCTCCCGGATCGTACGGGCGCTGGTGCCACTGTCGGAGATGTTCGGCTACGTTGGTGATCTTCGCTCGAAGACCTCCGGCCGGGCGAGCTACTCCATGCAGTTCGACTCCTACGCCGAGGTTCCCGCGAACGTCGCCAAGGAGATCATCGCCAAGGCCCGGGGAGAGTGAGCGCCCTCACGGCGTGAGCAATACCCCTACCTGACTACACAGCACGACACCACCCGTCCTTGGAGGGACACCCGTGGCGAAGCAGAAGTTCGAGCGGACGAAGCCGCACGTCAATATCGGCACCATTGGTCACATCGACCACGGCAAGACGACCCTGACCGCGGCGATCACCAAGGTCCTGCACGACGCCTACCCAGACCTCAACCCCTTCACGCCGTTCGACCAGATCGACAAGGCGCCGGAGGAGAAGGCCCGCGGCATCACGATCTCGATCGCCCACGTCGAGTACCAGACCGACACCCGGCACTATGCGCACGTCGACTGCCCGGGACACGCTGACTACATCAAGAACATGATCACCGGTGCCGCTCAGATGGACGGCGCGATCCTGGTCGTGTCCGCCACCGACGGCCCGATGCCGCAGACGAAGGAGCACGTGCTCCTCGCCCGCCAGGTCGGCGTGCCCTACATTGTCGTCGCCCTGAACAAGGCCGACATGGTCGACGACGAGGAGATCCTCGAGCTCGTCGAGCTGGAGGTCCGGGAGCTGCTGAGCTCGTACGAGTTCCCGGGCGACGACGTTCCGGTCGTCCGGGTCTCCGCGCTCAAGGCGCTGGAGGGCGACAAGGAGTGGGGCGCCAAGCTCCTCGAGCTCATGGCGGCGGTCGACGAGTCGATCCCCGAGCCGCAGCGTGACATCGACCGGCCGTTCCTCATGCCGATCGAGGACGTCTTCACGATCACCGGTCGTGGCACCGTGGTCACCGGTCGCGTCGAGCGCGGAATCGTCAAGGTCAACGAGACCGTGGAGATCGTCGGTATCAAGCCGGAGACCACCTCCACCACCGTGACCGGTGTCGAGATGTTCCGCAAGCTGCTCGACGAGGGGCGTGCCGGCGACAACGTCGGTCTGCTCCTGCGCGGTATCAAGCGGGAGGACGTCGAGCGCGGCCAGGTCATCGTCAAGCCGAAGTCGATCACCCCGCACACGGTGTTCGAGGCTCGCGTCTACATCCTCAACAAGGATGAGGGCGGACGGCACACGCCGTTCTTCAAGAACTACCGCCCGCAGTTTTACTTCCGCACCACCGACGTGACCGGCGTCGTGACCCTCCCCGAGGGCACGGMGATGGTCATGCCGGGGGACAACACCGAGATGACGGTCGAGCTGATCCAGCCGATCGCCATGGAGGAGGGTCTGCGCTTCGCCATCCGCGAGGGTGGCCGGACCGTCGGCGCGGGCCAGGTTACGAAGGTTCTCAAGTAGTAGCCGTGGGCGGTGGGTCCGGGCGTGTGTACGGACCCACCGCCCACTGCGCTGCCTGACCAGGCAGGGCTCTCGCGAGACTCGGCTGCCGAGGACAACCGGCCGCCGGCAAGGGACGCAGCCCGGTCCCGGTCGACACGTCGAGCGGGACCGGCACGAGACAGCGGTACAACCGGCAGGTTCYTTCCGCCGGCGGCGGGGCGCCAGGCTCGCCGCGCGGCCGGCGGTGAGGATCTACGGGCGGTGACCCGGTAGCGATACCGGCCGGACGAGACAGACAGGACAGGCGAAGCCCACCATGGCGGCACAGAAGATCCGCATCCGGCTCAAGGCCTATGACCACGAGGTCATCGACAGCTCGGCGCGGAAGATCGTCGAGACGGTGACGCGGACGGGCGCGCAGGTCGCGGGACCGGTGCCGCTGCCGACGGAGAAGAACATCTACTGCGTCATCCGGTCGCCGCACAAGTACAAGGACAGCCGCGAGCACTTCGAGATGCGGACGCACAAGCGGCTGATCGACATTCTTGACCCGACGCCCAAGACGGTCGACTCGCTTATGCGCCTCGACCTGCCCGCCGGCGTCGATATCGAGATCAAGCTGTAAGAGGGGCCGGCGCAGTCATGCTCATCCGCAACTACAGAGGGCTCCTGGGCACCAAGCTCGGGATGACCCAGGTATGGGACGCGAACAACCGCGTCGTGCCGGTCACCGTCATCAAGGCCGGACCCAACGTCGTCACGCAGGTCAAGACGCCTGACTCGGACGGCTACTCGGCCGTTCAGCTCGGTTACGGCGAGGTCGACCCGCGTAAGATCAACAAACCCGCCCGCGGCCACTTCGCCACCAGCGGGGTGACGCCCCGGCGCCACCTCGTCGAGCTGCGGACCGCCGATGCCGGCAACTACCGGCCCGGCCAGGAGCTGACCGGCGAGGTGTTCTCCGCCGGGACCGTCGTTGACGTCACCGGCACCTCGAAGGGCAAGGGGTTCGCCGGTGTCATGAAGCGTCACGGGTTCAAGGGTCTGGGCGCGGGGCACGGCGTCGAGCGCAAGCACCGCTCGCCGGGGTCGGTCGGCGGCTGCGCCACGCCCGGTCGCGTGTTCAAGGGCCTGCGCATGGCCGGCCGGATGGGTCACGTGCGCACCACGACCTCGGGGCTGACGATCCACGCCGTCGACACCGAGCGTGGCTATCTGCTGGTCAGGGGTGCGGTGCCCGGCCCGGATGGTGGTCTGGTCCTCGTGCGCAGCGCGGCCAAGCGCCCGGCGCCCGAGGCCATCGCCCCGGCGGCCGAGCTGGCCGGTACCGGTGAGGAGGTCTCGGCATGAGCCGGGTGGCCACATCCGACCCGAGCGTCACCGCGCGCACCGTCGCGGTGCACGCGCCGAACGGGGGCGAAGGCGGCAGCGTCGAGCTGCCCGGTGGCGTGTTCGACGTGCCGCTCAACATCCCGCTGATCCACCAGGTCGTGGTGGCGCAGCTCGCGGCGGCCCGCCAGGGCACGCACGACACGAAGACCCGCGGCGAGGTCCGCGGCGGTGGCCGCAAGCCGTATCGGCAGAAGGGCACCGGCCGGGCCCGGCAGGGATCGCTGCGGGCTCCGCAGTTCACCGGCGGTGGCACCGTGCACGGCCCCACACCGCGCAGATACGACCAGCGGACCCCGAAGAAGATGAAGGCCGCCGCGCTGCGCGGCGCGCTGTCCGACCGGGCCCGCAACAACCGGGTGCACGTGGTGTCCTCGCTGGTCTCCGGCGAGACGCCGTCGACGAAGAGCGCGGTCACCGCGCTGCGGACGATCGCCGACACCCGCCGGGTGCTGGTGGTGGCGAGCCGTTCGGACGAGCTGACCTGGAAGAGCCTGCGCAACGTCGCGGCGGTGCACCTGCTCGACCCGGGCCAGCTCAATACCTATGACGTGCTGGTGAGCGACGACGTGGTCTTCATCGAGGATGCGCTGGCCGCGTTCCTTGCTCGTGACACCCGTCCGGCAACCTCCACCGCCGGGACCGAGGCTGCCGCGGGCACCGAAGGTGTGGCCGGGGCGGAGGAGAACAAGTGATTCCCGACCCGCGTGACGTGATCCTGCGGCCGGTCGTCTCCGAGAAGAGCTACGGCCTGCTCGACGAGAACGTCTACACCTTCATCGTGCGTCCGGACGCGAACAAGACCCAGATCAAGCTCGCGGTCCAGCAGATCTTCAATGTGCGGGTCCTGCGGGTGAACACCATCAACCGGCAGGGCAAGCGCAAGCGGACCAAGCACGGCTGGGGACACCGGTCCGCCTCCAAGCGGGCCCTGGTGAGYCTGGCTCCCGGTGACACGATCGAGATCTTCGGAGGCCCCGGTGCCTGAGCGCGTGCGCTCCGCGGCGGCGGTGGGTCCAGGACGGTAGGAAGCCATGGGTATTCGTAGGTACAAGCCGACGACGCCGGGGCGTCGTGGTGCGAGCGTGGCCGACTTCGTCGAGATCACTCGTGACCACCCGGAGAAGTCGCTGGTCCGCCCGCTGCACTCCAAGGGCGGGCGCAACGTCCACGGCCGGATCACCACCYGGCACCAGGGCGGCGGGCACAAGCGGGCGTACCGGGTCATCGACTTCCGGCGGGACAAGGACGGGGTGCCGGCCAAGGTCGCGCACATCGAGTACGACCCCAACCGCACCGCCCGGATCGCGCTGCTGCACTACCTCGACGGCGAGAAGCGCTACATCCTCGCGCCGGTCAAGCTCAGGCAGGGCGACACGGTCAGTTCCGGCGTGGGCGCCGACATCAAGCCCGGCAACGCGCTGCCGCTGCGCAACATCCCGACCGGCACGGTGGTGCACGCCATCGAGCTGCGTCCCGGCGGTGGTGCGAAGATCGCCCGTAGCGCCGGCACGAGTGTGCAGCTCGTCGCGAAGGACGGCCCCTACGCTCAGCTGCGGATRCCCTCCGGTGAGATCCGCAACGTGGATGTGCGCTGCCGCGCGACGGTCGGCGAGGTCGRCAACGCGGAGCAGAGCAACATCAACTGGGGTAAGGCCGGCCGGATGCGCTGGAAGGGTCGCAGACCCACCGTGCGCGGTGTCGCGATGAACCCGGTCGACCACCCGCACGGTGGTGGTGAGGGTAAGACCTCCGGCGGTCGTCACCCCGTCAATCCCAAGGGCCGTCCGGAGGGGCGGACCCGGGCGACCCGCAAGTCGTCCGACGCGCTCATTGTGCGTCGTCGCAAGCAGAACAGGCGGCGGTAATGGTGATCTCCAGGCCCCGGGCCGCGTCGGCCACCAGCGCGCCGCCGACCAGCCGTACCCATCGGATCTGAGCAGGAAGGAGGAGACACAGCCATGCCACGCAGTCTGAAAAAGGGCCCGTTCGTCGACGACCACCTGCTCAAGAAGGTGGATCTGCAGAACTCCAAGGGCACCAAGCACGTCATCAAGACCTGGTCGCGCCGGTCGACCGTGATCCCCGACATGCTGGGGCACACGATCGCCGTGCACGACGGCCGCAAGCACGTCCCGGTCTTCATCACCGAGGGCATGGTCGGGCACAAGCTCGGCGAGTTCGCCCCGACCCGGACCTTCCGTGGCCACGTCAAGGAGGACCGGAGGTCACGCCGTGGCTGACGATCTCGTTGACGGCCTGACCCGGGCCGGTCTTCCCGGGGCGAAGGCCTCGGCCCGCTATGTCCGGGTCTCGCCGACGAAGGCCCGCCGGGTCGTCGACCTGGTGCGCGGGCGCTCGGTCGGCGAGGCGCTGGACATCCTCCGGTTCGCTCCGCAGGYGGCCAGCGAGGACGTGTACAAGGTTGTCGCCAGCGCTGCGGCGAACGCCGAGAACAACCACAGCCTCGATCCGGCCACCCTGTGGGTCGGCGAGGTCTACGTGGACGAGGGGCCGACGCTCAAGCGCATCCGGCCCCGAGCTCAGGGCCGGGCCTACCGGATCCGCAAGCGCACCAGCCACATCACCGTCGTGGTGGAGAGCCGGGAGCCGGTCTCCGCGGCCGGCCGGGGCGCGAAGACGACAAGGAGGGCCCGGTAGTGGGGCAGAAGGTCAACCCGCACGGGTTCCGGCTTGGCATCACCTCGGAGTTCACCTCCCGTTGGTACGCCGACAAGCAGTACAAGGCGTACGTCGGCGAGGACGTGAAGATCCGTAAGATGATGTCGCGGGGCATGGAGCGGGCCGGCATCAGCCGGGTCGACATCGAGCGGACCCAGGGGCGGCTGCGGGTGGACATCCACACCGCGCGCCCGGGCATCGTCATCGGTCGCCGTGGCGCCGAGGCCGACCRCATCCGTGGCGACCTGGAAAAGCTCACCGGCAAGCAGGTGCAGCTCAACATCCTCGAGGTGAAGAACCCCGAGGTCGACGCCCAACTCGTCGCCCAAGGGGTGGCCGAGCAGCTCTCCAGCCGGGTCAGCTTCCGCCGGGCGATGCGCAAGGCCATGCAGACCGCGATGAAGGGCGGCGCGAAGGGGATCCGGGTGCAGTGCTCGGGTCGTCTCGGCGGCGCCGAGATGAGCCGGTCGGAGTTCTACCGCGAGGGTCGGGTGCCGTTGCACACCCTTCGCGCGGACATCGACTACGGCTTCTATGAGGCTCGGACGAACTTCGGCCGCATCGGCGTGAAGGTCTGGATCTACAAGGGCGACATCGTCCAGAGCCGGGCCGAGCGTGAGGCGCAGGAGGCGCTGCAGCGCCAGACCCGCCGGGAGCGCCCGCGCCGCGGGCCGCGTTCCGGCTCGTCCGGCACGACCCAGGGCGGGACCGAAGCGGGCCGGGCGGCGGCCCGCGGCGAGCGCCGGGGCCGTGGTGGTGGCGGCGGGAACGCCCCGGCTGAGACTCCGGCGGGCGAGGCCGCGGCGACCGAGCCGACGGCACCCGTCGCGGAGCCCGCCACCGCGGCGGCGAGTGCGCCGGCCGAGGCGGCGAGTGCGCCGGCCGAGGCGGCCGTGGCGAACACTCCGGAGAAGGCGGAGGAATAGACATGCTGATTCCCCGGAAGGTCGCGCACCGCAAGCAGCACCACCCCGGGCGGACCGGTGCCGCCAAGGGCGGAACCCGGGTCACGTTCGGTGAGTACGGGATCCAGGCCTTGKAGTCGGMCTACGTGACGAACCGGCAGATCGAGTCGGCCCGTATCGCGATGACCCGGCACATCCGTCGTGGTGGAAAGGTCTGGATCAACATCTACCCGGACCGTCCGCTGACCAAGAAGCCGGCCGAGACCCGGATGGGTTCTGGTAAGGGCTCGCCCGAGTGGTGGGTCGCGAACGTCAAGCCGGGCCGGGTCCTGTTCGAGCTGTCCGGGGTCGCGGAGCCGGTGGCCCGCGAGGCGATGCGGCGGGCTATCCACAAGCTGCCGATGAAGTGCCGTTTCGTGGTCCGTGAAGGTGGTGCGTAATGGCTATCGCTACCGCGGACGAGCTGCGGAGCCTGTCGGGCGAGGAGCTCGTCGACAAGCTTCGGGAGGCCAAGGAGGAGCTGTTCAACCTCCGGTTCCAGGCGGCGACCGGGCAGCTGTCGAACAACCGCCGGCTGCAGGCCGTGCGGCGCGACATCGCCCGGATCTACACCGTCATGCGCGAACGGGAGCTGGGTATCACCGACGATCCGGCGGTGGCGGCCGGCGCGGCGGACGATGACGCGACGCAGTCGGAACGGGCGTGRGGACAGTGACAGACGAGACGGCCTCCCAGGAGGCTTCGCAGAGCACGGACGCGGCGGCTCCCGCCCGCGGATTCCRCAAGGTCCGCGAGGGCCTCGTGGTCAGCGACAAGATGACCAAGACCGTCGTGGTCGCGGTCGAGGACCGGGTGCAGCACCCGCTGTACGGCAAGACGATCCGTCGTACCAAGAAGGTCAAGGCGCACGACGAGAGCGGCACCACCGGTGTCGGCGACCGCGTCCTGCTGATGGAAACGCGGCCGTTGTCGGCGACCAAGCGGTGGCGGATCGTTCAGGTCTTGGAGAAGGCGAAGTAGTGAAGTAGTTCTGGCCCGGACGCCGGGGCCGGGCAGGACCGGGTGATCAGTAGTACCGGGTGATCAGGAGCGGAAAGTGATTCAGCAGGAGTCGCGACTTCGGGTCGCCGACAACACCGGAGCGCGGGAGATTCTCTGCATCCGGGTGCTCGGCGGCTCTGGGCGTCGTTACGCGGGGATCGGCGACATCATCGTCGGCACGGTGAAGGACGCCCTGCCCGGCGCCGGCGTGAAGCGCGGCGACGTGGTCAAGGCGGTCGTGGTGCGTACCACCAAGGAGCGCCGGCGGCCGGACGGCTCCTACATCCGCTTCGACGAGAACGCGGCGGTGCTCATCCRGGACGGTGGTGACCCTCGGGGCACCCGCATCTTCGGGCCGGTCGGCCGGGAGCTGCGTGACAAGAAGTTCATGAAGATCATCTCGCTGGCGCYGGAGGTGCTGTGACCGTGGCCACTTTGAAGATCAAGAAAGGCGACACGGTCCAGATCATCACCGGCAAGGACCGTGGGCTCAAGGGTAAGGTCATCCGCGCCTATCCGGAGCAGAACAAGGTCCTCGTCGAGGGCGCGAACCGGATCACCCGGCACACCCGCGTCCAGCAGGGCACACGCGGCTCGCAGTCCGGGGGCATCATCACCCAGGAGGCGCCGATCCACGTGAGCAACGTGATGATCGTCGACCCGTCTGACGGGAAGCCGACCCGGATCGGTTACCGCATCAACGACGACGGYACCAAGGTGCGTGTCTCGCGGCGCACCGGTACCGAGCTGTAGGCCGAGCGAGCAGTCGAGCAGTTGGGAAACGAGATTAGACCATGACTGTGACCACCGAGGGCCGGACCATCGAAGGCCGGCCTATTGGCGCTCGCCCGGTCCCACGGCTCAAGCAGCGGTACCGCGACGAGATCGCCCCGGCGCTGCGGGAGCAGTTCTCCTACCGCAACGTCATGCAGATCCCCGGCGTCGTCAAGGTCGTCGTCAACATGGGGGTCGGAGACGCCGCCCGGGACGCGAAGCTGATCGATGGCGCTGTGCGGGATCTTGCGRCCATCACCGGCCAGAAGCCCGCGGTCCGGCGCGCGAAGAAGTCCATCGCCCAGTTCAAGCTGCGCGAAGGGATGCCGATCGGCGCCAAGGTGACGTTGCGTGGTGACCGGATGTGGGAGTTCCTCGACCGCCTCGTCACCATCGCGCTGCCGCGTATCCGTGACTTCCGCGGGCTGTCGCCGAAGCAGTTCGACGGTGCCGGCAACTACACCTTCGGGGTGACCGAGCAGTCGATCTTCCACGAGATCGACATCGACCGGATCGATCGGGTTCGGGGCATGGACATCACGGTCGTCACCACCGCGACCACCGACGACGAGGGCCGGGCGCTCCTGCGGGCGCTGGGCTTCCCCTTCCGGGAGAACTAGAGAGATGGCCAAGAAAGCACTGATCGAGAAGTCGAACCGTAAGCCGAAGTACGCGGTCCGGGGTTACACCCGATGCCAGCGCTGCGGCCGCTCCCGCTCGGTGTACCGGGGCTTCGGGCTCTGCCGGGTATGCCTGCGGCAGATGGCGCACCGCGGCGAGCTGCCCGGCGTCACCAAGAGCTCCTGGTAGGCCGGTACCGCGCCCCGGACCGGGGCCGGAACGGCGGCACCGGCAGCACGGTTCCACCGCACCACCACCGCACCTCCACCCGATCGCGGTAGGCCCGGCGGCCGAGGACGACCTCGGCACTGGCGGGAACCGCCGTGAGAAAGGCGTCAAGCCATGACGATGACCGATCCGATTGCGGACATGCTCACGCGTGTCCGTAACGCCAGCCGGGCGTACCACGACCGCGTGGTGATGCCCCACAGCAAGATCAAGACGCACATCGCCGAGATCCTCCAGCAGGAGGGATACATCTCCGGCTGGCACGTCGAGGACGCGACCTCGGCTGGCGGCGTCGGCCACACCCTGGTCATCGATCTGAAGTACGGCCCCAACCGGGAACGCTCGATCGCCGGGATCAAGCGCATCAGCAAGCCGGGTCTGCGGGTCTATGCCAAGGCGACGAACCTCCCGAAGGTCCTCGGGGGCCTGGGCGTCGCCATCATCTCCACCTCGTCGGGTTTGCTGACCGACAAGCAGGYGGGCAAGCGGGGCGTGGGCGGGGAAGTCCTCGCCTACATCTGGTAAGGAGGGCGAGCGATGTCACGGATCGGGCGCCTGCCCATTCCCGTCCCCAGCGGTGTCGATATCACCGTCGAGGGAGCCACCATCACCGTCAAGGGGCCCAAAGGGACCCTGAGCCACGTCGTGGCCGAGCCGATCGTGGTGAACACGGAGGACGGTCGGCTCCTCGTGACCCGGCCCGACGATGAGCGTCGCTCCCGGTCGCTGCACGGCCTGACTCGCACCCTGGTCTCCAACATGGTCACCGGCGTCACCGCCGGATACTCGAAGACCCTGGAGATCGTCGGCGTCGGTTACCGTGTCCAGGCCAAGGRCTCCGACCTGGAGTTCGCCCTCGGGTACAGCCACCCGGTGCCGGYCAAGGCCCCGGAGGGCATCCGCTTCGAGGTGCAGACCCCGACCCGCTTCGTGGTCCACGGGATCGACAAGCAGCTGGTCGGTGAGGTCTCCGCGAAGATCCGCGGGCTGCGCAAGCCTGACCCGTACAAGGGCAAGGGCGTGCGCTACCAGGGCGAGGTCGTCCGCCGCAAGGTCGGGAAGACCGGGAAGTAGGAGATAGATCATGGCAGTGAGCCTCGGCGCCAGCTCGCGTCGACGGACCGCGAAGCTCCGTCGGCACGTCCGGGTGCGCAAGAAGGTGGCGGGCACCCCGTCTCGCCCACGGCTCGTCGTCACCCGGTCCTCGCGGCACATCTACGCCCAGGTCATCGACGACGTCGCCGGCCACACGCTGGCGTCGGCGTCCACCCTGGACGTGTCGCTGCGCGGCGGCGAGGGGGACAAGACCGAGCAGGCCCGCAAGGTCGGCGCCCTGGTCGCCGAGCGCGCGAAGGCGGCCGGGATCGCCGCGGTCGTGTTTGACCGCGGCGGGCGGACCTACTCCGGCCGCATCGCCGCGCTCGCGGACGCGGCGCGGGGGAACGGGCTGGACTTCTGATGACTGCCCCCAGCCTTTACAGTCAGTCCAGCCTTTACCGCCAGTACAGCCAGAACAGGGAGATGTTGTAGATGCCAGGCCAGCAGCGCCGCGGCGGCGGCTCCGGCGGCTCGGACCGTCGGGAACGCCGGGACCGGTCGGGCAGCGGCCCGGCGCAGGAGAAGAACGCCTACGTCGAGCGGGTTGTCGCGATCAACCGCGTGGCGAAGGTTGTCAAGGGCGGACGCCGGTTCAGCTTCACGGCGCTCGTTGTGGTCGGTGACGCGGACGGGACCGTGGGCGTCGGCTATGGCAAGGCCAAGGAGGTTCCGGCCGCCATCGCCAAGGGCGTCGAAGAAGCCAAGAAGCACTTCTTCAAGGTGCCCCGGATCGGTTCGACGATTCCGCACCCGGTGCAGGGCGAGGAGGCGGCCGGCGTCGTGCTGCTCAAGCCCGCCTCGCCCGGTACCGGGGTCATCGCCGGTGGTCCGGTCCGTGCCGTGCTGGAGTGCGCCGGTGTGCACGACGTGCTCTCGAAGTCGCTCGGCTCATCGAATCCGATCAACATCGTGCACGCGACGGTCGCCGCTCTGCGTGGCCTGATGCGTCCCGAGGAGATTGCCGCCCGTCGCGGCCTGCCGCTGGAGGATGTCGCTCCGCCGGCCATGCTGCGCGCCCGTGCGGCGGGAGCCAGCGTCTGATGGCCAAGCTGCGCATCACGCAGATCCGGTCGGGGATCGGTGGTACCTCGAACCAGCGGGCCACGCTGCGTACCCTTGGTCTGCGGAAGATCAACGCGACGACCGTCCGTGATGATCGTCCCGAGATTCGCGGGATGATTAGAACTGTGACCCATCTTGTCCGGGTCGAGGAGGTGGACTCCTAGCCATGGCCGAACTGACGAAGACCGACGCCGGTGACGACACCGGCGCCACCGGCGTGGGCACCGAGGCCGGCTCGGCGCCGGTCGTCCGTGGCCGCGGTCTGAAGGTGCACCACCTCCGGCCAGCCCCCGGCGCCCATAAGTCCAAGATCCGCGTCGGTCGCGGTGAGGGTTCCAAGGGCAAGACCGCCGGACGGGGCACCAAGGGCTCGAAGGYCCGCAAGCAGGTGCCCGCCCGGTTCGAGGGTGGCCAGATGCCCCTGCACATGCGCCTGCCCAAGCTGAAGGGCTTCCGCAACCGGTTCCGCGTCGAGTACCAGGTCGTGAACGTCRCCACCCTCGCGGAACTGTTCCCGCAGGGTGGTGAGGTCACCAAGGCCGACCTCGCGGCCAGGGGCGCGGTGCGKGGCAAGTCGCCGGTGAAGGTGCTGGGCAACGGTGACATCAACGTCGCGCTGCACGTGAGCGCGGACGCGTTTTCGGCCTCCGCGAAGGAGAAGATCGCCGCTGCCGGCGGGAGCGTCACACAGAGCTGAGAGCATGGGTGGGGGTGTGGGCCATGTCACCCCGCTCCCACCCCGG
This sequence comes from Frankia sp. CgMI4, assembly GCF_001756285.1. Classification (NCBI taxonomy): domain Bacteria; kingdom Bacillati; phylum Actinomycetota; class Actinomycetes; order Frankiales; family Frankiaceae; genus Frankia; species Frankia sp. CgMI4. The sequence goes on from NZ_MAQZ01000081.1 coordinate 211,106, forward strand.
CCCCGCCCGTCCGGACCCCTCGCCAGACGGCCGTGCGCCTCGGCGTCAGCCGTCTCTTGCCGTCCACCATCGCTTACCCATGGTGATGTCGGGACGAGTGGGCCGGGTGTCCTGTTACAGTCGCCTAACCGACCTCGGCGACCGGCCGGGGGAGGCGATCCGCACCGGGCAGGATGTCCACTTCCCGTCGGTCCGCAATCCCAGCAGGAGGAGCCGTGCTCACCGCCTTCACGCGGGCATTCCGCACGCCTGACCTGCGCAAGAAGCTGCTGTTCACCGTCGGTATCGTGATGCTGTTCCGGTTCGGCAGCGTCATGCCGTCGCCGGGTGTCTCGACGTCCGCAGTGAACACCTGCCTGGACTCGGCGAGTGCCGACAGCAGCAACGTCTACTCGCTGATCAACCTGTTCAGTGGTGGGGCTCTGCTGCAGCTGTCCATCTTCGCGCTTGGCATCATGCCGTACATCACATCGAGTATCATCATTCAGTTGCTCGTTGTGGTGATCCCTCGGCTGGAGCAGCTGAAGAAGGAGGGCAGCTCGGGCGAGCAGAAGCTTACGCAGTACACCCGGTACCTGACGATCGCCCTCGGTCTTCTGCAGGCCACCGGCATCGTGGCGCTGGCCCGCAGCGGCCGGCTGTTCCCCAGCTGTTCGGCCGCCATCATCCCGGACACGAGCCTGTTCCGGATCGCGACGATTGTCATCACGATGACGGCGGGTACCTCGGTCATCATGTGGATGGGTGAGTTGATCACCACCCGGGGGGTCGGTAACGGCATGTCGCTGCTGATCTTCACCTCGATCGCGGCAAGGCTTCCCTCCGAGGGCGGACGCATCCTCCAGGTCGCCGGCGGTGTGGTGTTTAGCCTGGTGCTCCTGCTCGGTCTCGCGATCGTCGTGTTCGTCGTGTTCGTCGAGCAGTCTCAGCGTCGCATCCCGGTCCAGTACRCCAAACGCCTGATCGGGCGGCGGATGTACGGCGGGACGTCGACCTACCTGCCGATCAAGGTCAACCAGGCCGGGATCATCCCCGTCATCTTCGCGTCCTCGCTGCTGCAGCTCCCTCAACTCGCCGGGCAGGTATGGAGCAACCGGAGCTTCCAGGACTTCGAGCAAAGATATCTCTCCAGGGGAGACCATCCACTCTATCTGGTGACATACTTCGCACTCATCATCTTCTTCACCTATTTTTATGTTGCGATCACCTTCAACCCAACGGAGGTCGCGGACAACATGAAGAAGTATGGTGGGTTCATCCCCGGGATCAGGCCGGGGAACCCGACGGCGGAGTACCTCAAACATGTACTCGACCGGATCACGCTCCCGGGATCGCTGTTCCTTGGCGTGATCAYGGTCCTTCCGTTGGCACTGTTGAACCTGACCAAGGACCAGCCGTTCCCCTTCGCGGGCACGTCGGTCCTGATCATGGTGGGGGTTGGGCTGGAAACCGTGAAGCAGATCGAAAGCCAGCTCATGCTCCGCAATTACGAAGGWTTCCTCCGGTAGTGCGCCTCGTACTGGTCGGGCCGCCCGGTGCCGGAAAGGGCACCCAGGCCGCGTTCATTGCCCAGGCGCGGTCGATCCCTAAGATCTCCACCGGGGACATCTTCCGGGCGAACGTGCGACAGGGAACCGAACTGGGCGTCAAGGCCAAGACCTTCATGGATGCCGGTGATCTCGTACCGGACGAGATCACCATCGGTATGGTCCGCAACCGCTTGGCCGAGGACGACGCGGTCAAGGGATTCCTGCTCGATGGTTTTCCTCGTAACGTCCCGCAGGCCGAGGTGCTCGGGCAGATGCTCGATGGCATGGGGACCCGTCTGGACGTGGTGCTCGAGCTCGTCGTCGACGACGACGAGGTGGTGCGCCGGCTGTCCGGTCGGCGCACCTGTCGGAACTGCGGTCACATCTGGCACATCGACTTCGACCCGCCGTCGGTCGAAGGCGTCTGTGACCGGTGTGGTGGCGAGCTGTTCCAGCGCGACGACGATCGGTCGGAGACGGTCCGCCATCGGCTCGAGGTCTACGCGGACCAGACGGCGCCGCTGGTGGCCTACTACGCCGAAAAGGGCATCCTGATCGGTATCGACGCCACCGGACCGGTGGATAACGTCACCGACCGCGCGCTCGACGCCCTGCGGCACTACGGCGACTGAACCCGTCGGCCTGGTCCGGGCGCGGACCAGGCCGAACGTGACTCCCGTGCTTTTCGCGGAAGATCGTTGGAGCACGTCCTGCGGGGTCGGCGGCTAGCATCGGAAACGGACACAACACGAACACGGACCGGGGCGACGAGCGTGGCGCGACGAGAGCACGTCCAGATCAAGACGGCGGCAGAGATTGCCAAGATGCGGGTTGCTGGCCTGCTCGTCGCGAAGACGCTGGCGCGGCTGCGTGRCGCGGTCGTCCCCGGGGTCACCACGGCCGAGCTGGACGCCCTTGCCGAGAAGACGATCCGGGACGACGGCGGTATCCCGTCCTTCAAGGGCTATGCCCAGCCGCCGTATCCGGCCTCGATCTGCAGCTCGGTCAACAACGAGGTAGTGCACGCCATCCCCACCCGCAAGCGGGTGCTGCGCGAGGGCGATATCATCTCGATYGACTGCGGGGCGATCGTGGACGGCTGGCACGGGGACGCCGCGATCACCGTGCCGGTCGGTGAGGTCGCCCCGGAGGTTCTCGCGATGATCGACACGTGCGAGGGCGCGCTGTGGGCGGGCCTCGMCGCAGCCCAGCTCGGCGGAAAGCTCACCGACATCAGCGCCGCCGTCGAGCGGCATGTCCGTCCACATGGCTACGGGATCGTCGACCACTACGGCGGCCACGGCATCGGCAGCGAGATGCACCAGCCCCCCCACGTGCTCAACCACGGCCGGCCTGGCCGTGGCATCCGGCTGATCGAGGGCCTTGCGCTGGCCATCGAGCCTATGATCACTATGGGGTCGCCGGACACGGCCGTGCTCCCCGACGACTGGACCGTCGTGACCCGCGACGGCAGCCTCGCCGCCCACACCGAGCACTCGGTGGCAATCACTCCCCGTGGGCCGTGGGTGCTAACGGCGCCGGACGGCGGAGCGGCGAAACTCGCCKAGCTCGGGGTCGTCTGCGGGCAGCCGGCTGACGCCCCGTCCTGAACCGGCTGAACCGGCTGAGGTCGCGTCGGTCGCGTCGGCCCTTGACGGGGGTCGTGTTGACCCTTGACGGGGGTCGCAGCGTACACTCTTTAGCTGGCGGTCTTCTCACGCCGGTGTGCTCCACCGTGTCGATAGCAGTCCTGTCCATGGCAGTTGCGGTCGGTGGCAGTGTGGTTGGTGGGTTCGGGCTCCTCTCGGGGTAGTTCAAGCCTCTGACCTGGGCTTTTCCGGACATTTCGGGGGGCCGACCGGTCGCGGCCGAGCCGCCGTCCCATAGTCGACGTCAGGACAGCGGAGGACATGCCGAAGAAGGACGGGGCCATCGAGATCGAAGGCCGTGTGGTGGAGCCGCTCCCGAACGCGATGTTCCGGGTGGAGCTCCAGAACGGTCATCGTGTTCTCGCCCACATCAGCGGGAAGATGCGCCAGCACTACATCCGGATCCTGCCGGAGGACCGCGTCGTGGTCGAGCTCTCGCCCTACGACCTGTCCCGCGGCCGCATCGTCTACCGCTACAAGTAGTCGATCTTTTCTCACTCGCCCGTAGCTCCACTCAATCGCCACGCGCGGCCCGCGGCTGCGCAGGAGGTCCGCAACAGCCGTGAAGGTCAAGCCCAGCGTCAAGAAGATCTGCGACAAGTGCAAGGTGATCCGTCGCCACGGGCGAGTCATGGTCATCTGCGACAACCTTCGTCACAAGCAGCGTCAGGGCTGATGTCCTGACGGGTGCGCCTCGTCCCGGCGGGTGGCACAGCACGTGCCGCCCGCCGAGATGCGGCCCACCGCATCCAAGCGATGCCAGGCGTCCTCTTCGGGACGACCCACCCCCGGTCGGAGGCCGGGGCCCGCCCGGCCCGGCGCCGGCCGGGACGGCATCGCCCGAGACCTCCGGCCGCAGGAAGGAAACATCCGTTCATGGCACGCCTCTCCGGCGTCGACCTTCCCCGCGAGAAGCGGGTTGAGATCGCTCTGACCTACATCTTCGGAATCGGCCGCAGCCGCTCCCGAGACACCCTCGCCGCCACCGCGGTCAACCCGGACACGCGTGTTCGTGATCTGAGCGAGGAAGAGATCGTCAGGCTGCGCGACTGGATCGACGCGAACTACCGGGTCGAGGGTGACCTCAACCGGGAGATCAAGCAGGACATCCGCCGCAAGATGGAGATCGGGTGCTACCAGGGGCTCCGTCACCGGCGTAACCTGCCCGTCCACGGCCAGCGCACGCACACCAACGCGCGCACCCGCAAGGGCCCGCGCCGCGCCATCGCCGGCAAGAAGAAGGCTGGCAAGAAGTAGTCAGGGTCCCCGGCGGACCGTTCGGGTCTGCCGCCGACCACTGATCGACGACCTCGTACACGGAGACCACACGCGAATATGCCTCCCAAGACGCKCGCAGCCGGCGCCAAGAAGGTCCGGCGCAAGGAAAAGAAGAACGTCGCCCACGGACACGCTCACATCAAGAGCACGTTCAACAACACGATCGTCTCCATCACCGACCCGTCCGGGAACGTGATCTCCTGGGCTTCGGCGGGTCATGTCGGCTTCAAGGGCTCCCGCAAGTCCACGCCCTTCGCCGCCCAGATGGCGGCCGAGAACGCGGCCCGCAAGGCGCAGGAGCACGGGATGCGCAAGGTCGATGTCTTCGTGAAGGGCCCGGGTTCCGGCCGGGAGACCGCGATCCGTTCCCTGCAGGCCGCGGGGCTCGAGGTCGGTGCGATCCAGGACGTCACCCCGACCCCRCACAACGGTTGCCGCCCGCCCAAGCGGCGCAGGGTGTGACCATGCGGCGAGGCGGCCGTGGCCGGGGCTCCACGCCGGCCGGTGTCGTGGCGTCGTGTTCGAGTTCGCGCCAGGAAACGAGAGAGAAGGATTAGATGGCCCGTTACACCGGCGCGGACTGCAAGCGTTGCCGCCGCGAGAAGACCAAGCTGTTCCTCAAGGGCAGCAAGTGCGACACCCCGAAGTGCCCGATCGAGATCCGGCCCTACCCGCCGGGCGAGCACGGCCGTGGCCGCACCAAGGACTCCGAGTACCTGCTGCAGAAGCGCGAGAAGCAGAAGTGCGCCCGGATCTACGGCGTGCTGGAGAAGCAGTTCCGGGGCTACTACGACGAGGCGAATCGCCGGGCCGGCAAGACCGGTGACGAGCTGCTGAAGATCCTTGAGTCGCGGCTCGACAACGTCGTGTACCGGGGTGGCTTCGCACCCTCGCGGGACGCCGCCCGTCAGGCTGTCCGGCACGGCCACGTCCAGGTGAACGGCCGCAAGGTCGACATCCCCAGCTATCGGATCAGCGAGAACGACATCGTCGAGATCGCGCCGAAGGCCCGGGAGCTCACCCCGTTCATCGTGGCCCGGGAGACCGCGGGTCAGGGTCGGGCCGTTCCAGCCTGGCTGGAGGTGATCCCGAGCCAGCTGCGGATCCTGGTGCACTCGCTGCCGGCGCGRCAGGTGATCGATACCCAGGTGCAGGAACAGCTGATCGTCGAGCTTTACTCCAAGTAAAATCTACCGGCGTCGTCCCCGCAGCCAGGGGCGGAGCACACTGGAGTCCGGGCGGGCCTCCGCCCGGACACCACCCGTGGGTGGAATGGACCGATGTTCCGCCCACCGGCTCCCGTCAGGGGGCCCGCACCACACGGCGTCATATGGCGGTCGCCGTGGTCGGAAGGACGTTCTCATGCTGATCGCTCAGCGTCCCACCCTCATCGAAGACCCGATCTCCGAGTTCCGTTCACGCTTCGTGATCGAGCCGCTGGAGCCGGGCTTCGGCTACACCCTCGGTAACTCGTTGCGCCGGACCCTGCTGTCCTCCATCCCAGGTGCCTCGGTCACCAGCATCCGCATCGACGGCGTGCTGCACGAGTTCTCCACCGTGCCCGGCGTCAAGGAGGACGTGACCGACCTGATCCTGAACCTCAAGGAACTGGTCGTCAGCTCCGACAACGACGAGCCGACCGTGATGTACCTGCGCAAGCAGGGCCCCGGCGAGGTCACGGCGGCGGACATCGCCCCGCCGGCGGGCGTCGAGGTGCACAACCCCGAGTTGCGRCTCGCCACTCTGAACGACAAGGGCAAGCTTGAGATCGAGCTGACCGTCGAGCGGGGGCGCGGGTATGTCAGCGCGGCCCAGAACAAGCAGGCCGGCCAGGAGATCGGGCGGATCCCGATCGACTCGATCTACTCGCCGGTGCTGAAGGTGACCTACAAGGTCGAGGCGACCCGCGTCGAGCAGCGGACCGACTTCGACCGGCTCATCGTTGACGTCGAGACCAAGCCGTCGATCTCCCCGCGAGACGCGATGGCCAGCGCCGGCAAGACCCTGGTCGGCCTGTTCGGGCTGGCTCAGGAGCTCAACGCCGAGGCGGAGGGCGTCGACATCGGCCCGTCCGCCGCGGACGCGGCGCTGGYGGCCGACCTTGCGCTGCCCATCGAGGAGATGGACCTGACCGTCCGCTCCTACAACTGCCTCAAGCGCGAGGGCATCCACACGATCGGCGAGCTGGTCTCCCGTAGCGAGGCCGACCTGCTCGACATCCGTAACTTCGGGCAGAAGTCGATCGATGAGGTCAAGACGAAGCTGGGCGCGATGGGCCTGCAGCTCAAGGACTCCCCGCCCGGGTTCGACCCGCGCCAGGCGGTGGACACCTACGGCACCGACGCGTACAGCCCGTCGTTCTCCGACCCGTCCGACGACGGCGCGGAGTTCATCGAGACCGAGCAGTACTGATCTCCACGAGGGCCTCCGCTTCCGGCGGGGGCCCTCGGCGACCCTCCGGTGGCGAGAGCCGCGTCCTTCGGGCGGGCAGCCTGGCTAGGCCGGTGACCAGCAGGACAGTGAAAGGAACGAGGAGCACTCATCATGCCCACGCCAACCAAGGGCGCCCGGCTCGGCGRCAGCCCCGCACATGAGCGGCTGCTGCTGGCCAACCTCGCCACCGCGCTGTTCGAGCACGGCGGCATCACCACCACCGAGGCGAAGGCCAAGCGGCTGCGTCCGTACGCCGAGCGTTTGGTGACCTTCGCCAAGCGGGGGGACCTGCACGCCCGCCGGCGTGTCATGCGCCAGGTACGCGACAACTCGGTCGTGCACACCCTGTTCACCGAGATCGGTCCGCGCTACGCGAACCGGAACGGTGGCTACACCCGGATCGTCAAGATCGGCAACCGGAAGGGTGACAACGCCCCGCTGGCCCGGATCGAGCTGGTCGAGGCGCTGACCGTCGGCCAGCAGGCCGTCAGTGAGGCCGAGCGGGCGCGGGGCACCCGTTTCGAGGCTCGTCGCAAGCCCACCGGTGCCACCGTGGAGGCTGCGGAGGAGCTGGCCCAGGAGTCGCCAACCGCGGCTGCTGTGGCAGTCGAGGCCGCGGAGCCGGCGGAGACCCCCGCCGAAGGGGCCGCCGGCAAGCCGACGACCGCGCAGACGGACGACTCCGGCATCGGGGACGACTCCGGCGCCGGGGAGCAGAACTCCGCAAACTGAGATCCGGGCCGAAGGCCGAAATCTTTGGCCGAATCTCGCGTCCTGGAGTAGATCCGCGCAGGCCCGCCGCCCATCATGGGCGGCGGGCTTTCGTTTTAGTGCCGCCGCACCGCCGCGTCGTCGCTTGCACGGGGGAGAGGCAGATGTCCGATCCGGGAGTTTCCGCGGGACGTCGTCCCGCGGGTCGCGAGGCGGCTGCCCGCCGGTGATGATGATGACCGACGGGCTGGTTCGGCTGCGGCTGGACCTCTCTTATGACGGGACGCCGTTCGCGGGATGGGCCCGCCAGCCCGGCCAACGCACCGTGCAGGGCGATGTGGAGGACGCCCTCATGCGGGTGGCGCGGTTGCCGGCGGTACGGCTCACCGTCGCCGGACGGACCGATTCGGGTGTCCACGCCGTCGGTCAGGTAGCGCACGTTGATCTCCCGGACGACGTGCCGCTCGGCGGCCTCGCGCGGCGGCTGAACGGTGTCCTGGACCGGGCCGTGCGGATCATCGGGCTCGCCCCGGCACCGCCCGGCTTCGACGCCAGATTCTCCGCGCTCTCCCGCCGCTACGTCTATCGGATCACCGACGCTCCGTATGGAGCCGAACCCCTGCGGCGCTTCGACACCCTGGCCTGGCCTCGTCCGCTCGACGTGCCCGCGATGGCGGCGGCGGCGCTGTTCCTGGTCGGCGAGCATGACTTCGCCGCGTTCTGCCGGCGCCGGGAAGGCGCGACGACCGTCCGTACGCTGCTGCGCCTCGATGTGCTCCGCCGGCCTGAGGGGGTCGTCGTGGCCGACGTCGAGGCCGACGCCTTCTGCCACTCCATGGTCCGGGCGCTGGTCGGCGCCCTGCTCGCCGTCGGGGAGGGCCGCAAGCCGCCCCAATGGCCCGCGGCGGTGCTGCACCGAGGTGTCCGGGACCCCGCCGTCACCGTGGCGCCGGCACACGGCCTGACGCTGGTGGACGTGCGTTACCCGCCCGATCCTGAGCTGGCCGCCCGGGCCGAGGTCACCCGGGCCGTCCGGATTCCCCCCACGCCGTCCGGTTGAGGGGGCCCCGGTCGCCGGTGAGTCAGTGGTCGCCGGTGAGTCAGTGGTCGCCGGTGAGTCAGTGGCGCGGACCGTGGCCGAGTACTGCTCGGTCTCCGATGGGCTCGGTCGCGAGCGTGCTCAGATCGGTCTGGGCGTTCCGCAGCGCGGGATCGATCCCCGCACCCTGGGTGCCGTCGGTGTAGGCGACCTGCGTGTAGATGAGGTAGTGCCCGCGGGTGATCGCGCCCCGCCACGAGTTGTTCCCACCCGGGCCGGTGATCCGCGCGTTCGGAATCGAGTTGGCCGGGACGGGGAGGGGCACGATGCCACCGCGTCCCTGGTTGAGGATGTCCGCGGTGGCGRTGGCGGTGGCGAGCTTGTCGAGGACGAAGACGGTGACGCCGGCCAACACCTGGCGTTCGCCGTCCCTCGGGGTGCTGAGGAACAGCGTCCGCACCACCTGCCGGCAGCGCCGGTCCTTGAGCTGTGTGACCAGATCACCAGTGAGATCCGGGCAGCTGTTGTCCAGTTTGCGGGCGAGCCGTCGGTAGTTCCGTCCTTCGGCCTCGACCTGCTCGTCGGAGAAGAACTCGTTGGCGGTCACCGGATCGGAGTCGAGGGTCGCGCTGTCGAGGAAGCCTGCCGGGATCGGTGGGAGCGTCTGCCGGGTGGTGGGCGTCTTGTTCCCGTTGTCCCCGCTGCGCCCGTTGTCCCCGCTGCGCACCGCCACGACCGCGACCGCCGCGATGAGGACGAGGACGGCCCCGGCGACGCCGGCCAGCAGCCGCCGAGCGCTGCGGACCCCACGGTCCCCGGCCTGGTCCTGAGTGCTCCGCCCCCACCTCGGCGGGTACGCGCCACGGGCGCTCGATGCGGCGGTGGCGGACGGTGCCGACCCGTTGATCGGATCGCCGTCGACCGGATCGCCGTCGCCGAATCCGCTGTCAGCCGCGGGGGGTGGGTGGGATTCGCCGGTTTCACCGATGAGGGTGGGACCGCCGGTAACGGCATCCGTGTCGGGGAAGACACCCGGGCGTGGGGAGACACCCGGATAGGCCGGCGTGTCCGAGTCCCGTGGACGGGATGCCGGGCGCTCATAGCGGGTCGGACCGGACGGCGGCACGGATGCGGCGCCGGTCCCGGCTGGCCCCGTGCTCAAGCTCGTGGTGGTCGGGGACGGTGTTACGTCGGGCGGCGTGGTGTCGGGCGGCGTGATCCGCAGGGAGGTCGGCTTCGGCGAGAACGAGTACGTCCGGGACCCCCCGAACAGGGGATCGTCGGCCGGGGGAGTCCAGCCGTCGAGGTCGGGGTGCGCGCCACCCGGGCGGGGAATCGTCGCCGCTGTCGGGCMCGTGGTGCCTCCCCGGCAGGCCGGACCGCCGCCCTCCGACGCGCCCTTCGACGCGCCGGCCGACCGACGGCCCTCGGCAGGCGCGGGAGACGCCCGATCATGGCAGGCGCCTCCGGACAGCGGGGTCGGCCCCTCGTGCCCGGGGGCCCCGGGCCCCTCGCGCCCGTCAGATCGCCCGCTGCCCATCTCCGTCATCCTGGTGAGAATAGCCAGGTTGTCGGCGGGATTCAGCGCGGTCAGGTGTCCATGGTCGGTGGCCGGACCGACTGCATGTCCGTACTCCCGGTGCTCTCCCGTACTCCCGTACTCCCGATACTCCAGCCTTCCGTGCCCCCCCGGTGGACCGCTCCGATCGCCTGGTAACCTCAAAGACTGCTGCGCGTGACACGTCCCGTCTGCGCGCTCCACATTCTTGACGAGATCCGCGAGAGGCCCCTTGGGAGTCTCCTGGCGGGATCGTCCGAACGAGAAGGCAGACCTGTGCGCACGTACCAGCCCAAGCCCGCGGATGTCCAGCGTGTGTGGCACGTCATCGATGCCACCGACGTGGTGCTCGGTCGGCTGGCGACCCAGGCCGCCACGCTCCTGCGTGGAAAGCACAAGCCGTACTTCGCTCCGCATATCGACACCGGCGACTTCGTCGTCGTGATCAACGCGGGTAAGGTCGCCCTGAGCGGSAACAAGCGGGAGCAGGCCCAGTACCACCGGCACTCCGGCTTCCCGGGCGGTCTGCGCAGCACCTCCTACGGGGAGCTGCTCGACACCCGTCCGCAGATCATCGTCGAGAAGGCGATCAAGGGCATGCTGCCGAAGAACAAGCTCGGCCGAGCCCAGGGGACCAAGCTGAAGGTCTATGCGGGTCCGACTCACCCGCACCAGGCGCAGCAGCCCACCCCGTTCGAGATCATCCAGGTCGCGCAGTAGCCGCGGACCTCCTGAGCCGGTCGCCGGGCGGGCTCTTCCCGCCCGGCGGTATCGGCCCCGGGAACCACGCATCAACCGAGGAAGGAACGCGACGTGGCTGTCGTGACCGACGTACAGGGCAATCCCCGCGCCACCGGGCGGCGCAAGGAGGCGGTCGTCCGGGTGCGTCTGCTCCCGGGGACCGGGCAGTGGACGCTCAACGGGCGCACGCTTGAGCAGTATTTCCCGAACAAGGTGCACCAGCAGCTCGTCAACGAGCCGCTCAAGGCACTGGATCGGATGGAGTCGTACGACATCGTCGCCCGGCTGCACGGCGGCGGCGTCTCCGGGCAGGCCGGTGCGCTGCGGCTCGCCCTCGCCCGCGCGTTGACGCTGGCGGAGGAGGAGTCCCGGCCTACCCTGAAGAAGGCCGGCTTCCTGACCCGTGACGCTCGGGTCAAGGAGCGTAAGAAGTACGGGCTCAAGAAGGCCCGCAAGGCTCCGCAGTACAGCAAGCGCTGACCTTGGATCCCCTTCGCGGGCGTGCCCCCGGAGGCGTGCTCCCGGAGGGGATCGGTGCCACCGGTGCCCCCCTCGGTCTCCGCCACGATCTTCGACGAGGGAGACCTCAATGGTGAGGCTCTTTGGCACCGACGGCGTCCGAGGTGTCGCCAACATCGATCTGACCGCGGAGCAGGCGTTGTCGCTGGCTTCCGCGGCGGTCGAGGTCCTCGCTGGGCCGAACCGGACCAGCGGGCCCTCCGGCCGCGGTAAGCCGGTAGTGGTCGTCGGCCGGGACACGCGGCCCTCCGGGGAGTTCCTGGAGGCCGCGGTGGTCGCCGGGCTCGCGGCCTCCGGTGCCGACGTGGCCCGGATCGGGGTGGCACCCACGCCCGCGGTGGCTCACGCCGTCGCGGCCAGCGGCGCGATGTTCGGCGTCATGCTCTCCGCCAGCCATAACCCGATGCCGGACAACGGCATCAAGCTGTTCGCCGCCGGCGGCCTCAAACTGCCCGACGAGGTCGAGGATGCCATCGAGCGGCGGATGGCCCTACCTCCCAGCCGCCGTCCCGTCGGCGCCGACGTCGGTCGGGTCCGCGACGAACCGGTTCTCCTCGACCGGTATGCGGCGCATCTGCTGGCCACGCTGCCGGTGCCGCTCGACGGCCTGCGGGTCGTCGTCGACTGTGCCCAGGGCGCCGCCTCCACCTTGGCCCCTCGGGTGCTGCGGGCGGCCGGAGCCGACGTCGTCGCGCTGCACGCCGACGGCGACGGGATAGCGATCAACGACGGCAGCGGTGCCACCCATCTCGACAGCCTGCGTGCCGCGGTCGTGGCGCACGGCGCCGACGTCGGCATCGCCCATGACGGCGACGCGGACCGTTGCCTCGCCGTGGACGCGACCGGTGAGGTCGTCGACGGCGACCAGATCCTGGCGATGTGTGCTCTGGCGCTGGCCGAGCGGGGTGAGCTGGTCGACGACACGGTGGTGGTCACCGTGATGTCGAATCTGGGCTTTCACCACGCGATGCGGGAGGCCGGTATCACCGTCGTCACTACACCCGTCGGAGATCGGTACGTGCTGGAGACGATGCGCGCCGGAGGCTACGTGCTCGGCGGTGAGCAGAGCGGGCACGTGGTGTTCCTGGACCACGCGACGACCGGCGATGGGTTGTTGACGGCGTTGCGGATCCTGGGCCGGGTCGCCGAGACCGGACAACCGCTCGGCGAGCTCACCAAGGCGATGACCCGGCTGCCCCAGGTGTTGGTGAACGTGCGTGGCGTCGACCGGACACAGGTGGACACCAATGAGGAACTGCTGCGGGCCGTCGCCCTGGCCAAGGCGGAACTCGGTGACGAGGGTCGGGTGCTGCTGCGGTCGTCCGGCACCGAACCCCTCGTGCGGGTGATGGTCGAGGCGGGCACCGACGCCGCCGCGCGGGCGGTCGCACAGCGGCTCGCCGCCGTCGTGCGCACCGCGTTGCCGCCGGCGCGCTGACCGATCCCGCCGCTGACCGATCCCGCCGCTGACCGATCCCGCCGCTGACCGGTCCCGCCGCGGCCACAAGCGGACACCTTGCCCCGAGCCTCCCCCGGTACGCTCTCACCCCCGGGAACCTGCGTACGCTGAGCCGCATGTGCGGGATCATCGGTTACGTCGGCGACCAGGCGGCCCTGGATGTCGCGTTGAACGGTCTGCGGCGGTTGGAGTACCGCGGTTACGACTCGTCGGGTGTCGCCGTGGTCGGCGCCGGGGCACTGCGGACGGCGCGTCGTGCCGGCAAGCTGTCCAACCTCGAGAAGCTGCTCGCCGAGAATCCGGATTCCAGGCCGATGCCCGGCACCACAGGCATGGGGCATACCCGGTGGGCCACGCATGGTGGACCAACCGACGCGAATGCCCATCCGCACACCGACTGCACCGGCGCCATCGCCGTCATCCACAACGGGATCATCGAGAACTTCGCCGCGTTGCGGGTCGAGCTGGAGACGGTCGGCCACGAGCTCGCCAGTGGGACCGACACGGAGGTCGTCGCCCATCTCCTCGAAGTCGAGCTTGCCGGCACCGGCACCGGCACCGGCACCGGTGCTGGTGCTGGTGCTGGTGCCGACCGCGGGTACGACGGGGGCGCGCATCCGCTGACCGTCGCGCTGCGACGGGTCTGCCGGCGGCTGGAAGGCGCGTTCACCCTGGTCGTGCTGCACCGCGACTTCCCGGAGGTGGTTGTCGGGGCCCGGCGTAACAGCCCGCTGGTCGTGGGGCTCGGTCAGGGGGAGACCTTCCTCGCCAGCGACGTCTCGGCCTTCATCGCCCACACCCGGGAGGCGCTGGAGATCGGGCAGGATCAGGTGGTCGAGGCCCGCCGGGACGGTGCGACGGTGACCGACTTCGGCGGCCAGATCATCGAGGGTCGGCGCTACCACGTCGACTGGGATGCCAGCGCCGCCGAGAAGGGCGGCTACCCGTACTTCATGCTCAAGGAGATCAGCGAGCAGCCGACCGCCCTGGCAGACACGCTGCGCGGTCGGCTTTCCGCCGACGGTGCGATCGTGCTCGACGAGGAGCGGCTGTCTGGCCAGGATTTCCGGGACGTGGACAAGGTCTTCATCGTCGCCTGCGGCACCGCCTACCACGCCGGCCTCATCGCGAAGTACGCAATCGAGCACTGGACCAGGCTGCCCTGCGAGGTCGAGATGGCTTCGGAGTTTCGCTACCGCGACCCGGTGCTCGACCGGTCCACCCTCGTCATCGCGATCAGCCAGAGCGGCGAGACGCTGGACACGCTGATGGCGGTCAAACACGCGCGCGAGCAGAAGGCGCGGGTGCTGGCCATCTGCAACACCAACGGTTCTACGATCCCTCGGGAGTCCGATGCGGTGCTGTACACCCGCTGCGGCCCGGAGGTGGGGGTCGCGTCCACCAAGACCTTCCTCGGGCAGGTCGCCGCGTGCCTTCTCGTCGGCCTGTTCTTGGCCCAGGTGCGCGGCGTGCTCTACGGCGACGAGGTCGCCGCGTACGTCGAGCGGCTCCAGCGCATGCCCGAGCTGATCGAACGGACGCTGGGAACGGTCGAGCCGGTGCGGGAGCTCGCCCGCGCCCTGGCCGACGCGAAGGCGGTGCTATTCCTCGGTCGTCATGTGGGGTACCCGGTGGCCCYGGAAGGGGCCCTCAAGCTCAAGGAACTCGCCTACATGCACGCCGAGGGGTTCCCGGCGGGGGAGCTCAAGCACGGGCCGATCGCGCTCATCGAGCCCGGCCTGCCGGTGTTCGTCGTTGTGCCGTCCCCGCGGGGTCGTGCCAACCTGCACKGAAAGATCGTTTCCAACATCCAGGAGGTCCGGGCGCGTGGCGCCCGCACGATCGTGATCGCGGAAGAGAGCGACACCGCCGTCGAACCGTTCGCCGATCATCTCATCCGCGTGCCCGCGACCGCGTCGCTGTTCGCGCCCCTGGTCACGACGCTACCGCTGCAGGTCTTCGCGTGCGAGCTGGCGCTTGCGCGCGGCCTCGATGTCGATCAGCCGCGTAACCTGGCGAAGTCGGTGACAGTCGAGTAAGCCCTTCCCCACACGGCGCCTTCCCCACACGGCGCCTTCCCCACACGGCGCCTTCGGCGCAGTGTGGGGGCCCCTGGCATCGGGCGCCGTTCGGGGTTTCTGTCAGCTCGCCTTCGGCGAGCTTCCTGGGGTAGTCGACGGCGCCTTCGGCGCAGTGTGGGGCCCCTGGCATCGGGCTGCGGGGGCTCGGGCCTGCGGGTCAGGGGCCTGCCGGTCAGGTGGACGGCGTCGCTCCGTGCTGACGGCCGTGCCAGGCGACCGTCGCCTCCCACAGCGCATCGGCGACGGCGTCGTTGTCGTCGGCGGCGTCGAGCAGGGTCTCGACAAGTTCGGCGCGAGGGGCGCGGCTGAGGAAGACGCGCATCGCGGCGTGGACCGGGTCGTCGGTGAAGAGGGTCTCCTCGCCGAGGATCGTGCCGTCCTCCCCCTCGTCGTCCTCGGCGAGCCCCGCCGAGCCGGTGGCCACGAGGGCGACCGCGACCGCGTGCCGGCAGAACGAGCCGGTGGATCCCTCGGTGCAGGTACAGCCCGTCCGTGGCCCGTCGTCGGCCGCCTCCAGGCGGACCTCGTACGAACCGTCGTCGTCCACCGTGCCGGATGCGTTGGTGGGGCGGATACGGAGTTGTTCGACTCGACCGAGAAGAGCCAGATTCACCCCTTCCATGAAGACGTCGGTGCCGGCGTGCTGTGCGCAGGCGCGTTCCTCGAAGGCTGCCTCGAGCGGGGTGACGGCGTCTCCGCCGTGCCCGTTCTCCCCGGACCCCGAAATGATCACTGCTCAATCCTACGGAATTCGCGCGGTTCGGGGATGCCTAGMCGAGTAGGTCTTGTCATCGATTGCATCGCGATATATCGTGAGCCTACGTGATGGAGCGTGAGCGGATTGCTCCGGTCGCGCCGATTCGAAGGGAATGATCATGGTTTCACAGGTGATGCCGGGCCCATGGGGCCACTGGGGATGCGAGGCCGGGTTCGGSCCGTCCCGGCTGCGGGACTTCTTCGAGGCGATGAGCGCTTGGGGGCAGTGTGGTGGCCGGTCGGAGGCGGTGGCCGGCGAGCAGGACCACCCCGAGAGCGGTCGGGCCGGTCGCGTCGGCCGTGGCGGCCACGGTGGGCATCGTGAGCACGGTGGGCATCGTGAGCACGGTGGGCATCGTGAGCACGGTGGGCACGCGGGAGGCGGGCCGAGAGGCCGCCGGGGCGGACCGGGCTGGCCGTTCGGCGGCTTTCCCGGTCCGGGGTTCGGTCYGGGCTTCGGCGGCCCCGGCTTCGGTGGCCCCGGCAGCTTCGGCGGCCGTGGGCCGAAGGTGGGGCGGGGCGACGTCCGGGAGGCGCTGCTCGCGCTGCTGGCCGAGGAGCCCATGCACGGCTACCAGATGATCCGCGAGCTTGCGGAGCGCAGCGGTGGCATCTGGCGGCCGAGCCCGGGGTCGGTCTACCCGGTCCTGTCACTGCTGGCCGACGAGGGTCTCGTGCGCGCGGAGGAGGCGGAGGGCAAGCGAGTCTTCCATCTCACCGACGCCGGGCGGGCGCACGTCGAGGCACGCGCAGGGGAGCGCAAGCCGTGGGAGACTGCTGCGGCGGCGGTCGATGACGATCTCACCAGTTTGCGAACGCTGGCGTTCGCCGTCGGTGCGGCCATCGTCCAGGTGGCCCAGGCCGGAGACGAAGCGCAGATCGCCGCGGCGCGGTCCCTGCTCGCCGAGACCCGCCGTGGTCTCTACCGGATCCTCGCCGGGGACGACGTCGAGCCCCCGATGAGACCGGAGGGTGCCGCCACGGGCACCGGCGCGGACAAGGGCCGCACCGCTCCCGATGGCGACAGCTAAGGACGACGGCAACGGCGGATCGGCCCCAGGGCGGGCTGCGACGCACTGATCGACGAAGCGTTGATCAGCGGGGCGCGGGCGCCCTCGGCGAGATGGGCGTGAACCGGCTGGCGGGGACCTCACCGGCCACCCCGGTGCCGACGGCGGCGCAACACCGCGTTTGTGGGAACCTTTCCGGGTGGCGGTGGTGGGCGTCGGAGTGGACGTGGTGGATGTCGACCGGTTCGCCGCGACGCTGGCGCGCACGCCGGGCATCGCGATGAGGCTGTTCACCGCGACCGAACGCGGCCTCGCCCGGCCTGAGCGGTTGGCTGCCCGGTTTGCGGCGAAGGAGGCGGTCGCCAAGGTTCTCGGCGCACCCCCCGGTCTCGAGTGGCACGACACCGAGGTTGTTCTCGGTACCGGGGGGCGACCGTCGTTACGGATCATCGGCACGGTGGCCGCCGCGGCGGCCCGGCTCGGCATCGCGTCCTGGCACCTCTCGCTCACCCACGACGGCGGCGTGGCCGTGGYGATGGTCGTCGCCGAGACCTGAGCACGGTCGGGTCCGGTGGGTCCGGTGGGTCCGTGCCGGCCTGTCGGGCGCCCGCGGATCGGAGCGGGGCAGCATGTCGGCATGCGCAATGCCCATACGGTCGAACAGGTTCGAGGTGCCGAGGCGCCGCTGCTCGCCTCGCTGCCCCCCGGCGCTCTGATGCAGCGGGCGGTGCACGGGCTCGTCGCGCAYGCCGCACGACGCCTCGGGCGGGTCTACGGTGCCCGCGTCGTCGTGCTCGCCGGCGGTGGCGACAACGGTGGTGACGCCCTCTGGGCCGGAGCGCGGCTGGCCGCCCGAGGGGCGCGGATTGATGCGGTGGCACCCGGCCGCACCCACCCGGAAGGCACCGCAGCCCTGCTTGCGGCCGGTGGCCGACTGCACCATCCGGGTCCGGTGGTGGGCGCGGGCGGTCCGGCGGGTGCGGGGCAGCCGATCGACGATGAGCGGCTGCGTATCCTGTTCGCCGCCGCCGATCTGGTGCTGGACGGGTTGCTCGGCATCGGGGGCCGGGGCGGGCTGCGCGAGCCGTACGCCCGGCTCGCCGTTCTGGCACCCCCCGAACGGACGGTGGCGGTCGACGTCCCCAGCGGGGTGGACGCGGACACCGGGGCCGTCGCGGGGCCGGCGGTCCGGGCGAGCAGTACCGTCACCTTCGGTACCCGCAAACGCGGCCTGTGGCTCATGCCCGGTGCCGCCCACACCGGCCCCGTCGAGCTGGTCGACATCGGACTGGACCTGCCTGAACCCGACCTGTGCGCTCTCGACGACGCCGACGTCGCCGCGGCATTGCCCGTTCCCAGCCCGACGGCGTCCAAGTACAGTCGCGGGGTCCTCGGCCTCGTCGCCGGCAGCGACGCCTATCCGGGCGCCGCGGTGCTCGCGGTCGGCGGCGCGCTGCGTGGTGGCGCCGGGTACCTGCGGGTAGTGACCGCGGGGCACGCCGAGAAGGTCGCGGGCGAGGCCGTCGGCGCGGTCGTGAGCAGGGCCGGCGATTTCGTGCGGATGGCGCATCCCGAGGCCGTCGTGACCGTCATCGAGGCCGGTGACGCCGACACGATGCTGGCCGCCGGCCGGGTCCAGGCCTGGGCGATCGGCCCAGGCCTGGCGCCGGGACCCGCGGTCCGTACCCTGCTGACGGCGTTGCTGGCGACGGACCTTCCGGTCCTGGTCGACGCGGGGGGCCTCGACCCGCTTGCCGAGATCATCGCGGCGCGGCCCGCCGTCGCCGAGCGGGCGGCGCCGGTGCTGATCACACCGCATGAGGGCGAGTTCCAGCGGTTCGTCTCGGTCGCCCTTGGCCGGGACGCGCAGGCCACCGTCGCCGAACTCGCCGACGATCGGCTCGCTGTTCTCCGGCGGGCCGCGGCGGCGACGGGAGCGGTGATCCTGCTCAAGGGCGCCCGCACACTCGTCGTGCGGCCGGATGGATCGGCGCTGGTCAACACGACCGGATCGGCATGGCTGGGGACCGCCGGGACCGGTGACGTGCTGACCGGCCTGATCGGCTCGCTGCTCGCCGCCGGGCTCGCCCCCGCGACGGCCGGGGCGGTCGGCGCCTATCTGCACGGCCGGGCCGCCGAGCGGGCCCCGGCGCCGCTGGCAGCGAATGATCTGCCCGCCCTCCTGCCCCAGGTCATCGGYGACCTGCTTGACCGGCGACGGATGCCACGCGGAGTAGCGTGACGGCGTGACCGAACAGCGAGCCGGTTCTCCGGCCGGGAATGATCTTCGTTCCTGTGCCGTCATCGATCTCGACGCGGTCCGCACGTCGGTGACCGCCCTCGTCGCCCGGGCAGGCGACGCCGCCACCATGGCGGTCGTCAAGGCTGACGGCTACGGCCACGGCATGATCCCGTGCGCACGGGCGGCCCTGGAGGGCGGGGCCACCTGGCTCGGCACGGCGTTCCTTGAGGAGGCGCTCGCCCTGCGCGCGGCCGGGTTCACCGTCCCGGTGCTGTCCTGGCTCGCGGCGCCCGGTGAATCGTTCGCCGCCGCCATCGCCGCGGATGTCGACCTGTCCGCGTCCGCGGGCTGGGCGCTCGAGGAGGCCGCCGCCGCGGCCCGGCGGACCGGCCGTACCGCCCGGGTGCACCTCAAGGCGGACACGGGCCTCGGCCGGGCGGGAGCCACGGAGGCCGACTGGCCGGCGCTGTGCGACGCCGGGGCGGCACTCGAGGCCGAGGGCGTGATCGAGGTGATCGGTGTGTGGAGCCACTTCGCGTTCGCCGACGCCCCCGGGCATCCCACGGTGCAGGGTCAGATCGGGCGTTTCCGGGATGCGATCGACATCGCCACGAAGGCGGGGCTACACCCGTCCGTGCGGCATCTGGCGAACTCGGCGGCTACCCTGGTCAGCCCGGAGGCGCATTTCGACCTGGTTCGACCGGGAGTGTCCGTTTACGGACTGTCCCCGGGTCCGGAGATCGGGCCGCCGGCGGCCTTTGGCCTGCGCCCCGCGATGACGCTGACGACGCACGCCGCGTTGACCAAGCGGGTACCGGCGGGAACCGGCGTCTCCTACGCGCACCGGTACACGACAACACGCGAGACGACGCTCGCCGTGGTGCCGCTGGGCTACGCCGACGGCATCCCCAGGTCCGCGACGAACACCGCGGAGGTGCTGTTCGGCGGGCGGCGCCGACGCATCGCCGGCACGGTCTGCATGGATCAGTTCGTCCTCGACGTGGGTGACGACCAGGTGGCGGCCGGCGACGAGGTGCTGCTCTTCGGCCCCGGCGACCGCGGCGAACCGACCGCGGACGACTGGGCCGCGGCGCTGGGCACCATCAACTATGAGATCGTCAGCCGGGTCGGGGCTCGGGTCCCCCGCCGCTACGTCTGACGGCCCGCCGGGCGGCGCCGGACGAGTCGAAGATGCGGGATGCGGGATGCGGGCTCAGCCGCAGCCGCCGGGGCCGCAGGCACCGCCGGAACCGTGACCGCCGGTGGGCGACACGTGGCCGCCGAGCGAGCCGCGCTCCATCCGCCGACGCACGGGACGGGAGACGGCGGCCTCGCGCTCGGCCTCCTCGAGGCGGGAGCGGGTGGTCAGTGTCAGCATCACCGGCCCGGCCGGCACCGGAGCCGGAGCCGCGGCGCCGGGGCCCTCGGCCGGCTCGGTGTCGTCCGGCACCCCTAGTGCGGCGGCGCGCTCCGGGCCCGTCAGACGACGGCCTGCGCTCGCCGGGATGTCCTTGCTCCTGTGCCACCTCAGCCGCACGATCTCCGCCTCCGGTCCACACTCGCTGATCGATCTGATCCCACTGGATCCGTCCGCTCCCGGCTTCTCGATCCAGCCGATCCAGCCGATCCAGCCGGGGCGGCACTTCCACGGTAGTCGGCCCGCTCCCACCCGGTCCGGTGGACGTCGGTGCTGTGGCCTGCGCCCGGCTTGTCGTCTTCACGACATTTGTCGTCTTCGCGACGCCCGGTGCCGTCGCGACGCGTCGCACCGGCGTGGATCCGGTGCTGTGGGGCGGGGCTCATCCCCTAGACTCGGCCCGGAGTCGTGACTGGCGCATCGAGGTGGAACTGACCACCGGGGAGCGATCGAGCGGAACGGTGCCGCGCGCCTGGGCACCCCCGGCCGGATCAGACCTGCCGGAGGTCAAGGTGCATCAACCACCGATTCCCCACCTCGCCGTCGCCGATCCCGAACTCGCCGGTCTCGTCGAGGCCGAAGCCACGCGCCAGTTCTCGTCGATCAGGCTGATCGCGTCGGAGAACTACGTCTCTACCGCGGTGCTGGAGGCGTCCGGCTCCGTGCTGACCAACAAGTACTCCGAGGGCTACGTCGGTCGGCGTTACTACGAGGGCCAGCAGGTCATCGATCCGATCGAGACGCTTGYGGTCGACCGTGCCAAGGCGCTGTTCGGGGTCGAGCACGCCAACGTCCAGCCGTACTCGGGTTCCCCGGCGAACCTCGCCGTCTATCTGGCCTTCGCCGAGCCGGGGGACACCGTGATGGGCCTGTCGCTGCCGATGGGCGGCCATCTGACCCACGGCTGGAGCGTCTCCGCGACCGGCACGTGGTTCCGCAGTGTCCGGTACGGCGTGCGCGCCGACACCGGCCGCATCGACCTGGACGAGGTGCGCGACCTCGCTCTGGCCGAGCGTCCCAGGATTATTTTCTGCGGCGGTACGGCGATCCCTCGGACGATCGACTTCCCGGGGTTCGCCGCGATCGCGCGGGAGGTCGGGGCGGTGCTCGTCGCGGACATCGCGCACATTGCCGGGCTGATCGCGGGTGGGGCACACCCCTCGCCGGTGGGGCACGCCCCGGTGATCTCCACCACCACGCACAAGACGTTGCGCGGCCCGCGTGGGGCGATGCTCCTCTCCGACGCCGAGCACGCCACCGCGATCGACAAGGCGGTGTTCCCGGGCCTGCAGGGYGGGCCGCACAACCACACCACCGCGGCGATCGCCGTCGCACTGCGCGAGGCGGCGGCACCCGCGTTCCGCGACTACGCGCACGCGGTCGTGGCGAACGCCCGCGCGCTGGCCGAGGCCCTGGTGGAGCGGGGCTTCGACCTGGTCACCGGCGGTACCGACAACCATCTGATCCTGATCGACCTGACCAGCAGGGACATCGGTGGCAAGCCCGCGGCCCGGGCGCTCGACCAGGCCGGGATCGAGCTGAACTACAACGCGGTGCCCTTCGACCAGCGCAGGCCCTTCGACCCGTCCGGTATCCGGCTGGGAACCGCCGCCATCACCACCCGCGGTCTGGGGGTCGGTCACATGCCGGTGCTCGCCGGCTGGATCGACGATGTCGTCAAGGCCGCCGTGGTCGGCGACACCGCGACCATCACCCGGGTCCGGGAGCAGGTCACCGAGCTGACCGCAGCCTTCCCGATGCCGGGCTTCKCCTGAGCACGGGATCCGCGCACAGGACCGGTGATCTTCCCCGGCCGCGCATCCGACGTCCCCAGGTCCCGGCCGACGCCCCCCACGTCCCGGCCGGGGGGCCCGTCGGCCGGCGTGGCCGGGTGCATCATCGGTGCAGAAGAGGCACCGAGGAGAGGTGGCGCCGATGGCGAAGACCGTGGGTGCGATCGCGGGTTCCCGCACGGCTCGGGCCACGGGATCGCTCGGGGTGGTTGGTGCCGCCGCCGTCGCGGCGGGCCTGGTCGCCGAGCGGCGGATGATCCGCCGTCGGCGTGAGACGGCCGATCTCGCGTCCGACGCGCGGATGGGGCCGATCGGGGGCTGGGTCACCACCGTGATCGCGGGGGACGGTGTTCCGCTGTATATCGAGGAGACCGGCCCGTCGGACGCCCCGGTGACGCTGGTGTTCGTCCACGGGTTCTGCGTCACGGCCGATTCCTGGATCCTGCAGCAGCGGGCGCTGACAGACCTCGGCCGGATGGTCTTCTACGATCAGCGGGCGCATGGGCGTTCCGGGCCGTCCGAGGTCAAGAACTGCACTATCGACGCACTCGCCGACGACCTCTTCCGGGTGATCACCGAGCGGGTCCCCCGGGGGCCGATTATCCTGGTGGGCCATTCGATGGGCGGCATGACGGTGCTGGGCCTGGCCGACACCCACCCGGAACTGTTCGATGACCGCATCGTCGGGGTGGCCCTGCTCGCCACCAGCGCCGGTGAGCTGGCCCGGCTGACCTTCGGGCTGCCGGCGTCGGTGACCGGGGTGGTCCGCCGCGTTCTGCCGGGTTTCGCGGTTGGTATGCGGCACGCGCCGAGCCTGCTCGAACGTGCCCGGCGGCGGGGCAGCGACCTGTCGTGGGAGCTGACGCGGCGCATCGGGTTCGGATCGACCGAACTGCCGCCGTCGGTGGTCTCCTTCCTGGAGACCATGGTCGCGGACACCCCGATCCCGGTCATCGCGGCGTTCCTGCCCACCCTGCTCGACCACGATCGGCTCGCGGCGGCCGAGCGACTGGCGGAGATCCCGACCGTGCTCATCGTCGGGGACGTTGACCTGATGACCCCGCTCGCCCACAGCCGTACCCTGGCGGAGGCGTTGCCCCGGGCGGAGCTCATCGTCGAGGAGGGCGCCGGGCACGCCATCATGCTGGAACGCCCGGACGTGGTGAACGCCGCAATCCGGGAGATTGCGCGGCAGGCGACGGCGCCACGCGCCATGCCGCGCCCGCGGTCGGGGTCGGCACAGACAGGCCGGTCGGCGCCGGCACAGACAGGTCGGTCGGCGCCGGCACAGACAGGTCGGTCGGGACGGACCGGTCGGTCGGGGTCGGGACGGACCGGTCGGTCGGCGCGGTCCGAGACATTCTCCGTCTCCCCACGCGGGCCCCGGAGCGAGGCGACGACGGAAGGCGCATGAACACGGTCGAGGTGTCCACGGCGGAGCGCATGCGGGAGTTCGGGGCCTGGTTGGCTACCCTGCTGCGGCCCGGGGACCTGCTCGTGCTCTCCGGCCCGCTCGGCGCGGGCAAGACGGTTCTGGCCCAGGGGATCGCGGCCGGGCTGGGCGTGCGGGAAACGGTCACCTCGCCGACGTTCGTGCTTGCCCGGATCTACCCGGACGGGCGGATTCCCCTCGTGCACGTGGACGCCTACCGGCTCGGTGGRGTCGTCGAGGTCGACGATCTCGACCTCGACGCCGACGTCGACACCTCGGTCACCGTGGTCGAGTGGGGTGCCGGTCTCGCGGAACGTCTCACGCAGGATCATCTGGAGATCGTGATCTCCCGGCCACGTGCCGACGAGGTCGGGGAGACTCGGATAGTCCGCCTCGTCCCGTCCGGGGCCAGCTGGATCGAACGGCTGCGCGCACGTGCGCCGGTGAGTTGAGACTCCCCGCATCGACCCGCCGCGCGCGGCGTGACATCGGTGGCATCGTGGTGGTGGGGTGGGTGCCCGCCGTGGTCGGCGAGGCGATCCGTAGTCTGGACGAGTGCTGGTGATGGCTCTTGACACATCCACGGCAGCGTGCTCGGTTGCGCTCGCCGAGCTGACGTCGTCCGACCCCGCGCGGCCGGTGAGTGGGACGGGTGGTGAGCGCGCCGCGCCCGGGGTGCACGTGTGGCCGCGAGCGGTCATGGTCACCGTCGACGCCCGCCGCCACGGGGAGCTGCTGGCGCCGTCGATGCGCGCGGTGCTCGCCGAGGGGGGTGCCCGCCCTACYGATCTCGACGCCGTGGTCGTGGGCGCCGGTCCCGGGCCGTTCACCAGTTTGCGGGTCGGGATGGTGACCGCCGCCGCCTTCGCCGACGCACTAGGCGTGCCGGTGCACGGGGTGTGCTCGCTGGATGCCATCGGTGCCGCCACCGGCGGCTCCGTCGCCGTCGTGACGGATGCCCGTCGGCGCGAGGTCTTCTGGGCCTGTTACCGCGACGGGGTGCGGGTCGGCGATCCGGCCGTTGGCCGTCCGGCCGACGTCGTCCGGTTCCTGCGCGGCCTCGGTGTCGACCGCGTCGTCGGCCCGGGAACGGTGCTCTACCCGGAGATCTTCGCCGAACTCGCCGGTACCACGGCCGGTGCCACCGCCGGGGAGGTGCCCGCGCCCGGCGCAGGTCAGCCGGACGACGGCTATCCCCGGCCAGAGCTGCTCGTCGGTCTCGCCGGGGCCGACGTGCTGGCCGGGCGTGCTCCCCAGCCCCTCGTCCCGCTCTACCTGCGGCGGCCGGACGCGGCCGAACCGCACACACCGAAGCCGGTCACGGTTTGACGCAGCCGCGACCACACCCCGCCGGTCCGGATGGGCCGGATCTGCTCCTGGCTCCGATGCGCTGGTGGCACGTGGCGATGGTCGCCGAGCTGGAGCAGACGGTATTCGACATCGATCCGTGGACGGCCGAGCTGTTCTGGTCCGAACTCGCGCAGGGCGAGCAGCGGCGGTACCTGACGGCGCTGTGGCGTCCACAGGGCGTCCCGACGCACGACACGTCCGCGATCGTCGGTTATGCGGGGCTGGCGCTCGCCGAGGACGGCGCCTACATCCAGACGATCGGCGTCGTGCCCCGGATGCGCGGGCGGGGGGTGGGCGCCCGTCTGATGATCGCCTTGCTGCGCGACGCCCGGCGGGCCGGTGCCCGCAACTGTGGGCTGGAGGTCCGCACCGACAACCAGGCGGCCCGTGCTCTCTACAGCCGGCTTGGCTTTGTCGACATTGGGCTGCGCCGCGGTTACTACCAGCCTTCCGGTGGAGATGCCTACGTGATGCGGGTCCGGAAGATCGACACCGTTGGTTACGCGGAGCTGCTCGACCGCGTCGAGGCGACGTTGCTCATCACCTCTCGGGTCGAGCCCTGACACCCGCCTGACCCCACCGTCACCAGGCGGTACAGCCCGGCCAGCCGTCCTCTCCTCGTATCCCGCCGGCGTCCCGGCCTGTCTACGGCCGGGCGCGCGACGGGTGGGGCGGACGGCTCAGACGGAGGCGCGTAGCCGAGCCGCGGCCGCCGCCTCCGCCTTGGAGCGCTGGAACAGGTCGATGAACTCGGCCAGCGCCGGATTCACCGGGGCGAGCGTCATCTCGACGCGGATGAACTCGATGTCCGTGGCGCCGAGTGCCGCCAGGATGTGTRCCACGTAGGGCTGCTGGTGATCCCAGCCCTCCTTGGGTGTGCCTGGCCCGTAGGACCCGCCCTGGGCGGTGACCACCGTCACCTTCTTGCCGGTGAGGGCGCTGTCGTCCGGAGCCTGCCGCACCGTGCGTCCCATGACGATGATCTGGTCGATCCACGCCTTGAACGTCGACGGCACCGCGTAGTTGTACATCGGTACCGACAGCAGGTACTCGTCTGCCGCCTCCACCTCGGCGATCAGCTCCTCTCCTTTCTTGACCGCCTCGGCTTGCTCCGCCGAGAGCTGCTCGGGCGGGGTGAACCTCGCCGACACGGTCGCCCAGTCCAGGTGCGGAGGAGGGGTGACAGACAGATCACGATAGGTGATGATCCCGTCTGGGTGCGCCTCGCGCCAGGCCTCGGCGAAGATGGTGGCGATCGATCGGGACGTCGAGCTCTCGGTGGCGAGRCTCGAGTCGACGTGCAGCAGGTGCGGCATCGGGGGAACCCTCCATCATTATTCGATCATCAATATRATCGATCTTCTTTGACGGGAAGATCGGATTCATGKAACATCTTAACAGTAGATTGTCTACTTAAGCACTTATATCGCGGTAGATTATTCCTCTGTGGGCCTGTACCTTGTGAGGGTGAGCGACGCGGCGGTGGCCGCCGGGCTTCCCCCGGGGCTGGAGAGCCTCCCCGACGGCCCGGGGAAGGACCTCGGCTGGCTATTGGGGCAGGTGCGGTACGGCTATGCGGCCGCTTCGGCCGCCGCCGTCGGCCGGGTGCCCGGCGGGCTGCGTGGGCTGCACGTTCTCGGTGCCGCGGTCGAGGGTGAGGCGCGCAACCAGATCGAGGTGGCCCGTCGGTTCGGCATCGACCGGACGGTGATGGTCCGCCTGGTCGATGATCTGGAGCGGGCCGGCCTGGTTGAGCGGCACCCCGATCCCGCGGACCGGCGGGCCCGGATCATCACCGCGACGGAGCACGGGGTCCAGTTGTACCGGGCCAGCCAGGAGGATCGGCTTCTCGTCGATCAGCACGTGCTCTCCCCGCTGACTGCGGCGGAACGGGCGACCTTCATCGATCTGTTGCGGCGTGTCGCTGCCCACATGCTTGCCGTGGACCCCACGCACGGAGCGGCCGCCTGCGACGCCGCCAGGCGGGAGATCGACGCGCGGGACATTGGGATGGCGTGCGCACCGGACGGGACGTGCCCCGGTCAGTCGGCCCCGTCCGACGGGTAGTCCTGTTCCRCTTGGCGGTCCCTTTCCGATGGGTGGTTCGGCCTCCGGGTGATCCGGCCCTGGCCGGGTGCCGGACACGGCCCGGACGCGGCAGTGCCGGACGCGGCCGATCAGTGCGGCGGGTGTACCTGCTCGAACTGCCAGGTATGCGGATCGCCGTTCGCCAGCTCGGCCGGTGGCTTCGGCAGCGGACAGCGGGTGTCCCCGGTGGTCTGTACGGACATGCCCGCATCGGGCGGCGTCCGTAGCATGATGACGACGAGATCCTCGCCCCGTTGGCTGCTGACGTAGACCTCGCCGTCCCGCCCCGCGAGCGCATCGATCGCCCAGTCCCGCAGGCCGCTCGCCCGGCCKGGCGCCGCCTTGGCCTCCCACATCCAGATCATGTCCTCATGGTGCCCCCCATGTCCCCGGGTGCTCATGTGCTCATGTGCTCATGGGGCCTCGTGGCGCCGGGCGCCGACCGGCGGGAACGGGCCGTCGCGAAGGAGAGCCGGGCCTTGGCCAGGCCGGCTCGGGACGACCCGAATTCCCGCCGTCTTGACAGATCCGACCGTCTTGGTTGACGTCTGCGGCGCGGGTGCTAAGTTGGCACTCGGCACGTGAGAGTGCCAGCGACAACAGGCGCCTGTTCACCCGCGACGGCAGGCCGCCAGGGTCGCTCTCTCATCCAGCGCAGGAAGGGGGAGGTCGATCGTGACGACCGCCACCAAGGTTGCTATCAAGCCGCTCGAGGACCGCATCGTCGTGCAGCCCTCCGACGCGGAGCAGACCACCGCGTCCGGGATCGTGATTCCGGACACGGCGAAGGAGAAGCCCCAGGAGGGCATCGTTCTCGCGGTCGGCCCGGGTCGGTTCGAGGACGGCAAGCGCGTCCCGCTCGACGTCAAGGTCGGCGACGTGGTGCTTTACAGCAAGTACGGCGGCACCGAGGTCAAGTACTCGGGCGAGGAGTACCTCGTGCTCTCCGCTCGCGACGTCCTCGCGATCATCGAGAAGTAGGTCGCTCGCCGGTAGCACCAAGGGGCGCGTCCCGCTGGCGGCCGCCCGGTTTCCGCCGGGCTCGCCGGCGGGGCGCGCTCCTGCTGTTTTTCACCGGTATTCGGTGTCGGGAGGACAACCAGGTATGCCGAAGATTCTGACGTTCAACGAGGACGCCCGCCGCGCGCTCGAGCACGGGGTGAACGCCCTGGCCAACGCGGTCAAGGTGACGATCGGCCCGCGTGGTCGCAATGTCGTCATCGACAAGCACTACGGCGCCGCGACGATCACCAATGACGGGGTGACGATCGCGCGCGAGATCGAGCTGGAGGACCCCTACGAGAACCTGGGCGCCCAGCTCGCGAAGGAAGTCGCCACCAAGACCAACGACGTGGCTGGCGACGGCACCACGACGGCGACCGTGCTAGCCCAGGAGATGGTGCGCTTCGGTCTCAAGCAGGTGACCGCGGGGGCCGCCCCACTGACGCTGAAGCTGGGCATCGAGGCCGCCGTCGAGGCCGTCTCCGCGGCACTGCTGAAGCAGGCCATCGAGGTCAACTCGAAGGAGACCATCGCCCAGGTCGCCGCCATCTCCGCTCAGGACCCGCAGGTCGGGGAACTGATCGCCGAGGCGATCGACAAGATCGGCAAGGACGGCGTCATCACGGTCGAGGAGAGCCAGACCCTCGGGCTGGACCTTGAACTGACCGAGGGCATGYAGTTCGACAAGGGCTACATCTCGCCGTACTTCGTCACGGACGCCGAGGCCCAGGAGGCCGTGCTCGAGGACGCCTACGTCCTGCTCTACCCGGGCAAGATCTCGGCGCTGAACGAGATCCTGCCCGTGCTGGAGCAGGTCGTCCAGGAGCGCAAGCCGCTACTGATCATCGCCGAGGAGGTCGAGGGCGAGGCCCTGTCCACCCTGGTGGTGAACTCGATCCGCAAGACCTTCCAGGTCGTCGCGGTCAAGGCTCCCGGGTTTGGGGACCGCCGCAAGGCACTGCTGCAGGATATCGCCGTGCTCACCGGCGGCCAGGTGGTGGCCTCGGAGGTCGGTCTTTCCCTCGACGCGGTGACGTTGGCCGACCTGGGCCGGGCCCGGCGGGTCGTGGTGGACAAGGACAACACCACCATCGTTGACGGGGTTGGCGAGGCCTCCTCGATCGCCGATCGGGTGCGTCAGCTCAAGCAGGAGATCGAGGTCAGCGACTCCGACTGGGACCGCGAGAAGCTGCAGGAGCGGTTGGCCAAGCTCGCCGGTGGGGTCGCGGTCATCCGCGTCGGCRCCGCCACCGAGGTGGAGCTCAAGGAGAGGAAGCACCGCCTCGAGGACGCCGTGTCGGCTACCCGCGCGGCCATCGAGGAGGGCATCATCGCCGGCGGCGGTTCCGCGCTCACCCACGTGGCGTCCGTGCTCGATGACGGGCTCGGTCGCACYGGGGACGAGCTCGCCGGGGTGCGGATCGTGCGCCGCGCGCTCGACGCCCCGCTGTCGTGGATCGCGCGCAACGCTGGTCTGGAGGGCGCGGTCATCGTCTCCAAGGTCAAGGAGCTCGAGCCGGGTCGTGGGTACAACGCGGCCACCGGCGAGTACACCGATCTGATCGCGGCCGGCGTCATCGACCCGGTCAAGGTCACCCGGTCGGCGGTGGCGAACGCCGCCTCGATCGCGGCTCTGCTCATCACCACCGAGGGCCTGGTCGTCGAGAAGCCGGCGGAGCCCGCTCCCCAGGACGGCCACGGCCACGGCCACGGGCACAGCCACCCGCAGGGCCCGGGTTTCTGACCGGATTGGCGTCGTGGGGCCCCGCCGGGTGCGGCCCGGCCCCCGGGCCCCGGTACGTCCGGAGCCCGGTCGGTCCCAGAGGATCGACCGGGCTCCGGCGCGTTGGGCCGTCGGCGCGTTGGGTCGCTGCCGGGTCACTCACCCGTCGTGGGTGATCCAGGAGACCAGGACCGGATATCCCGACCCGTCCGCCTATCGGCACCCGGCGGCCCTCCTTCAGCAGGCCGGTGCGAGTCCGGGGCGGGCCGGGGTGCGTCTCGCGGCCCCCCGCCGGGAGCGGCCGGTGAGGATCGCATCCCGTTCGGACTCGCTCAGCCCGCCCCATACGCCATAGGGCTCCCGGGCGGTCAGCGCGTACTCACCGCAGTCGCGGATGACCGGGCAGCGGGCGCAGACCGCCTTGGCCGCGGCCTCACGGGCGGCTCTGGCCGGCCCCCGTTCGCCCTCCGGGTGGAAGAAGAGCTCCGTGCTCTCACCACGGCACGCCCCGTGCAGCTGCCATTCCCACTTTTCCGCGCCGGGGCCTGGAAGTCGTCGGACGTCGGTCATCGGTCTGAGCCCCCTTTCGACCTGAGCGGCAAGCGCCGCCGCTTCACCGTAGTACTGGGCCACCCTTTGGATGATCTTGAAATTTCACCCGGGTGAGCCTGCGTCACGGGTCGTTCCGCCCGGCCGTTACACGGTCGGGAAGTCCCTGGATGTCCAGGGATCTCAGGCGGATCAGGGTCCGAGTCGGCCGCGGGACTCCCGGCCGGCGCCGTGTTCCGTCATGGCCGACCGACCGCGCCGGATCCGCAGGTCCGGCGGAACTTCTGTTGACGGTCGAACGCCTACCCCGGTGGTCGGCCGGTCACACGGCCTGAGCGGGAATTAGCGTGGCCACCGCCGGCCGCGCTCTGCCGGCGCGCGGCATCCACCCCGGCCGGGGTCATCCCCGGCACGCGGGATCTACCCGGCCGGGTGTCCGGCCAGGCGGCGACGCGGGGCCGCCTCAGCGCGAGTCCGCCTCCGAGGCGGCGGACGCCTCGTAGATCCCGTCGGCGAAGCCGCGAGCGTACTCCCAGCTGACGTAGCACGACGGGTTCGGCGCGAACGCCGGCTCGTGGACTCTCGTCCGCCCCTCGTTGAGAAGGTTGCGCAGGTTGCCGACCAGCAGGTCCCAGTCGAAGAAGTGGGGCTCGGCGCAGCCCTCGCAGTCGACGACAAGGCCGCGGTAGCCGCGCGGCTCGAGCAGCGTGCGGAAGACGTCGAGGTCCCCCAGCTCGGCGAGGACTTCCTCCCGCTCGTGCAAGGACAGCGGTTCGAGCAGGTCGAGGTCGTCAACGGAGTCGAGGCGCGCGAGCTCGGCAGCCGGATCCTCGGGGTCGCCCGCGAAGGGGTCGACAGGCTCGTCGCTCACGACGACCACGCTACGCTTGCCCGGACTGCTTAGTGGTCCCGATCCGGAGTCTCGGCACCGATGTGCGKCCCTCCGGACATGGTCCGTCGTGGTCGGTCCGCTGTTCTGCCGGGCGCGTGGGTCCGGATCAGGCACGTTGGACGGCGCTGTGGTATAGGAAGATGTCATCCATGGCGATGTCGGTCACGCTGGAACCGCCGATAGGTGCCGGTGACCTCTACGATGGAGTCCGTGCCGCCGCTCGGTGCCCGATTCTGGTAGCCCAGTTCTGGTAACCCGGTTCTGGTAGTAGGTAGACTTTTTCGCCGTTGCGCGCGRCCCGTCACTCCAGGACGGCGGGCGGGCTCGTGCCGCGGCGTCGGTCTGGGTCCGCGGCCTCGGTCAACGCGGAATGGAAGGTGCCATGAACGGTCCCCTCGCCACCGATTTCACGTTGCCGGCCGGGGTGGGCACCCACGTCGGCGCGCGTCCCGACCTGCTGGGGGCCGAGGCCGCCGCGGTACCGCCGAAGCTGGCGATGCTCGGGCTGACCTTCGACGACGTGCTGCTGCTTCCGGCCGCCTCCGATCTGGTACCGGCGGAGGCGGACACGACGACCCGCCTGTCGCGGAGCATCGATCTCGCCGTGCCGTTGGTGTCGTCGGCCATGGACACGGTGACCGAGGCCCGCATGGCCATCGCGATGGCGCGCCAGGGCGGGGTCGGGGTGCTGCACCGCAACCTCTCGATCGACGAACAGGCGCAGCAGGTCGACATGGTGAAGCGTTCCGAGTCCGGGATGATCACCGCGCCGGTGACCTGCGGACCCGGCGCCACCCTGGAGGACGCGAACGTCCTCATGGCGCGGTACCGGATCTCGGGTGTCCCGGTGACGGAATCCGACGGCAGGCTGGTCGGCATCGTGACGAACCGGGACATCCGCTTCGAGCGGGACTACTCGCGTCGAGTGCAGGACGTCATGACTCCGATGCCGCTGATCACCGCACCGGTGGGCGTCTCGCCGGAGGACGCGCTCGCCCTGCTCCGCCGCCACAAGGTCGAGAAGCTGCCGATCGTGGACGAGCGTGACCGGTTGCGCGGTCTGATCACCGTCAAGGACTTCACCAAGCGGGAGCAGTACCCGCATGCCACCAAGGACACCGACGGCCGGCTGATGGTCGGCGCCGCCGTYGGCGTGGGGGAGGATGCCTACAAGCGCGCCCAGGTCCTCGTCGCCGCCGGGGTCGACTTCCTCGTCGTGGACACCGCGCACGGGCATCATCGAGCCGTGCCCGACGTGGTGCGCCGGATCAAGACCGACATGCCGACCGGGGTGGACGGTCGGCCGCTCGACGTGATCGGTGGCAACGTGGCGACCGGAGCCGGCGCGGCGGCGCTGATCGCGGCCGGGGCGGACGCCATCAAGGTCGGGGTCGGGCCCGGCTCGATCTGTACCACCCGGGTGGTGAGCGGMGTCGGCGTCCCCCAGGTCACGGCCATCTACGAGGCATCGCGCATCGCCCGGGAGCACGGTGTGCCGGTGATCGGCGACGGCGGCCTGCAGTACTCGGGTGACATCGCGAAGGCCATCGCCGTCGGCGCCGACACGGTCATGCTGGGCAGCCTGCTGGCCGGTGTCGACGAGAGYCCGGGAGAGTTGATCTTCATCAACGGCAAGCAGTACAAGGCTTACCGGGGTATGGGCTCACTCGGCGCCATGCGTAGCCGCGGCGGCGCGCGGTCGTACTCGAAGGATCGGTACTTCCAGGACGATGTGCTCTCCGATGACAAGCTGGTTCCCGAGGGCGTCGAGGGCCAGGTGCCCTACCGGGGTCCGCTGGCGGCCGTGGCCCATCAGCTGGTCGGCGGTCTGCGGGCGGCGATGGGCTACACCGGCTCGCCCACCATCCGGCGGATGCAGGACGAGGCGCAGCTGATCCGTATTACCTCGGCGGGGCTGATCGAGAGCCACCCCCATGACATCCAGATGACCGTCGAGGCGCCAAACTACAACTCCGCGCGCTGACGCCATCGCGTCGCGCGACCGACCAGGCCGTCGCCGGGCCGTCCCCAGGCCGGTGACGGCCGTCGTGTCTCGGGCGCGGTCACCTCGGCAGGGTGGGACGAGCCGGTGGCCACCCGATCGGATGGTCACCGGGATGTTCGGTCAGTCGTGGAGCAGATACGTCAGTTTTCCGGTCGGCACGAGCCCGCCGGCCCAATCAGGAGGCGCCAGCAGTGGCAGAGGTCGAGATCGGCATCGGCAAGAGCGCGCGGATCGCGTATGGTCTCGACGCCGTCGGCATCATTCCGTCCCGTCGGACCCGTGACCCGGCGGACGTCTCGCTCGCCTGGGAGATCGACGCCTACCGGTTCGACCTGCCGCTCGTGGCCGCTCCGGCCGACGCGGTGACCTCACCCGCGTCGGTGATCGCGCTCGGCCGGCTCGGTGGTCTCGGTGTTCTGCACATCGAGGGGCTGTGGACCCGGTACGAGGAGCCGGAGAACCACATCGCCGAGCTCAGCAAGATCGGGGCCGCCCAGGGCCCGGACGCGGCGACCGAGCGGCTGCGCGCGTTGTACTCCGCGCCGGTCCAGCCGGGGCTGATCGCGCAGCGTCTCACCGAGCTTCGGGACGCGGGGGTGGTCGTGGCCGCGGCGCTGCGTCCGCAGAAGGTCAAGGCCCTGTGCCCGCACGTRCTGGCCGCCGGGATCGATCTGCTCGTCATCCACGGTACGGYGGTCTCGGCGGAGCATCAGTCCCGCCGCAGCGAGCCGCTCAACCTCAAACGGTTCATCGGCCAGCTGGACATCCCGGTGCTGGTTGGCGGGTGCGCGTCGTTCTCCACCGCACTGCACCTCATGCGCACCGGGGCGGCCGGTGTCATCGTGGGCGTCGGGTCCGGCTTCGGTGACCGCACCCGGGACGAGCTCGGGGTMGGCGTGCCGCTTGCCACCGCGATCGCGGATGCGGCCGGTGCGCGCATGCGTTATCTCGACGAGTCGGGCGGCCGCTACGTCCACGTCGTCGTGCATGGTGATCTTCGGACTGGCGGCGACGTCGCGAAGGCGGTGGCCTGCGGCGCGGACGCGGTCATGGTGGACGCGGCGCTCGCGGCCGCACGGGAGGCCCCGGGCCAGGGCGGGGCCTGGCCGATGGACGTGCTGCACTCCGACCTGCCGCGGGGACGCTGGTCGCCGGTGACCCCGACCGGGACGCTCGCGCAGATCGTGACCGGTCCGGGCACGGCGACCAGAACCGGTGTCCTCAACCTGGCCGGCGGTCTGCGCACGGCAATGGCGACGACGGGATACGCAACTTTGAAGGAGTTCCAGAAGGCGGAGATCATGGTGACCGCCGGTCCGTGACCGACGACGCACGTCATGCGTGGTCGTCGGGCGTCCCGCGAGGCGGTAGCCGTCGCGTGAGGTGTCGCTCGCTGATGCGCGAGCTCGACGGATGTGCCCATGGTGTGTCACCACCGGCGGTACCCGGTCGATCCGGCCTCTTACCCGACATGGCACCCTGGAAGCGGTCCGTCTCCGGCATGAAGGACGACAGATGCGCCTCGACGAGCACGGCCGTTGGGTCAGCGACGACGGTGCCTACGTCTGGGACGAGGCTGCCCAGACCTGGCAGCCGYCATCGGCAGCGCCGCCGGCTGGTTCGTCGGCCTCGGCGCGATTCGRCAACCATCCCGGTGGGCCCGCCTTCGGTGCCGGTCCGGCCGGGGAGCCCGGGTCCGGTCGGGTCGGGTCCGAGGTAGGAGCGCAGGGCGGTTCGTTTGGTGGGCGGCCCGGTGCTGCCGGCTCGTCGCCCGGTGCCGGACCCGGTGCCGGACCCGGTGCCGTGGAAGCGGCTCCGGCACCGCCGAGTTGGGGCGGGGCGCTCACCGATCCACCCCGCACCATGGGCGGGGTGGTGGCCACGCCGTCAGAGCCGGACGCGCGGGGGCTGGCACCCTACGGCCCCACCGGCCAGCGCGGCCGGTGGGGGGAACCGGCCGCGGACGTCATTGCACCGCACGGGCCGTCGGAGCGGGGCGATCTGACCGGTCCGGCCCGCCGCGCGGGTGCGGCGGATCCCGTCGATCCGGTGGCTGCGTCCGCCGGGCCGGCCGCGGCGCAGACGACCTGGGGCGACGGCGACTCGACCGGCGAGATCCGGCGTGTCGGGGGCTTGGCGGCGACGTACGCCCCGTCCGCCGGCGGTGCGGCGGACGGCACATCGCGGTGGGACGACGATCCGGACGACGAGCCGGGGCCGTACGCCGGGTCGTTCGACGAGCACGACAGTGGATGGGCACCGTCCGGGCCCATCTCCCGGCGTGAATCGACGGCTCGGCGCGGGGCGACGGCCCGGCGCGGGGCGACGGCCCGGCGCGACGAGGCCGGCGGGCTGCCGGCACGGGTCACCGCGTTCGTCCAGCACGTGCGCGACCGTCCGCCGTTGCTGATCGGCGCCGCCGTCGTTCTCGTCTGCCTCGGGCTCGGCGTCATCGGATTCCTCGCCCTCGGCGGCGGTGGATCGGACTCCGGGACCGCGGCCGGCCCGGCCGCGGCGGAGAAGGGCCGTTACTCCCCGGAGGTCCGTCAGGCATATCTCAGCTCGTGCCTCGACGTCAGCAACGGTAACGAAGGCTATTGCACCTGCACGCTGGAGAAGTTGGAAGCCGGCTACACCCAGGAGGAGTACCAGCGGTTCAGTGACAACGTCCAGTCCGAGTCGTCGCAGCGCATCGTGCGGGAGATCTATGCCGCCTGCCGTGACAAGCGATGACGATTACCAGTGTACAGTGGGCTGATAGAACTATTGTCAGATGCCTGGATGAGCTACGGGACGACGGACGAGAGTGCTATTGCTTTTTCGTCGGTGATGTGATAGGACGTCCTTCGCGCATCGGTGGGCGGTCATGGCGGWGCGATTCTCCGGGACACATCCCGAGACCGCCCCTGCCGGAGCGAGGCTRCTCCACGTGCATTCGTCCGGCTGGGCGGGGGACCCGGCGGCGTGACCAGATCACACATTTACCCGACGCACGTCCACACGATGACTGCCCGCATCGTGCTGACCAGGGGGGGCAGGAGATGCCGCCCTATGATCAAATACAGCGGTTCAGCGGCCATGATGCCTGAAGCTGGGATAACGTCGCCGACGCCCGGCGCCCGCACCCGGAGGCGGGTGATAGTTCTGTGACGACCTATGACACCGACCGCAACGGTGCCACGGGGCGCCCGGCTGCCCCCCGTCGTGACGACGATTTCTTCGCGGTGGAGCGGGTGGGCGAGCAGGCAGCCCGTCCTGTCTCCCGTGAGCCCGCGCCCACATCCTGGGATCCGAACCCCCGGTCCCGGCGTGAGCCGGCGCCGGGACCGCGACCAGCCATGCCGCCGGCAGGCGGCGGTGCGCGTCCCGCCGATCCCTTCGACGTGACCACCACCTGGGACGGTCCGGCGCCGGGACCCGCCGGTGGACGCCCGCCGGGCATCTCGGTGACCCCCCCCGCTCCCGCGGGCCCGTCCACCCCGGCGGTGTCATCCGCCGCTCCGGTGGCTTCTCCTGCTCCTCCTGTTCCCAGGGGTCCTCGGGTTTCCGCCGGTCCGCCGCCGGCTGCGTCCCGGCCGACGTCCTACCTCCCCTCGGCCTCCCCGCCACCGTCCGCGGCGTCCAGGACGGCTACGACGCCGTCCGACCCGCAGGTGGGCGGACCCGGTCAGGAGACCTACCCGGTCCCAACCGGTCCGCCGTCGGGACCGGTGCACATGGGCCGTTCCCCACGGGCCGGCGGGGCGGCGGGAACCACCTCCGGGGCGAGACCGGGGGGTGGGGCTTCCGCGGACCCGTTCACCGGTGGGTTTCCGATCTCCGCCCGACCGGTTCCCGCGCTGCCGTCCCGGGCCGTTCCCACGTCGCCGGCGGACCTCAGGGGAGTTCCGGGCCAGTCGGGCACCCCGAGCCGGGTCACCGGCCCGGCCTTCCCGGTGGTGCCCGAGAGCTTTGGCGTGACCGCCGCCGCGCCGCCGTCTGATGCCGGGCCCCAAACCGCATACTCCTCGACGGATCCCTGGAACGGGCACAGCTCGCCCCGTGTTCAACTGCCCCGTGTTCAACTGCCCGGTGTGGGCACGCCCGCAGTGGGCCCGGGCGCCCCGAACCGGGAGGCCGGCGAGGTCCGTCCCGGTGGCGGCGGATCCGCTGGTCCGGGCGCGACCTCATCAACTCCGCCCCGCGGATTCGGGGGCGCGGAAGCCTATCTGCCGGGATCGGCGTCGAGTCGTCCCGGCAGGGACCCGGGTCCGGGAAAAAGGGGCCCGAACGGCGGTTCCGGGGTCAATGGCGGTTCCGGGGTCAATGGCGGTTCCGGGGTCAATGGCGGTTCCGGGGTCAATGGCGGTTCCGGGGTCAATGGCGGTTCCGGGGTCAACGGCGCCGGGGGCCTCAACGGCCTTCCCGTGGGTAAGGCCGCCGGCGGGAACGGCGCGTTCCCCGCCTCCGCCGACCTCACCGTCGGCCGGCAGGGCCCGGCCACCGGGGGCCTGCCCCCACACTTCCGCCAGGACCGTCTGCGCTCCCGCCAGGATCGTCCGCGGGACCCCCGCGACGGCGGAGCGGATCTTGCAGGCTGGCGGACTCCCCTGCCCGGCACCGGAGATGCCGTCCGTTCTCTCCCGCCCAACGGGCCCAACGGGATCGCCGGACTGGTCCCCGGCCGCCAGGACCCGCTCTCCGGACCGCTCCCGGTGGCCCGGCGACGATCGCCGGTGGAGGCTGCGACGGGGAGCGACTGGCGGGTGCCGGCGAATCGGGTGTCTGGACCGAGGGACTCGTTGGCCGGTCCGACCGACCGGCTGTCCGGCCAGAACGGGCCGTCCGCTCCGGCCCGCGGCCGGGCGCTCGCGGCCCCGGAGCGGCGGGCGGCTGCCGAGGTCGACGCCGATGCGTCGCGGGCCAGCGGCAGGCCCGGCGACCTGGCTGTACCTCGGGTCGAGGAGACGATGACGACCGCTCGTCCGCTGTACCGGCCAGACGCCTCCGCGTTGCCGGCCGGGACCGGTGCGCGTGGYCTGGTCGGAACTCCGTTGTCGCCGGTGGGGCGCCGACCCGAGTCTCCCTCGGAGAGGACGTCCCTGGTGCCCCGGCGGGGATCGGGAAAGGCCAGAGGTGCCGGCGCCGCGCCGGATGACGACAGCGGCTGGCAGCCCTCCCGGTCGGTGCGCAAACCGAGTGGTCGCAGTGTGCCTGCCGACCGCCGCCGCACCCCGAATCCGGTGACCGACACCAACAGTCTCCAACCGGTCTCGGCTCCCCAGCCCATCCGGTCATCAGGATCGACGCGATCGGGTGAGGGGGGTGCGGCGAGCGCCGGCGAGCGCCGGCGTGGCACCGCGGACCGGGCCGGTCGCGCGGGCGGAACCGGCGCCAGGAGCCGTGGACATGCTGGCCGGCATGAGGAGGGCGCCGGGGTCGGCGGCCATTCCGGGCCCGGGCGGCGGGCCTACGGACGTGATGCCCGCGCGGTGGGGCTGCGGGAACAGGGGGATGCCCGGGATGAGCCGGAGGGCGAGGACTTCTCCGGCGAGGATCGCCTCGCCTGGCTTCGTCAGGATTGGATCGGTCCTTTGGCCGTTGCGTTGGTCCTCGCGTTGCTCGCGGTCGGCGGCTATGCACTCCTGCGCGGCGATGGCGGCGGCAAGAGCGCGCCGTCGGTTTCGCCGGCTCCCCCCAGTGGCTCGCCGACGCCCACCACGACCAGCCCGGACGCGATCAATGGCAAGGCGATGATTGATGGCAGTTGGGAATGCCGGCTGGTTACCGGGACGAATCCCCTGAAGCTGTCCGACAATGTCGTCGGTGTGCTCGTGGTCGAACGGACCGCCGGTGCCTACAGCTGGGACGGCACCGCCGGTCAGTACACGATCACGCCGGTGGYCGGTAACGACGGCGGGAATGTGATCGGCARCGTGAAGTTCACCAGCGGGCCACTGAAGGATCTTTCGGGGGTGCACATCGCCAAGCCCGGGGCCGGAATCCGCGACAAGGCGCAGGGCACGCTGGAACTCACCGCGAGTGRCAGCGCACCGCACCGATACTGCGGGGTGAACTGAGGAGATCCATCCCCACGCTGACGGTAAGTGAAACACCGATATGTCGGATCTAAGGCGCCTCTGGTAGCCCGGGATCTGCCGAGTTCCGACCCCCGTTGTCGGATTCAGGATGGCATGGGGCAGGATCAGGTGCCATGCTCAGGTCTGACCGTGGTGAGGGTGGCGGACGGTGTGCCGCCGCTGGCAGGACGGATGTGGCTGGCGGTGYGGACGGGGGCGTCCCCGTTCCCCGGGAGAGCGGCCGACGGACCGTTAACCGGCGTGGTCTGCTTCGCTGGGCCGGGACCGCGGCGGTCGCGRCACCGGCCGCCGGGCTGTTGGCCGCGTGTGGGGGCTCATCCTCCTCGGCCAGCGCGGCGCGCAAGGTACGTCTCGGCTATGTGACGTCCCGGACGGGGGCGTTCCGCAGCCACAGCGTGGTCGACTCGTATGTGGTGYAGACGATGCGCACGATCTTGGCCGATGGCGTGAAGGTGGGGAACCGCWCCTATCCCGTCGAGATCTTCGTCCGGGACTCCGAGTCGGACCGCCATGGCGCCGGGATTGCGACAACCGACCTGATCTTCAAGGACAAGGTCGACATCGTGCTGGTCGGTGGCACCTCCGACACTGCCGTTCCCGTCGCGGACCAGTGCGAGATCAACCAGGTTCCCTGTATCTCCACAATCGCCCCGTGGCAGGCCTGGTGGAATGGCCGGGGCGGCAACGTCGACATGCCCTTCCGCTGGACCTACCACTTTTTCTGGGGCATGGAGGACCTGGTGGCGACCTACGTCGCGATGTGGAGCCAGCTCGGGATCACCAAGRTGGGGCTCATGTATCCGGACGACGACGACGGCCGMGCGTTCGCCAACCCGGACTTCGGAATTCCCACCATCCGCAATTACAACAATCTCCGGCTGACGTCGCCGATGTCAGCCGGCTACGCAAGCGGGGCGCCCTCATTCAAGACCTATATCGATGAATTCGAGAAGAACGGGGTGCAGGCCGTCGTCGGCGTGTCCCGGGCCGCGGACTTCGCCACCTTCCGGAAGGAGACCAGGACCTTCGGTTACTCGCCGAACGCCCTGACGATCTCCAAGGCGATCTACTTCCAGGAGGATGTGCGTGGCCTCGGTACCGGTGGTGACGGTCTTACCACCGAGGTGGCGTGGTCACCGGCGCATCCCTTCCGCAGCTCGCTGACGAACAAGACGTCCCTGGAGCTGGCCAACGACTTCACCAGCGCCCGCGGCCAAGGGTGGACCCAGATCCTTGGATTCTCGTACGCCCTGTTCGAGGTCGCCGTCAAGGCGCTGAGCAACGTCGACTCCCTCGACAACCGAGAAGCCGTCGCCACGGCCATCCGCGACGTCGACGCCCAGACCATCGTCGGACCCGTGGCGTTCGGAGCTCAGCCCAACGTCCCGAAGAACGTGGCTCGTATCGCCCTCGTCGGTGGTCAGTGGAACCAGAACCAGCAGGCGAACGATTTCGACCTCAAGATTGTCAACAATACGGGTAATACCAAGGTCCCGCTGGATGCCGAACTCCGCAAGCTTCCCCCGCCCGTCTGAGCTCGGGTCGGCTCGCTTGCCCGGGGCGACTGGCACCGGCCGCCCCGGGGCGGATCACCTCAGGTCCCTGCGGTCGCCCGCGACATCGTGTGCTCGACCACCGCGATCAGCGCGCTCTTGGTGGAGTCGCGGTTGCGGGCGTCGCAGGTGATGACGGGAACGGCCGGGCTGACCTGCAGTG
Organism: Frankia sp. CgMI4; assembly: GCF_001756285.1. NCBI lineage: Bacteria > Bacillati > Actinomycetota > Actinomycetes > Frankiales > Frankiaceae > Frankia > Frankia sp. CgMI4. Next base: position 252,158 of record NZ_MAQZ01000081.1, read on the forward strand.
CTTCCCGGACGTCCTCGATCGAGTGCCGCAGGATCCCGTCGAAGCAGTTGACGCCAATCACGAAGGGCAACTGCCGCTGCTCGAAGTAGTCGACCGCGGCGAAGCAATCGGCCAGTCGGCGGGTGTCGGCGAGCACGATCGCACCGATGGCTCCCCGCACGATATCGTCCCACATGAACCAGAAGCGGTACTGCCCGGGGGTGCCGAACAGATACAGGATCAGATCTTCGTCCAGCGAGACTCGGCCGAAGTCCATGGCGACCGTGGTGGTGGTCTTGTCCATCAGGTGGGTGAGGTCGTCGATGTGGGCTCCCGCCTCGGTCATGACGGCCTCGGTGCGCAGCGGGACGATCTCGGACACCGAACCCACGAATGTGGTTTTCCCGGCGCCGAATCCGCCCGCTACCACGATCTTCACCGAGGTCGTGGCGACGGCGGAGTTGACCCGCCTGTTGTCAGAGCTTTCGAAGGCCACTGAGAACCCTTTCGAGCAACGCGAGATCCGGTGCCTCGTCGCGGTCAGGCTGCTGGTGGACGCGGACGAAGCCTTCGTCCGCCATATCGCCTACCAGCACGCGGGCCACCCCGAGGGGCACCCGGAGGCCGGCTGCGATCTCCGCGATGGATCGCACCTGCCGGCACATGGCGGCGATGGTCTGTTGCTCCAGGTTGAGGCCGATCGCTCGTTCCTCGCCGAGAGGCGTCGTGAAGACGAGTGCCTCGATGGCGAGTTCATAGCGCGACCGAGTGCGCCCACCGGTCATCGCATACGGACGGACGACCGGCCCGGGCGTGCCCTCGGGATCGATACTCACCCTGACTCCCTGTGTTGCCGTCCGGTCACCGCGGAAGGGTTCCCTGCAGTTCGGCGCGCAACGCCGGGGTCAGGACGTCCTTCGCCCGGCTGACCAGCAGTGCCATCTCATAGCCGACCAGACCGATGTCGCAGGACGGTGCCGCGAGCACTGCCATGCTCGCGCCGTCACTGATTGCCATGATGAAGAGAAAGCCGTGCTCCATCTCCACGACCGTCTGGGTGACGCCGCCCGCCTCGAAGACGCGGGCGGCGCCCTGGGTCAGGCTCACCAGTCCCGAGGCCACCGCGGCGAGCTGGTCGGCGCGATCCCGGGGGAAACCGTCGGAGACGGCGAGTAGCAGGCCGTCTGCGGACACCACAACGGTGTGGGCGACACCCGGGACGCGATCGACAAAATTGTTGATCAACCAATTGAGGTTCTGGGCTTCAGAACTCACGGGTGTCACCGTTCCTCCTGCGCGTCACRTCGAGGATTCCTCGCGGTGTCGACTCCGACATCACGTCCCTGCCGTACGCCCTGGTAGAAGCTGGCAAGCCGGCCTCCTACAGCCTCAGGAGATCTGGCCGAGGTGTCGGTGGGACGCCGGCGGGGCGCGGGTTCGGCGCTGCCGGGCACGAGATGGGTCATGGGAACTCGCACCGGTAGGCCCGACCGCGTCACGCCGCCTGTGCTCGRCTGACGCAACAACTCGGCCGCCTGCCAGCCGGCGTCCCCGGGAGATGTCCAGTTCTCCCGGGACGGGGGCTRCTGGGGCGTTGCCTGGTGCTGTGCTGGCTGGTATTGCCCTGCTGGTTGATGGTGTGGGGCCGTCTGATGCTGGGCCGCGAAGGCCGGGACGGGCGGAGCCGCTGACGGCGCGTCCGTCGCGGGCTCCTCCCGTGCCGGTGTCCGGGTAGCCGTGAGCGGATCGACTCCGGAGCGGGCGGGGCCGCGTTGCCCGAAGGCCCCACCGAGCCCCGGACGGACCGGGGAACGGGGCGGTGGCGCCGCCCCACCGGCACCCGGCCCGGTGGGGCGGGCCGCCGCGGCCGCCGTCGAATGCTGGGCGGGCGCCCGATCGGACGGAGAACGTCGCTGGAACCACGCCGACACGGAGTCGAAGATCGGCGACGTCTCGATGTCGTCGGTGTCCCGGTCTGCCGTGGTCTGTTCGCCGGTGTCCTCGCCGGAGACCGCCTCTGTCGTCCCGGTGTCGCGCAACCGCCGGGACGCGAGCGCCGACGCCAGCCGGTCGCGGGGACCGGTGGACTCCGTGGACTCCGTGGACTCCGATCGTTCCTGCGGAACGGGCCGGTTCTCGGAGCGGGCGAACACGCTGCCGGCCCCGGGGGGCGGCTCCTCGGCCGACCGGGGCCGCTCACCGGCATCGGGCCGGCTCTGGCCGGGCGGTGTCGGGCCGGGCGGTGTCGGGCCGGGCGGTGTCGGGCCGGGCGGTGTCGGGCCGGGCGGTGTCGGGCCGGGCGGTGTCGGGGTGGTGTCGGGCTGCCCGGTCCGACCGGGCCCGGTGGCGCCGCCGGAACGTGGTTTGGTCCCCCAGCGGTTGTCCCCGAACGACACCGGTCTCGTCTCGTCCGTGACCGGATCGTCCCGTCGTCCGAATCCGCGCCGGTCGATGGTCTGGGTGTCCGGTACGACGTCGGGGGGCGGTTCGAGCCGGCCACCGGGAGCGGTGCGGCCGCGGCCGCGAAGGGCATCGAGGTCGAGCCCCCGGTCGTCGAGCTGCCGTGGGTCACGGGGATCGTCCTGCCCACTGGAGCCGGGCCGCTCCCGGGCTCCCGGGACCGGGTGGTCCTCGTCGTTTCCTCCCCGCCCGAGTAGATCGTGCGGCAGGGTCGGCGGAGCGGCGCTGATGCCATCCGTCTCGCTGTCGCGCTCGGTGCCGCCGTCGAGGCCGGGAGCGAAGTCGTCCGGCCCGAAGTCGCGATCATCCGCGGTGGGCGGCGAACCCGTCCGGTCGGATCCGAGCTGAGCGGCGGCCAGCGGCCCGGTGAGAGGGAACGGCCCGGTGCTGGGGAACCGCCGGGGCCCGCTGGAGTCGTCGAAGAGGCTTTCTGGTCCGTCGGATTCACTCGCGGTCCGGTGCCCGTTGGCCCCGGTGCCGTTCGTCGACGCGACCCTGCCGTCCACCGGTTCGGGAGTTCCCGAGCCGGTGCGTTCCGGCCGCTGCGGGGCACGCGGTCCRGTCGGGGAACCGGGGATGGCCGGCGAGTCGCCGACGCGGGTTCCCAACGCCGGCGCGGCGGGCCGGGCCGGTCCCGTGCCGGCCCCGCCGTCTCCGGTCACCAGCTTGGCAGGCAGCCGGACGACAGCGGTGATACCTCCGGAGGCGGACTCACGCAGCTGGACGTGAATGCCGTGGCGGCTGGCCAGCCGACCGACCGCGAACAGGCCCATGGTCCGTGACACCGACACGTCGACCACCGGCGGGTTCGYCAGTCGGTCGTTGACCCGTTCGAGTTCCTTGGCCGGCATGCCGATGCCCTGGTCCTCGATCTCGATCATCGCCCCGGCCCCCGGACCGAGCGAGCGGCTGGTGACGAGGACGCTGGTGGCCGGCGGCGAGTACGAGGTGGCGTTCTCGAGGAGCTCGGCGACCAGATGGACGACGTCGCTGACACCGTTGCCGGCGATGGACACCGCGGCGGCCGAGGTCTGCTTGACGCGGGTGTACTGCTCCACCTCGGAGATGGCCGCCAGTACGACCTCGTTCAGTGGGACGGGGTGTGTCCAGCGCCGAGCGGTGTCCGTGCCGGCGAGGACGAGCAGGCTTTCGTTGTTCCGCCGCATACGAGTGGCGAGGTGATCCAGCTTGAACAGGTTGGACAACTGGTCCGGATCCWGCTCGCGGTTCTCCAGCTCGTCGATGAGACGCAGCTGCCGTTCGACCAGTCCCTGACTGCGCCGGGAGAGGTTCACGAACATCGCGTTGACGTTGTTCCGCAGCGACGCCTGTTCGGAGGCCAGCCGGATCGCCTCCCGGTGAACCTCGTCGAAAGCCCGCGCGACTTCGCCGACCTCCTCGTCGGTGTCGATACCGACCGGTTCGATCGAGTCGTCGATGTCCAGCTCGGTGGAATCGCGCAACCGACGGACGGCCTCRGGAAGCCGATGGTCGGCGACGTCCAGCGCGGCAGTCCGCAGCGCCAGCAGGGGGCGGACCAGCGATCGCGCGACGATCAGTGCGGCGAGCAGGGCGAGGGCCAGGATGAGCAGGATCAGCAGACCGGACAGCAGCGCGTGGCGCTGGATGTTGCCCCGCAGGGTGCCCGCGCGGGCGTCGACGAGGCCCAGGAGCTTGTCAACGGCTTCCGTGCCGGTGTCGATGGTTCGCTGGGTCGCCTGGTCCCATTTCTCGGCTTCCAGCGCGGTCAGCGGCTGACCGATGGGCGCGTTCAGAATTTCTTCGACGTAATTCTGGGTGTTGCGGATGTCCCCGTTGGTCTCGGTGTCGATCGTCGGTTCGTAGACCGCGAGCTGGTTCGGTAGAGCGGCGTTCTCGAGATCGTTGCGCTGGCGGCCCCGCTGGGTCTCGGCCGACAGGAACTCGCGATAGTCGTCTGCCGTGAAGACCTGGTTCCCGTTGCGGGTAAACAGGCCGTGGATGAGTGTCTGCTCCTCGGCGAGAAGTTCCGTCCCGGACATCAGGAAGTAGGCCGTGTTGACCCCGGCGTTGAGCTCCTGGTCGTCATTTCCCTGTGGGATCAGCCGGATCAGGTTGACCAGTGAGTCAATGATCGGCTGAAAGGCGGTCTCGACCGCCTTCCTGTCGATCAGCCTTTCGATCGTCTGCCGCTTGGCGGGCAGCGTGTCCATCCGGCTGCTGACGTCGTCGAGAGCGCGGCGTACCTCGCTGCCGAAGGACCCTCGCCGCTCGTTCGCAGCTGACTTGTACGCCCTGTAGGCTTCATCGACCGCCGCCCGGCGGGTTGGAATCGTGCTCCCGTCCCGGGCGCCGACGGGACCGCTGGCGACGAATCCGGTGCTGTAGGTGCGCTCGGCCTGCAGGGCGTGGACCAGCCCGGCCGCGGAGCGGCTGATCTCGGTCAGATCGGACACCCGGTTGACGTCCCGCGTGCTCGTCAGCACCGTACCCGCCTCGATGGACGAGTAGGCGAGGATCGCGATGACAGGCACGGCCAGAATCGCGATCAGCTTGGTGCGTACCCGCCAGTTGGTGGGGTTGGCGGCGGCGCGACGAAGGYGCGCCAGTCCCGACCCGGCTGGGTTCGGTGGCGCGGCGGATCGACCATCGCGCTGCCCGCCGTCTTCGGCGTCCACGGGCGAACCCGGCGCCACTGTCGGCTCCGAGTCTGCGGCGATGCCCGTGCTGCTGGCCATCGGTTGTCTGCGCACGTACCTTCGCAACCTCTCCGCCAGCCTCCCGGAACAGGTCGTACCAGGATGGCTCGGTATCGGGCCCGGATGTCCCTTGTCAGGCACCATAGCGGTACGAAGTCGGCATCCGAAAGGCGCCTACCGTAAGCGCCTTGGTGGCCGCACGTCAGTTGTCGCTACTGCGCGCGGAGTCACCACTACCGTAACCGCCGGGGAAGCCCGACATCGGGCGTCACTGATGATCGAAGCGCTTGTCGGGGTGAGTGAACCGGGCTGAAGGCGCAAACTCGGCATCCTAGACATCTCCTACATGAGCCCTTACCGCCTTCGCGGCGGTGCCCGGTGCGCTTCGTCTGTTCCGGTGAAGGCCGTGGGAGATGGTTGGGCGCCTGGACGGACCGGTGGGGTCGCCGTGTCCGTAGGCTTGCGGGGTGAGCGAGTTGCAGCGTAGCAGTGCTGGCCGTGGTGCGGAGCCGACGGATACCGGCGCGGTTCGGGATGTTCCGCGGTCCCCGGCGGACGGCCCCAGCGGCCCGTCCGCGGTGGGGCCTGCGGGCTATGACACCGTGCTGGTGATCGATTTCGGTGCTCAGTATGCCCAACTGATCGCCCGGCGCATACGCGAATGTCATGTGTATTCGGAGATCGTCCCGTGGGATATGTCGGTGGACGAGATCCTCGCCCGGCGTCCGTCCGCACTGATCCTTTCTGGCGGCCCGAAGTCCGTCTACTCGCCTGGCGCGCCCCGGGTCGATCCTGCGTTGTTCGCTACCGGAGTGCCTATTCTCGGTATCTGCTATGGCCATCAGGTCATGGCTCAGGCGCTTGACGGCGCCGTCGCGCGCACGGGAACCGCCGAGTACGGAGCAACTCGTCTGTCGGTGTCGGATCCCGGGGTTCTCTTCGACGGTCTGCCCGTTGTCCAGCAGGTCTGGATGTCGCACGGCGACTCGGTGACCGCCGCGCCGCCCGGCTTCCGGGTAACGGCTTCCACGCCGTCGGCCCCGGTCGCCGCCTTCGAGGACCCCGCGCGTCGTCTCTATGGCGTGCAGTTCCACCCGGAGGTGGTCCACAGCGAGCGAGGCATGGACGTGCTGCGGCACTTCCTGCTCGTGGGTGCGGGCTGCCGGCCCACCTRGACGATGATCAACATTGTCGACGAGGCTGTCGCGGCCGTCCGGGCCCAGGTCGGGACCGGACGGTTGATCTGCGGTCTGTCCGGCGGGGTGGACTCCGCGGTCGCTGCCGCGCTCGTGCACCGGGCGGTGGGAGACGCGCTCACCTGCGTCTTCGTCGATCATGGTTTGCTGCGGGCCGGCGAGGCGGAACAGGTCGAACGMGATTTCGTCGCGACTACCGGCGTGGATCTGGTCCATGTCAAGGCGGCCGACCGGTTCTCCGCCGCGCTGTCCGGAGTGACCGACCCGGAGCGGAAGAGGAAGATCATCGGTCGTGAGTTCATCCGGGTTTTCGAGGAGTCCGCCCGCGAACTGGAGGTCCGGGCGGAGGCGGAGGGCGCGACGATCGACTTTCTCGTGCAGGGGACATTGTATCCCGACGTGATCGAATCCGGCTCGCCGACGGCCGCGAAGATCAAGTCGCATCACAACGTCGGTGGACTGCCCGAGGACCTGCGGTTCGATCTGGTCGAGCCGCTTCGGACCCTGTTCAAGGACGAGGTCCGTCGGCTCGGCGAGGAGCTGGGGCTGCCCGAGGAGATCGTCTGGCGCCAGCCGTTCCCGGGCCCGGGCCTCGCCGTCCGCATCATCGGCGAGGTCACGCCCGAGCGGCTCGACGTGGTGCGGGCGGCCGACGCGGTGATCCGGGAGGAGATTCGCAAGGCCGGCCTGGACCGCGAGATCTGGCAGGTCTTCGCGGTGCTGCTCGCCGACGTGCGGTCGGTGGGCGTCCAGGGTGACGAGCGTACGTACGGCTTCCCGATCGTCCTGCGCGCGGTCACCAGCGAGGACGCGATGACCGCCGACTGGGCCCGGCTGCCCTACGGCCTGCTGGAACGCATCTCGAACCGGGTGGTCAACGAGGTGCCGCAGGTTAACCGGGTGGTGTACGACATCACCTCCAAGCCTCCCGGCACGATCGAGTGGGAGTGACGATCCCGGATCGGAGCGCGTGCCCGTCGGACGACCCCCGCCGACGGGCACGTTTGACGTCTGGGCGGGACCGGAGCACCCTGGATGATGTGACCCCGCACGAGATGGCCATTACCTAGGCGCGCGACCGATCATCGGGTCCGCGCCTCGCCCTTCCGCCTTGTCCTGGCGGGGGGCTTTTTTATTGCCGCGGTCATGGTGAGGTGGCCGCTCAGCCGCCGGGAGATGCTCCATGACCGCAGCAGCCGCAGACGACCGATCGGTAGCCCCGGACGCCGAACTCTGGGCGTCGGACATCCGCGCCGCGGCCCGCGTCCTTGCCGGGGTGGCACGACGGACCAGGGTCGTGCGGGATCTCGGCCTGTCGGCGGCGGTCGGTGCGCCCGTCTGGCTCAAGTGTGAGCACGAGCAGCACACCGGTTCGTTCAAGCTTCGGGGCGCCTACCACCGGGTGGCCACCGCGGATCCGGCGACGCGGGCCCGGGGGGTGGTGGCGGCCAGTGCCGGTAACCACGCCCAGGGAGTGGCCTTCGCGGCCGCGGCCTTCGGCGTCGAGGCGACCATCTTCGTGCCGGTAGGGGCCAATCCGGTCAAAGTGGCGCGGACGCGCCGGTGGGGCGCCCGGGTCGAGAAGATACCCGGGGGGGTGGAAGCGGCGCTCGCTGCGGCCGCCACCTTCGCCGCCCGGGGAGACCGGCTGCTGGTCCACCCGTTCGATGACCCGACGGTAGTGGCCGGGCAGGGCACGATCGGCTTGGAGTTGCTCGATCAGGTGCCCGATCTCGGCACCGTTCTGGTCGGGGTGGGCGGCGGAGGGCTGATCGGCGGGCTGGCCGCGGCGGTGCGGTCCCGGCGCCCCGATGCGCGAGTGGTCGGAGTGCAGTCCGTGCTGTCGTCGGCGTTTGCCGCGTCGCTGCGGGCTGGCCGGCGGCTCACGGTGCCCCCCGGTGGGGCTGCGACGCCCGGTGCCGGAACGACGCCCGGTGCCGGAACACTGCGRGGAGTCGGGACGATTCCGGGCAGCCGGACGTCCGAACAGCCGACGGCGCCACGTTCGTCACGGGTGGTCCCGGCGTCGACCACGATCGCCGACGGTATGGCGGTGAACGCTCCGGGGGTCCTGACCTTCGCCCTTGCCGCACGCCTGGTGGACGAGATCGTCACGGTCGATGAGGCGGCGTTCTGGGAGGCGATGGTGTTGCTGCACCGGGCCGGCCACCAGGTGGAACCGGCCGGCGCCGCGGGGGTCGCGGCCTTGTTGCGTCGAAGTGATCTCGCGCAGGGCCCGACGGTGGCAATCCTGTCGGGTGGCAACATCGACCCGGGGGTGGCCAGCAGGGTGAAGGCGCTCGCGGCCATCCCGCCGAGCGCGTCGAGTACCGCGTGACTACGCGACTACGCGACTACGTGGCCGCGTGGCCACGTGGCGTGGCCGCTTGGCCGCGGGGCCGCCTGACCGCCGGTGGGCCGGGCGTTGACGCGGACCACGGCCATCGACGACCCGCCCTCGCGCGCGGGGCGGGGCGGGAACGACGGACAATAGGCTGGTCAGCACGCGGGTCGACGACCACTGGGCGTGGACGTGTGATGGTCATGCGGTGGCATGGACGCGCGAGGACCGCGGCCGGGTGGGGCCGTCGGTGCATCTCGCGGACCACACCGCGGACCGGGCCGTTGGGTGCGATCCGGGCATGCCGCGGTCCGACCTGCCCGACGTCGAACGTACGATCGGAGTCCCATGAGCGGCTTTTTCGGCGATTCCCACGGCGGCGGATCCGGCATCGCCGGGTCGGTCGGGACGGATGTCCACGGCGGTGCGCACGTGCCCTACGACCTGTTCGGCCCGGCGGTGCTGGCGCCGCCGGTGGGCGGGGACGAGCCCGGTGGCTTCTCCTCGCCACGCCTGGATGCCGAGGGCCTGCTCGACGGGCTCAACCTGCAGCAGCGGGCGGCGGTGGTGCACATCGGGGCACCCCTGCTCGTCGTCGCGGGCGCGGGGTCCGGCAAGACGCGGGTGCTGACCCACCGTATCGCGTACCTGCTGGCGGCCCGGGGGGTCCGGCCGGGGGAGATGCTGGCGATCACGTTCACCAACAAGGCTGCCAACGAGATGCGCGAACGGGTCTCGGCGCTGGTCGGTCCCCGGGCGCGGGCGATGTGGGTGAGCACCTTCCWCTCGGCCTGCGTGCGCATCCTGAGGTCCGAGGCGAAGCGTCTCGGGTTCGGCTCGACCTTCTCCATCTACGACGCCGCCGACGCGCAGCGTTTGATCACTCTGGTCACCCGTGACCTTGATCTTGATCCCAAACGGCATCCCGCCCGAGGTCTGGCGGCGCAGATCAGCAACCTGAAGAACGAACTGATCGACTGGGAGGCCGCACGGGACCGGGCCACGAACCACCTCGAGCGGACCGTCGCCGAGGTCTACGCCGCTTATCAGCAGCGGCTGGCTCAGGCCAACGCCCTTGATTTCGACGATCTGATCATGATGACGGTGAACCTCCTCCAGTCGTTCCCCGACGTCGCCGAGCACTACCGGCGCCGATTCCGACATGTGCTCGTGGACGAGTACCAGGACACGAACCACGCGCAGTACGTCCTGGTGCGTGAACTCGTCGGYCAACCGGCGTACTTCGGTGGCGGGTCCGCGCCGGTGGAGCCGGCCGAGCCGGCAGCCGGGCCGGGTACCTGGGCCTCGGGCGCCGTCCCACCGGCGGAGCTGTGCGTGGTTGGCGACGCGGACCAGTCGATCTACGCCTTCCGTGGGGCGAACATCCGCAACATCGTGGAGTTCGAGGAGGATTTCCCGAACGCCGCAGTGATCCTGCTGGAACAGAACTACCGCTCCACCCAGACCATCCTCTCCGCCGCGAACGCGATGATCGCGCGTAACAACCAGCGCAAGGCCAAGCGACTGTGGTCGGACGCCGGTGACGGTGAGAAGATCGTCGGATTCGCCGCCGACAACGAGCACGACGAGGCGGCCTTTGTCGCCGAGGAGGTCGACCGGCTCTCGGACGCGAAGCTCGCGCGGCCCGCCGACGTCGCGGTGTTCTACCGGACCAACGCCCAGAGCCGGGTGTTCGAGGAGATCTTCGTCCGGGTCGGGCTGCCCTACCGGGTGGTCGGCGGGGTGCGGTTCTACGAGCGCAAGGAGATCCGTGATCTCCTTGCCTACCTGCGGGTCCTCGCCAATCCTAGCGACACGGTGAACCTGCGTCGCATCCTGAACGTGCCCCGGCGCGGGATCGGCGAGCGGGCCGAGGCGGCCCTGGCGGGCTTCGCTGATGTCGAGCGGATCGGGTTCGCGCAGGCACTGGAGCGTGTCGACGAGGTGCCGGGGATCGCCGCGCGCTCGGCGAAGGCGGTGCGCGAGTTCACCGCGCTGCTCGCCGAGCTACGCGCCGTAGCGGCCGACAACCCGGTGGCCGTGGTCGAGGGGGTGCTTGAACGCACCGGCTACCTGTCGGAACTCCTCGCCGAGGACACCGTCGAGTCCCAGGGCCGGGTGGAGAACCTGCAGGAACTGGTCGGAGTGGTCCAGGAGTTCGCCCGGCGGCTGCCCGAGGGTACGCTTGCGGAGTTCCTCGAGCAGGTCTCGCTCGTCGCCGACGCGGACCAGGTTCCGACCGACGACGGTTCCGATGGTGTGGTCACTCTCATGACGCTGCACAGCGCCAAGGGCCTCGAGTTCCCCGTCGTYTTCCTTACCGGTCTCGAGGACGGCGTCTTCCCGCACCTGCGGACCCTKGGAGATCCCACCCAGCTCGAGGAGGAGCGTCGGCTCGCCTATGTGGGTGTCACCCGGGCCCGGATCCGGCTCTACCTGACCCGCGCGGTGATGCGCAGCGCCTGGGGCCAACCGGCCTACAACCCGCCGTCGCGCTTCCTCGGCGAGGTGCCGGACACGCTGGTTGACTGGCGCCGGCTGGCCGATCCCCCGCCAGCGCCCGCGGGGACGTCCTGGGGCTCGTCTGGCGGGTTTGGGTCGGGCGCGACCGGCCGGGGCGCCGCCGGCGCCCCGGCGGCGCGTAAACCGCTACCGAACTCGCCGTTCTCGGGTCGCGCGCGGCCGGCCGCTCGGGCCGTCCTGGAGTTGCGTCAGGGCGACCGGGTGACGCATGACAGTTTCGGTCTCGGAGTTGTCGTCGCCACCGGCGGGGTCGGTGACTCCGCGGAGGCGACCATCGATTTCGGCGAGAACACCGGCACGAAGCGCCTGCTCCTGCGGTACGCCCCCGTCGAGAAGCTCTGACRGTCCCGAGAGTCCCGGCCGGTCCGCCGCCCCGGCGAGGCAGCTCGCGACCAGGTGGGCAACCTTGCCGCTGAACGCCAGGGAATGATGCCCGAGGCCCGGCACGGTGTAATTTTCGATGTCGAGATCGGGATGGTCGAGCGCCGCCTCGGCGGGCCGCACCACGCTGTCCAGCCCGGCGCCGATCGCGACGAACCGGGTCCGGCAGCCGGGGGCGGGTGCGGCGAGCTCGAGTAGGAGCGCCGATCCCGGCCGTAGCTGGGTGACGAGCCGGTACGGCACCGACCGGGGGACGAGCCCGGCGAGACGGGTGCCGGAATGAGGCGTCGCGAGAGTGATCAGCGTGTCCACGTACTGATCGCCCCCGAGTTGCTGCACGTAGTAGCGGGCCACCAGCCCGCCGAGTGAATGGGCGACGATGTGCACGCGCTGCCTGCCGCTGTCCGTCATCGCGGCGTGCACGGACGCGGCGAGTCGGAGCGCCGCTTCCTGCACCGTCGGCACGAGCAGCGGCAGCTCCACCGTGCGCACCCGGCGGAAACCGCGGCGGCGTAGCGACCGGCCCAACCGGGTGAACACGGACCGGTTGTCGATCAGGCCGTGGATCAGCAGGATCGGGGTGCCTGCCGCGTCGGGAGCGTTGACCAGCAGGCTGCGGTGCAGCGGGGAGAGCGCGCTCAGCGAGTAGGGCTCGTGCTCGCGCGGGCGCTGCCGGCGCAGCGCACTCGCCGGGTAGAGGGCGAGGTGGGTGGCGATCCAGGCCGCTTCCACGGCGAGCCCGCGGGCGTTCACCGGGGTCGTGCGCAGGCCGGTGAGGACCGACCGCCCTGGAGCGGCGATGTTGTCCGCGGCCACGGCCCGCCTCAGGCGGGCCGTGGCCGCGGACAACGATGGCAGTATCCACTCGCCGATGGCCCGCTCGCCTTCCCTCGCCGTACCATCCGTGCCGCCAGCCGTGGTGCTCGCCCCCCAGGTCGGCAGATATCCCGGTGGCCAAGTAAAGACCGGAGAAAGATGCTACAGACTGTTAGGTAGCCCTGTCGACCATCGAGCCTGCCGTCGGCGCAGCCGATCGTCCTGGTCCCCCCGGCTCAGGGATGCGAGCAGCGATGCGGCGTCGCGCGCCGTCTCGGCTGCGGTGGTGGCGGACAGGAGCCGATCGGCGAATCCCAGCGCGTTCAGGTCGGTCGGCCGTAGCCCGCAGACGTTTGCGGCCCGCTCGACCGGTATCCGAAGCGTGACGGCGGTGCCCTCCGGGGAGAGCGCGGTGAAGTAACTGTCCGGGGTCATGGCGACGACGTCGGTGACCGCCGCGGCGAGAGCCCCGCCAGAGCCGCCCTCACCCAACACGATCGACAGCGTCGGCGAGGGGCAGGCCAATACCGCGGCCATCGCATCCCCGATCGCCGCCGCGATGCCCGCGGCCTCGGCGTCCGCGTCGTTCGCCGCGCCGGGCGTGTCGACCAGGGTCACGAGACCGATCCCCAGCTTCCCCGCGAGCCGGGCGGCGCGGACCAACAACCGGTACMCGGCCGGCCCCGGGGCGTCGCCGCGACGGGCCCCGACAGCCACGACCACCGCACGCATCGGCCCTCCCCGCCCCGCAGGCCCCGTAGCCCCCGCAGGCCCCGTAGCCCCCGCAGGCCCTGCGATGTCGCCCAGGAGCACCCCCACACCGGCCACGACCCGGGGATCCGGCCCGACCAGGTCGACGCCGTCGGGAAGCAGCGTCCGCAGCACCTCGATGCCGTCCGGGCGGATGCCATCCCTGGCCGCCCGCACCTGCGCCCACCCGGAGCGCGCGGCGGCATGTTCAGCTCCCGGCGCAGGTCCGTCGGACCCGGTTCGGGTGTCCGGATCGTCGGGCGGGACGGGGAGGGTGGTCCCGTCGCCGGCTCGTGACGGGCCGCCGTCCGATCCGTCTGCCTGGTCGCCTCTGTCTGCCTGGTCGCCCGATCTGCCCGGAGTGGTTTGGCCACCCGGGCCGGTCCGGGTACCTGGACCGGCCCGGCTCTCCCGATCGGGTGGATCCGCCAGGCCGGTCAGGGCCCGCCGCAGCCACACCTGGATGGCACCGGGCGCCGGCGCCGCGTCAACCAGCCCTGCGGCGTACGCCGAGTCCGCGGTGTAGCTGCCCGGGGGCGGGGCGGCACCGGTGGCCGCCGCGACCACCCGAGGCCCGGCGAAGCCAACCGTCGCCCCGCGCACCGCGCACCGAAGGTCCGCGCGGGAGCCGATCGTCACCCAGACACCACCGGTGGTGGGCTGGTCCGCGACGGCGATGTGACCGACCCCCGCCGCGTCCAGTGCGGCGAGCGCCAGTGCGGCCCGGGGCAGCCCGACGAGTCCGGCGACCCCTTCCTGCAGGCGGGTGCCGCCGCTGCGCAGGAACGACACCAGGGGACGGCGGCTGGCCGCGGCCGCGGTGGCGGCTTCGGCGAACCCACGTGCGTCCCGCTCGCCAAAGCTTCCCCCGTAAACCGTGAAATCCCAGACCGCGACCACGGCAGGGATGCCGGCCACCGCGCCTTCGCCCCAGCGCAGGGCCGGTCGAGCGTCGTAGTCGGGCCAGCCCAGTCGGTTGACGGCCGCGGCAGTGGCGGGCCGCAGGGTGATGCCTGCGAGCAGGGCGGCACGCCAGTCGGCGGTCGTCTTCTGGCCCGGCCGGGTGTCGTTGTCCACGTCCGCATCTTCGCGCCCGGGGCCGACCGGATGTCCGTCGTCGCGGCCGCGGTGTCGTGGAACACGGACGGGCGCTCCCCGCCAGCGGGTGCTCGCAGGCCCGCACGCCTGGGACGCTTCGTGCCCTCGGCCCGATGGCGGCCGGGACATAGTCTTTCATCCACAGCCCCCCGGCGGGTGGCAACCCGGATCGAACCCGCTACACCGGTGCGGCGAGGGGAGCAGCGAGGGAAGCGATGCTCACACCGCTGATGGAGGAGGATCCTCGCCAGATCGGCCCGTACCGCCTGCAGAACCGGATCGGTGCCGGCGGGATGGGGACCGTGTATCTCGGTTTCGCCCCGGATCGGCGTCCCGTCGCCGTGAAGGTCGCAGCCGAGGATCTCGCCGAGGACGAGGAGTTCCGCAGCCGCTTCGAACGTGAGGTGCGGGCGGCGCTGCGCGTGCGAGGCACGGCGGTGGCCGCCGTGCTCGACGCCGACACCGAGGCCGCGGCGCCGTGGATGGTCACCGAGTACGTCGAGGGGACCAGCCTGGCCGAGGCCGTCCGGGCCCGCGGTCGGCTGGAGGACCACCTCGTCCGGGGTCTTGCCGTCGGCCTCGCCGACGCGCTGGTCGCCATCCACGCCGCCGGCGTCGTCCATCGTGATCTCAAACCGTCCAACATCCTGCTGGCCTGGGACGGACCCAAGGTGATCGACTTTGGGATCGCGCACCTGACCGACAGCGCCACGCTGACCCGCACCGGTCATGTGATCGGCACGTTGGCCTGGATGTCACCGGAACAGATGCGCGGCGAGCCGTCGGACGCCTCAGCGGACGTCTTTGCCTGGGCGAGCTGCGTGACGTACGCGGCGACGGGGCGACATCCCTTCCATGYCGAGACGCCGGACCTGCTTGCCGTCCGGGTGCAGCGGGACTCTCCCGATCTCTACGCGCTCCCCGGGTACCTGCTCAACCAGGTCGCGAGGGCGCTGTCCAAGGCCCCGCGGGAGCGGCCGGACGCCGCCTCGCTGCTGGCCGCGCTGGTAGGCCGGGAGGTGCGTGGGGTCACCGAGGCCGATGCCGCCGCCGGTGACGTCCTGGAGCGGACCTGGACCGGATCGTCTCCGGCGTTCGGCGTGCCCGCCCCGTTCCCCGCGCCGGTCTCCTCCCCGTCGCCGAATCGTTCCGGTCCGCGTGTCCCCGGCGCGGGGCGAGTTCCGGCCCGGCCCGCGCCGGGGGCGGCCGGCTCGGCCGGCGGCTGGGCGCCGGATGTGCAGGGACCAGGCCCGGCACCCGGCCTGTGGCCGGTCGGACCGCCGCCACCCGCATCGGCCTTTCGGCCCGCCGTGCCATTACCCCCCGCGGCTCCGCTGCGACCGGTCGCCCCGCCAGCGGTCGCCCCGCCAGCGGTCGCCCCGCCACCATCGTCGGGAGCGGTTTCCCCGGGGGGGTGGGCGGATCAGGCGCCCGCGGGGCGTCGGGGCACGACCGCCGCGGACGTGGCGTCCGATCCGGGACGGTCGGAGGTGACCTATCGCTCCAGCGACCCGACTCCGCCGGCGCGTCCTCCGGATCCATCGGCCTTCCCGCCAGCGGGTCGACCGGCTGCGCCGCGGGTCGGGCGGTGGACCGACGCCAGGCGGGCCGAGGCGTCGCGGCGCCGGCACTGGAACAGCGCCGCGATGCTGTCGGTTCTCCTGGCGGTACTCTGGATCTTCGGGATTGGGAGTGCCGCGGCTGTCGTGGTCGGCCTGGTCGCGCGGGTTCGGATCCGCCACAGGGATGAGCGTGGCGCCACAGTGGCGGCCTTCGGCATCGGCCTGGGTTGGCTCGGGATCGGACTAACGATGATCTTGATCGTCGTTATCCTGAAATTCGTCTAACTGGTCCGGAGGGGCCGGCCACGATCGGTGTTTCTTCCATGTGATTTCCGGCATAATGAGGGTCTCAACTTTCGTGACGTCAGACACGGGACGGCCTAGGGCAGATCCCGGCGGTCACGCTCAGCGGCTCCCGGCGGACCCGCGCTCTGAGAGCGGCGAGGCGGAAGCCACCCTCGGTGCGACAGGTGTCCACCTCATTTGTCCTGTATCTGTCCTGTATCGACGACCCTGCCGGGTCCCCGGAGCGGGTCGAAGGATGCGCCGGACCGGCCCGTTCGATCCCACCCGCGGGCCGCCAGCGACGGCGGTGGTGCACGGCGCGTGGCGCGCGCCGTAACGCCCTCGTCAGTAGGCTCGCAGGCGTTCTGTGCAGCTCTACGTATCCCAACCCGTAACGACCGCATCCGACTGGACGGACCGTGGATCTTTTCGAATACCAGGCGAAGAAGCTGTTCGCCGAACATGGCGTACCGGTGCCCACCGGGAAGACCGCGACCACCCCCGAGGAGGCCCGCGYGATCGCCACCGAGCTCGGTGGCAGGGTCGTCGTCAAGGCGCAGGTCAAGACCGGAGGCCGGGGCAAGGCCGGTGGCGTCAAGGTAGCCGACGGGCCGGATGACGCCTTCGCGAAGGCGACAGCGATCCTCGGCATGGACATCAAGGGCCACACGGTCCACTCGGTGCTCGTCGAGGAAGCCAGCAACATCGCCGAGGAGTACTACGCATCCTTCCTGCTGGACCGGGCGAACCGCACCTTCCTCGCCATGGCCTCCCGAGAGGGCGGCATGGAGATCGAGGAGGTGGCGGCGACCAAGCCGGAGGCGCTGGCCCGGATTGCGATCGACCCGCTCAAGGGAGTCGACGCGGCCAAGGCTCGCGAGATCGCGGTCGCGGCGAAGCTGCCCGAGGCGGCTCTGGACGGCGCGAGCGAGCTGCTGGCCAAGCTCTGGACCGTGTTCGTCAAGTCGGACGCCACCCTCGTCGAGGTCAACCCGCTGATCCTCACCGGTGACGGCCGGGTCGTCGCCCTCGACGGCAAGGTCAGCCTGGACGACAACGCCGACTTCCGCCACCCGGAGCACGAGGCGTTCGTCGACGTGGCCGCGGTGGACCCGCTGGAGCAGAAGGCCAAGGAGAAGGGCCTCAACTACGTCAAGCTCGAGGGCGAGGTCGGGATCATCGGAAACGGTGCCGGCCTGGTCATGTCCACCCTCGACGTGGTGACCTACGCCGGGGAGGAATTCGGCGGCAAGCGCCCGGCGAACTTCCTCGACATCGGCGGCGGTGCGTCCGCCGAGGTCATGGCGAACGGTCTGTCGATCATCCTTGGTGACCCGGCGGTCAAGAGCGTCTTCGTCAACATCTTCGGTGGCATCACCTCCTGCGACGCGGTGGCCAACGGCATCGTGCAGGCCCTGAAGATCGTCGGCGACGTCAGCACCCCGCTGGTGGTGCGCCTCGACGGCAACAACGCCGAGGAGGGCCGCCGCATCCTGGCCGAGGCGAACCTGCCGGTGGTCAAGCCGGTCGACACGATGGACGGCGCGGCGAAGCTCGCCGCCGAGCTCGCCGCGGCCGCGGCCTGACCTGGGCGAAGGGGATTGCGAACCGATGGCTATCTGGCTTGACGAGAACAGCCGGGTGGTGGTGCAGGGCATCACCGGCTCGGAGGGCAGCAAGCACACCCGCCGCATGCTCGCCGCGGGCACGAACGTCGTCGCCGGCGTGAACGCGCGCAAGGTGGGCCAGCAGGTCGAGGGCGTGCCGGTGTTCGGCTCCGTCGCCGACGCGATGGCGCAGACCGGCGCCAACGTCTCGGTGATCTTCGTTCCGCCTGCGTTCACCAAGGACGCGGCGATCGAGGCGATCGACGCGGCGATCCCACTCGCGGTGGTCATCACCGAGGGCGTGCCGATCCACGACACGACCGAGTTCTTCGCCTACTCCCGGTCCAAGGCGACGACGCGGATCATCGGGCCGAACTGCCCGGGTATCGCGAGCCCCGGYCTGTCCAATGCCGGCATCATCCCGGCCGACATCACCCCCGGCGGGCGCATCGGCCTGGTCAGCAAGAGCGGCACGCTGACCTACCAGATGATGTACGAGCTGCGGGAGTTCGGCTTCTCCACCTGTGTCGGCATCGGTGGCGACCCGGTCATCGGCACCACGCACATCGATGCGCTCGACGCCTTCCAGGCCGATCCGAACACCGACGCGATCGTGATGATCGGTGAGATCGGCGGTGACGCCGAGGAGCGGGCCGCGGCGCACATCGAGGAGAACGTGACCAAGCCGGTCGTCGGCTACGTGGCCGGCTTCACCGCGCCGGAGGKCAAGACGATGGGCCACGCGGGCGCCATCGTGTCCGGTTCGTCCGGTACCGCGCAGGCCAAGAAGGAAGCCTTGGAGAAGGCCGGCGTCCGGGTTGGCAAGACCCCGTCGGAGACCGCCCGGCTGATGGCTGACATCATGCGGTCGTTGTAGGCCTATCCTGATGCCGAGCCCCCGCGGGACGCGGGGGCTCGGCACCGGGACAGGTAGGGGTCTCGGCCGCGGGGCTTCGGGACGGACGTCTTCCCTTCGCTTCCGACGGCTGCAAGACTCCTGCATCGGTGCATCGACGACTCTCGTCCCCGCACCGACCGACCAGACGAAGTGGGGTTGCCGTCGTGGCACAAATCGGCGGTCGTAGCGTCGCCACCAACGACATCGGGGTGATCGCCTCCGGGGCGGTCACGTTCATCGTGAGCTTCCTGCCGTGGTATTCGGTGAGCCTGGGATTTTTCGGCCGCTCGGCGGAGGCTCACAAGAACGCCTGGGGGCTCGGGTTCAACTCCTGGTTCCCGGTATTCCTGGTGGTCGTGGTCGCCGGTCTGGTGACGGCGCGCGTCGCCGCCAACGTCCGCATCCCGGACGTTGGTCCGGTCTCGATCCTGTGGATACTGCCGGCCGTCTCGGCGTTCGCCGTCCTCCTGCTGTTGATCAGATGGATTCGGTTCCCCGACGTGCCGAGCGGAGTGGATGCCGGGCCGAGTTTCGGGTTCTACCTCGCCTTGCTGCTGACGATCGTGCAGACCGTCTTCGGGGTGCTCACGGCGCTGGCGAGCGGAGCGCCCATTCCCGGCCGGCCAGGTGCCCGTCCCACCGGGCCCGGTCAGCCGGGCGCCTGGCCTCCGTATGGTGGTCAGCCGCCTTACGGCCAGCCCTACGGCCAGCAGCCCACGCCCGGTTACGGTCAGCCGCCCACGGGGTACGGGCCGCCGCCGGGCTATGGGCCGCCCGCTGGCGGGTATGGGCAGCCGGCCCAGCCGGGCGGATACGGCGCGCCGCCCGCTGGCGGGTATGGGCAGCCGGCCCAGCCGGGTGGTTACGGCCAGCCGTCGCAGGGTCATGGTCAGTCGCCCACGGGGTATGGGCAGCCGGCCCAGCCGGGCGGATACGGCGCGCCGCCTGCTGGCGGGTATGGGCAGCCGGCCCAGCCGGGCGGATACGGCCAGCCGTCGCAGGGTCATGGTCAGTCGCCCACGGGTTATGGCCAGCAGCCGCCTCCGCCGGGGCCGGGTGGTTACGGCCAGCAGGAGTCTCCTCCCGGTCGTTGATCCGATGCCCCGGCGAGTGGTTCATGACGGTCGCTCGGGGGATGTGGCGTGGGGGATGCGGTGGGTCGACCTCTCCGGCCAACCATAACTATTCGTCCTACTTCGGGCATTTCCCGCGCCGACGACGGCGTGTTGTCCGCTGAGCCGCGCATCTGCGTGCGAGCGTCCTAACGTGCCCGCCTCCATGCAGCCGCCCCGACTGCCGCGACGCCTCACCGATCGGATCTGGCAGCGGGGCGGACGGCCTCTGGCGGAGGCGGTCGCCGCGTCGGCCGCGGGCCTGATCTTCATCGAATTCGTCGTTCTGGTTGTGTGGGGAGCCGACACCGGCTCCTCCACCGGACCCGCCGCGGCTCTGCGCGTCGGAGCCGATCTGTGGCTTGCCGCTCACGGAACGACGCTGYGGCTCCCTGACGGGATCATCGCGTTCCGGCCGTTGGGCCTCGCCCTCTTTCCGCTGGCCGCGGCGCTGAGCGCGGCGCATCGGCGGGCGAGCGCGGCACCACTGCAGTCGCATGCCGTGCTCAACCGGATGCCCCTGGGCCGGACGCCCCTGGGCCGGGTGTCGCTGAACCGGGTCTCGCTCGGTCGGATGCCGCTGGGCCGGGTGTCGCGGTTGCGGCCCGCACGGTTCGGCGGAGGGCGCCCCGCCGCTTCGGGGGCGAACCCCGGGGACTCCCGCGGGGGCCGATGCCGGTCGGATGGCGCCCCCGGGGTCCCCTGGCGGGCCGTGGCGGGCGACGTCATCGGCGTCGTGGGCGCCCAGACTCTCTTCGTCGTGGTCGTCGCGGTCATCGTGCGCACGCATTCGGTACGGCCGACCCCCGGTTCCGCGGCGCTGGGGACGGTCGCGTTCGGGATACCGGCCGCCCTGCTCGGCGCGCTGGCCGGTCGCCATCGGCTGCGCACGGCATGGCGGATGCTGCCCGTGATGCTGCGCGTCCCCCTGCTGTCCGGCGCGGCGGCGTTCATGGCGTTGCTGGCGGCCGCCGCGTTCGGGGTCGCGCTGGTGCTCGCGGCGACCGAGCCCGAGGTCGCCGCCGCCGAGCGCTCGCTCGACGTGGGCGCGCTCGGGGGTCTCGGGCTCACGGCGACCCAGCTTGCGCTGCTGCCCAACCTGGTCCTCTGGGGTCTGTCCTACGCCCTTGGACCAGGATTTCGAACGGGTTCGGGTCTGGTCCGGGCGGATGTCGTCCGCCCGGCCGATCTACCGGACCTCCCGGTGCTGGCGGCCCTTCCGCCGAGCGCGTTGCCCAGGCCCGGGTGGCTCGTGCTGGCGCTGGTGCCCGTCGTGGCCGGAGTCGTGCTTGCTGTCATGGTCCATCGGGCGAGCCTGGGACGCCGCTCCCGGGCTCGCCTCCTGACCGTCCTGCTCGGGGCGGTGGTCTGCGGTGCCCTCGTGGGTCTGGCGGTCCAGGTGTCGATGGGACAGGTCGGGACCGTGACGGGTCAGGGCAACCACTATGGTCCCTCGTCCGGATGGCTGTGCGGCCTGATTGCCGGGGGGGAGACCGCGCTTGTCGGACTCCTGTTGATCGGCGGCATCGACCTGGCGGCCCGTCGGGCCGAGCGGCCGTTCGTCGCCGACGACGCGGCGGCGTCCTCCTGGTGGCGCCGGCTGCAGCCATCCGGCTCATGGTCGTCAGCCCGGCTGTCACGACGACACCCCTGACTGGCCTCGCGGCCCCGCTGTCGCGGCCTCGTCGAGGTCTGTGGGTCCGCAGCTTCCCGCCCGGCGTGGATCTTTCCCCGCCCGCTCCCTCCCCGCCCGCCCGGCACCCCGTCGGCATCCGAAAACTGTCCGCGCAGTCGGTTACCGTGACCGCACTGGATCATCTTCACGGAGGTCGTCGTGGCGGTCACGGTCGCCCGTATCCGGGCTGAAGCACTCCGCCTGCGGGAGCTGGGCTGGTCCTATCGCCGCATCGCCCGAAGACTGCAGGCCCGCCATCACCTGAGCGCGCTCGTCGYGTTCCGCCTCGCGCACGGCTGGACGCAGGAGGAGGCCGCACGCCGCTGGAACGAGCGGTGGCCCGGTTCTGGGCCGGCCAAGACCGGTAAGACCTTCTCGTACTGGGAGAGCTGGCCGGCCAAGGGCAGCCGGGCGCCTTCCACGCAGGTCCTGTCACGGCTGGCTGAGCTCTACCTGTGCCGGCCGGGTGATCTGCTGGACGGGCGGGACTACGGCGAACTCGACGAGGGCTTCGAGGGAGGGGCGGGCCCCGBGGCCTCCGTCGGGTGCACCTGCGCAGCAGGCGGCACGGAGGAGGACGGGTGTGCGGGGCTGCGCTCGTTGGCTGACGGGCTGTCGTCTCCGGCGGCCTGCGAGGTCCCGTCCGCCCAGGCCCTCGACGCGTGGCTGGCAAATCTCCTCGCCGGATGGGTTCCGGCGGCATGATCGGCAGTCCCGGGCTCGGGTGGCCGCCTGGCGGGCCGCGCCCGGCGGGCGCCGGTGCGCGCGTTTCCGGTGGGAAGCGGCGGAGCTGGTCGAGTCAGTACAGTCGGACCGGCCATTGTTCCGCCGTCGTCCGCAGGTGGCGGTTGCGCAGCGGGCGGCTCGTCGCGTCGCCTGATTCTGCTTACGGAGTGTGTTTGTGTCTGCTCGTCTCGTCGTACTCGCCTCGGGAGCGGGAACCACCCTGCAGGCGATCCTCGACGCAACCGCGGACCCCGGGTTCGGCGCGGCGGTCGTGGCGGTCGGCACCGACCGCTACGGCACCGGAGCGGAACGGCGGGCCCGGGCCTCGGGGGTCCCGGTGTTCACCGTTCGTCTCGAGGACCACCCGGACCGGGATGCCTTCAACGCCGCGACGGCCGGGCGGATCGCCGAATTCGCGCCCGATCTGTTGGTCCTGGCGGGTTACATGAAGATTCTCAGTGCCCGGGTGATCGGCCGGTTCCGGACGATCAACACCCACCCGTCGCTGCTGCCTGCCTTTCCGGGAGCCACCGCGGTGCGTGACGCGTTGGYCGCCGGGGTGAAGGTCAGCGGGGTGACGGTGCACTGGGTCGACGAAGGCGTCGATACCGGTCCGATCATCGCTCAGCGGGCGGTGCCGGTTGAGCCAGGCGATACCGAGCAGACACTTCATGCACGGATCCAGAGCGTCGAGCGAGGACTGTTCGTCGCGACGATCGGCGGGATCGTGYGGGCCGGGAGCGGCGACTCGACCCCGGCCGGACATCGGCGGGGCGAGCATGGGTCTCCCGCATCGGCAGAAGTTTGGGTACAGGAGGAATCATGACGTCATCGGGCGAAGGTGTGGCCGGCGAGGGCGGGGCTGTCCGCGGATCCGAACCCGGCGAAGTGGTCCCCACCGGGCGGCGGCCGCTGCGACGGGCGCTTGTCAGCGTCTACGACAAGAGCGGGCTCGACGTCCTCGCGGAGGCGTTCCTTGCGGCCGACGTCGAGGTGGTCTCGACCGGTTCGACCGCCGACGTCCTGGCCCGTCACGGGCTGGCGGTCACACCGGTGAGCACCGTGACCGGATTTCCGGAGGTGCTGGGCGGTCGCGTCAAGACGCTGCACCCCCACGTGCACGCCGGTCTGTTGGCCGATCTGCGTAACGCCGAGCACGCCGCGGTGTTGGCCGAACTCGACATCGCTCCGTTCGACCTGGTCGTCGTCAATCTGTACCCGTTCGCCGCGACAGTCGCCGCCGGTGCGAGCGAGGACGAGGCGATCGAGCAGATCGACATCGGCGGTCCGGCCATGATCCGCGCGGCGGCGAAGAACCATGCGTCGGTCGCCGTTGTCGTCGCACCCGGCGACTACGCCGAGCTGGCCGCCGCAGTCCGCGGATCCGGATATGATCTTCCCGCTCGCCGCCGGCTCGCCGCGAAGGCGTTCGCCCACACCGCGGCGTACGACATCGCCGTGTCCTCGTGGTTCGCCGGCGTCGTCGCGCCGGACGAGGTGGCGCGGGAGAGCGGATGGCCCGACGTGCTGTCCGCGCAGTGGCACCGTACGGAGGTCCTGCGTTACGGCGAGAACCCCCATCAGCGCGCCGCGCTCTACGTGGAGAGCGACGCCGAGGGTCGGCCCGGCCTCGCCTCGGCCCGTCAGCTGCACGGCAAGCAGATGTCCTACAACAACTACACCGACACCGACGCCGCCCGCCGAGCGGTGTTCGACTTCACCGAGCCCGCCGTGGCCGTGATCAAGCACGCCAACCCCTGCGGCATCGCGATCGGCGCCACCATCGCCGAGGCCCACCGCAAGGCGCATGCCTGCGACCCGGTCTCCGCCTTCGGCGGGGTGATCGCGACCAACCGTCCGGTCTCGGGCGAGCTCGCCGAACAGATCGCGGAGATCTTCACCGAGGTCGTCGTCGCACCGGCCTACGAACCCGCCGCGGTGGAGATCCTCTCTCGTAAGCCGTCGATCCGGCTGCTGGAGTGCCCACCGCCGCCGCACCAGCGCGGGATCGAACTGCGCCAGATCAGCGGAGGCCTGCTCCTGCAGTCGCGGGACGCCGTCGATGCGCCGGGCGACGAGCCGTCCGGATGGACGCTGGAGGCGGGATCGCCTGCGGACGAGGCCCTGCTGGCCGAGTTGCGGTTCGCCTGGCGGGCGGTGCGCTCCGTGAAGTCGAACGCCATCCTCCTCGCGTCCGGCGGTGCCACCGTCGGAGTCGGGATGGGCCAGGTGAACCGGGTGGACGCTGCCCGGCTCGCGGTGACCCGGGCAGGGGACCGGGCGAAGGGGGCTGTCGCCGCGAGCGACGCCTATTTCCCGTTCCCCGACGGTTTCGAGGTGCTCGCCGAGGCGGGGGTGCGGGCCGTGGTCGAACCGGGCGGGTCGGTGCGCGACGAGCTCGTCATCACGGCTGCCCGGGAGGCCGGCGTCACGCTCTACTTCAGCGGTGTCCGCCACTTCGCGCACTGACAGCGGGCCACCCAGGCCGGTGGCACCGGCGTGTGTTCCGCCAGCCATCGGCCGAAGCCTTTGTCGAGGAGSTCGTCGGCGGCCCCGGCACGCATGTCTTCACCGGCGCATGTCTTCACCGGAATCGGCGGCCCCATCGCAGATGCCCGTCCGTACGCCGATACTCCAGTTCGATCGAAGGAGTCGGCTCCACGGCGTCGCCGATGATCCCGGTCCCGGTCCCGGTGCTCGCCACGACGCCGGGTGCCCCCGGCCCGTCGGCGCGCGTGTCCGGTGGGGCACTGGGCAGGCGTCCGGGATGCCGGTCGACCTCCGGTAGATGATCGCTGTCAGATCGATGATCGGCCTGGGACAGCGATAATCTGGCCGCGCCGGGCCGGCCTCCCGTCCACCCGTCCGCTCCGGATGGCCATGGCGGATCGGACGACTGCTGATCGGTGCCCGGTCGTCTGTCCCCGGACGTTCTGTCCCGACCCGCCGGCAGGCTGGCCTCGGTCGATGTTCCGACCGGCTCTGGTGGCTCTGGTGGTTCGTCCGTGGCGCCGCCCAACGGCGCCGTGCGCCGTTCGGTGCCCTCACTTCACGAGGCGGCGTTCGCCTCCGCGGCCGCCGAGCCCCGGCGCCCGCTGGCGCTGCCGTTGGACGTCGTTGCCGTTGGGCTGGCCGCCGCCGCGAGCACACCGCCGGGCTGGTCGCCGTTCGGCACATAGCGCTGGGCTACCCAGTCCAGGGCGTCGCGCCAGCTCGCGCCGTAGAGCACCGAGATCCGATCCGCCGTCTGCCTCGCCAGCGCCTGGACGAACACCCGGTCGTCGCTGTCCAGGTGTCGGGCGTCCCCGAAGGTCTCCCAGGCCCGGAACATCAGTTCCTGCAGCTTCTTGCTGTGTGGTGATTCGTCTGTCACGTCACGCTCCATCCCACTTGGGCACTGCGGCCGGARGTCTGCCCTAAGCCTGCATGATGCCTATAGGTGGGGGTGCTGCATATTGTGCGCGTGATGTGCTCGGATGGGGTAATCGTATCCTTTGTCGCTGGCATGTGATATAGGGCTGTCATCCCCGCTTCGGCAGGTCGTGGCATCGGGCAGATCACCGTMGTGGAGGATCCGCCGCCCGACGGGCCGGCCGTTCACCCGGGCCACCCCTGCGTGGCCTCGGCGTGGCCCCGCCGTGCTCCCTGCGCCCGTGGGCGCCGATGCCGCAGGCGGCCTACCGTGTGTCCGTAAGGACCGATGCCCTGGTTGGATTGGTGTTCGATGCATCCTGCACTTGGGTGGAAGTCGTCGCCGATGACGGCGGGGACGCCACCATGTCCCGTACGGGACCACTGTCCAGCAGGAGATCTCGACCGCTGCCGGAGGCGAGGGTGACCGACGCGGTGCGCCGCTCCGGCCCGGCTCGACCCGGGGATGATCCAGGCCGCCCCGGGCCGGGGGGGCGGCACCGATCCGGCGGATATTCCGGCGGATATGAGGCGCCCGATCCCCGGGCGGAACGGGCAGAGCTGCCGCCGCGCCGCGCTGGGGCGGAAGCGGACCGGCGGCGTCCGTCGTGGCCGGGCACCGCCCGCGTTGACGTCTTCCGTCCGAGCGAGGATCGTGACGAGCGCCTTCCTGCCGAGTATCGCGGGTTGCGCCGGTTCGACCGTCCCGTTCCGCCGACGCCGGCCCCGCCGGCCGCCCCGGGTCAGCCCGGATCGTCCCCACCGGAGCGGGTCGCGGGCGACGGCATCCCATCGCACGACCCGTGGCGTTCGGTGTCCTCCCCGCTGGTCGGCCTCGGGGAGCACCGGAAGCCGGCGGTCGGTGCGGAGCCTGGGCCACCCGTGGCAGGGACCATCTC
Source organism: Frankia sp. CgMI4 (assembly GCF_001756285.1). Lineage (NCBI taxonomy): Bacteria > Bacillati > Actinomycetota > Actinomycetes > Frankiales > Frankiaceae > Frankia > Frankia sp. CgMI4. Next base: position 278,555 of record NZ_MAQZ01000081.1, read on the forward strand.
CGGATCCCGGAGAACACCGGTCCCAGCTGCCTCCCCGCCGCCACTCGTCACGCCCGGCGCACCCGCCGGGCCCGGGCCTGCCGAGCCCGGCAGGCGTGGCGACGGGGGCGGGATCGGCGGCTGGCTACGGCAGGAGGCCACCTTCGCGTTGGTGCTCGCCGGGGTCACCGTCGGGCTGATGCTGGTCTTCCAGGACAGATGGCGCCGAGGAATGGTGGTCGTCGGCGTGGTCCTGGTGATGGCCGCTTTGGCCCGTCTGGTGCTGCCGGCACGGCGGATCGGCCTGCTGGCGGTGCGAGGACGGGCCTTCGATGTGAGTATTCTCCTCCTGTTTGGAGTATCTGTGATAATTCTCACATTCGCCGTTCCCTACGTCGGCCCGTGACGGCTTGTCCACCGCACTCGGCCCGTGGCCGTCGCGGGTCTTGCCGGGGTGGGTCGGGCGCGGCCCGTGACGGGTTAGCGCAGGCCGGTCATGGTGCGCCGCATCGCCAGRCGGGTCAGGGAACTCGTCGGGATGGTGCCGCGGCCCAGCCCGATCTCGACGAGCATGTCGTACAGCTCGGTACGGGTGCGGGCGGCCCGGACCGCCGCGTCCATCAGGGTGCGGCGCCGCCCGGCGAGACCGGCGAGCAGAGCCGTGTGCCGCAGATGCCGTCCCAGCTCCGCGTCGAGAGCGCGTCGGTAGACCCGGCCCGCGGCGGCCGGGTGCGCCGCGCGGACGGCGGCATGCCCGGCCAGCGACCCCGACAGCACCGCGTAGTAGATGCCCTCCCCGGTCAGGGGGTTGATCAGGGAGGCCGCATCCCCGGCGAGCAGCACGGGACCGTTCGGCTGCCGGGGGCGATGGGTCGACAGCGGCAGATGATGGGCCCGCAGCGTGGCCGGGTGCGCCGGTGTCTCGGGCAGCATGCGGGCGAGCGTGCGACGCAGGACGGTCTTGGCACTCGTTCCGTCCGTCCCGCCGGCCAGCCGGGACCGCAGCATCCCGTAGCCGATGTTCGCACGGCCGTCGCCGATCGGGAACGACCAGGCGTAGGCCGGCCAACCCTCGTCGGTCATGTGGATGAACTGTTCGGGGGGGCCGTCGCCGAAGGCGACCTCGGTATAGGCCCGCACGGCGATCGCCATTGCCCCGGGGGGGTTACCCGGCAGCCCGAGCCCGCGGCGTACCGCGGAGTTTGCGCCGTCCGCGCCGATGACGACCCGCGCCGTGAGCGAGCCGTTGACCACGACGACCGGCTCCCGTCCCCGACCGTCCAAGCGCGGCCGGTCGRTAAACTCCAGGGACCGCACGCGCCGCCGGATCAGCTGAGCTCCACGTGCCTGGGCGGCGGCCACGAGACGGGCGTCGAAGACCTCCCTGGGTACCACGTAGTTGGCTCGGGCTGAGGGAGTGGCCACCTCGGCGCCCCCTGGGGTGCGCAGGCGCATGCGGTCCACCGGCCGGTACCCGGCGACCGCATCGGTCACGCCGAGATCACGCAGGACGTCCAGGCCGTGTGGGGCGATGCCGTCACCGCAGGTCTTGTCCCGGGGGAACTCGGCGGCGTCGGCGATGACGACGTGTGCGTCCGGGCGTTCCCRCAGGGCGCCCAGAGCCGCCGCGCTGCCGGCCGGGCCGCCCCCGACGACAAGGACGTCAATCGTACGGGAGAGCAGGTCGGCAGCCTCGTCCACGCGCACGATCGGGGTGGCGACGGTGATCGTGTCAGCATCCTTGACCGGCCCTGCCGTCACGTATCGTGGTCCCGCGGTTCCCGCGTTGTCACGTCTCTCCGCCCGTTCCCGCGGACCTGGGCCGTCTCCCGGGGCCACGCCGTCCCCCGGGGCCACGCCGGATCCTCGGGTATCCGTGGGGGGGTTCTCTCCGAGGTGCTCGTCACGCGGGGCGGGCGGGCCGGACGGGGATGTGGGGGTCTGCACGCCCGCCAGTCTCGCAGCCGGCTGCCCCCCGGGGGGACGCATGCCCCGCCTTGCCGGGCCCGCGGGGTGGAACCGGGTGCCTGGGTCGTCGGGACCGGCGGGAAAACCTCGTACAGTGCGGAACGTGGACGCTCTTGGACAGGTGGCGGCGTGGCCGGTCGAGACCGTCGCGGTCGTGGTGATGGGTCGKGAGGACGAGGCGGTCGGACCGGGTGCGGGGTCCGGGTGGCCGGGCGCAGCGGTGACCCCGCGGGTCCGGGAGGTGGCGCGGACCGGACCACTCGATCATCTCTTCCGGCTGGCCTCGGTGTCGAAGCTGCTCAGCGCCTATGCGGTCCTGATCGCCGTGGAGGAGGGCGCGATCGGGCTCGACGATCCCGCCGGACCCCCCAGGTCCACCGTGGCTCATCTGCTCGCCCACACCTCCGGGCTCGCGTTCTCGGGGACCCGCGTATTGGCCCCCCCGGGTACCCGTCGCATCTACTCCAACACCGGGTTCGAGCGACTGGGGGAGGCGCTGGAGAAGGCGACCAGCATCGCCTTCGCCGACTACCTCGCCCAGGCGGTCTTCGAGCCCCTCGGGATGCACGATGCCCGGCTGACGGGATCCCCGGCCTCCGGCGTGACGGCGACGCTTGCCGACATGCGACGCTTCGCTGCCGAGCTCCTCGCCCCGACGCTGATCACCTCCGCGACGTTCGCCACGGCCATCTCGGTCGCCTTTCCCGGACTTGCCGGCGTGCTGCCGGGTTTCGGCCAGCAGACCCCCAACGACTGGGGACTCGGCTTCGAGATCCGCGGCGACAAGCACCCGCACTGGACGGGCAGCTCCAACGCGCCGTCGACCTTCGGCCACTTCGGGCAGAGCGGGACCTTCCTGTGGGTGGATCCCGTCGCCCGCCTCGCATGTGTGACTCTTTGTGATCGTGATTTTGGCGAGTGGGCCCAGCGAGTCTGGCCACCGCTGGCGGACGCGATCCTGGCGCAGGCCCCCTCGTGGTCCGCAAACCGCTTGGCGTGACGTGCGAGAAAGGGCGGGTGCGGCGCAGCCGTCGGTGAGCATTTCCGGTCGGATGCCGGTTTTTCCCGAGGGTATTGTCAGCTTTTGGTCATGATCTGGAATCCGCATCCCCTTCCCATGGTCCGCGCGGGACGGCCGTGGCTCATGGGCCATGATGTCGGCATGCTTCCTCGGCGAGACCGATCCCGACGGCCGGTTCTTCACCCGGCGCAGGCAGGCATGTGGATACGCAGAGTAGCGATCGTCACTGCTTTCGTCGGGGAGCCGGTCCCGCATGACTGAGGGGGTGAACGGTCATACCGTCCAGGTTGTCCCGGCCGTTGATCCCGGTGAATCGGTCGATCCGCTCGGTTCCGCGACTCGGGTGGACATCGGGGTGGCGATCGGCATCCCCGAGCCGTACCGCACAGAGCTTCAGGACTGGCGGGAGCGACTCGGCGACCCGAACGCAGCCCTCATCGTCCCGCACGTCACCCTGCTGGGTCCGACCTCCGTCGGGTTCGTGGAGCTGCCCATGATCGAGCGCCACCTCGCGCAGACGGCGCGGACGAACTCCCCGTTCACCATCCGCCTGCGGGGATCCGGCACGTTCCGGCCGTTGTCCCCGGTCGTGTTCGTCGCCCTCGCCATGGGTATTCTCCGGTGCGAGAAACTGGCGGCGGTGGTACGGTCCGGTCCTCTCGACCGGCCGCTCAGCTTCGCCTACCATCCGCACGTCACCGTCGCGCACGATCTTGCCGAGGACGCGTTAGATCGCGCCTTTGATGCGCTCGCCGAATATCAGGCGCAGTTCGAGGTCAACGGATTCGGGCTGTACGAAAGAGGCGCCGACCTGCGCTGGCGGCAACTACGCTTCTTCCCGTTCGGTCGCCCTGAGCGTGGGCCGGAACCGGTGGGCGGCGGGGGGCGACGCGCCACACTCGGATCTCGGGAGTGAGCGCACGTCGTCGGGGGACAGTAACGAATGTGACGGGACCTCGTCAGGCGGTACGGGCCGGTGTCGGGACGGTTTCCGGTACCGCTGTGGCGGTACGCCGGAAACGTCCGTTTCTCGATCACCTCGTCCGGGCATATTCCCGCTACACAGCCGATGGCGGTGATCGTCTCGCGGCGTCGGCGACCTACTTCGCGTTCCTGTCATTCTTCCCGCTGATCGCGCTGGCCTTCGCGGTCACCGGCTTCGTCGTAGACGCGTACCCCGATGTGCAGGAGAGCCTGACCCGGCAGATCAACGACTATCTTCCGGGCCTGGCGGACAAGCTCGACGTCGCCTCGATTGGCAACGCCAAGGTCGGTGTGGGCATTATCGGTCTTGCCGGCCTCCTGCTCGCCGGACTCGCGTGGATYGACGCGCTGCGGGACGCCATCCGTCTCGTATGGCACCAGGACATCGATGTCGGCAACATCATCACCCGGCGGCTGCGGGATGTCACGGTGCTCGCGGGACTGGGGCTGACTCTGTTGGCCTCACTCGTCGTGACCAGCCTCTCGACCTCGGCCACCGGGTCATTCCTGAGCTGGATCGGATTGTCCGGCAGCACCGCCGCGGCCTGGGTGACCGGCCTACTGGCCCTGCTTGTCGCCCTCGCGATCGACACCGCGGTTTTCCTCTATCTGTTCTGGCGGCTGCCGCAGCAGACCGACCGGGTGCGGACGGTCCGGGGTGCGGTGCTCGGCGCCGTCGGAGTCGAGATCCTCAAGATCGTCGGCACCTGGCTAGTCGGGCAAACCATGAGCAATCCGGTGTACGGTACGTTCGCGGTGATCGTCGGGTTGCTCATCTGGATCAACATTGTCATGCGATGGACGCTGTTCGTCGCGGCCTGGACCGTGACGGCGCCCTACAACTCCGACGTCTTCCCCTCCGGTTCGGCAGCCCGGCATACCGTCTCCGAGGCGRCCGACCGCGCGGCGGCGGGGAGCGCGGGCGCGGCAGGCGCGGGATCCACGGGGCCGGAGTCCTACCGGTCGAGCGGCTCGCCGAACCCGGAGGCCTCCCGCCGCCTGGTGCCCGGCTCCCAGAACGGCTCGACGCCGCTCGCGCCTGCTTCATCCGACCCGTCGTCGGCGAAGCCATCCTCGGCCGGACCGGTGCGGGTGGCGTCGGAGAGCAACCCGCGTGGCACGGTGCCCCTCCCCGCCCGGGTACGGGCATTTCTGCGCCGCCGCATACCCTCGGGGACATCCAGCAGATCGGACTGATCAGGTCCGGCAGCCGGCCTCAGCGTTACGGACACGTGTCCGTAACGCGGTGCGGGCGGCCGACCCGACGGGCGCTCGACGTCCCGGAGGCCCGCCGCCGCGTGCCGCCGCCGGCGCTGGCGTCGGCGTACCCGGGCGGCCCGATGGGTGAGTGCGGTGAGCAGGCATGCTACGACGGTGCAGCCGATCGCGATCCAGGTTATCGGGCCGATGTCGCTGCCAGGATCGCCCGCGCGGGCGACTCCGTGCCGCGAGGAGGAAGAGGAGGATGTTGCCGTGCCGGCGGTCGGCGCGACCCCTGGACCCGCCGGGCTGATGGAGGGCCGGTCTCCCGCGGGCCCGCTCGACGCCGCCGCCGTCGCCCCGGGGTTCGCGAGATACCCGACCGGGGTGACCGTGTCGGCGTGCGCGAAGCCCCAGTCGAGCAGCGCGCGCGCGTCCTTGCCGTAGGCGGGAGCCGTCCGCAGCAGGGCGACGATGAGGGTGTGGCCGCCGCKGGTGGCCGCGCCGACGAACGTCGCGCCGGCCGCGATGGTGTAGCCGTTCTTCACCCCGATAGTCCCCTCGTAGGAACGCAGCAGGGCGTTGTGGTTCTGGATCTCGAAGCGGGTGCTCCCCCGGCCGGCGAGCGAGGCGCGCGGGATCGTCAGGTAGCCGCGCACCGTCGGGTTGTCCAACGCCGCCCGACCGAGCACGGCTAGGTCGTGCACACTGGTGACCTGGCCGGGACTGTCCAGTCCGGTCGGGTCACCGGCGACGGTGTCCGTTGCGCCGAGTGACCTGGCTAGAGCGTTCATCCGCTGCAGCACGGCGGGAGTTCCCCCGCTCGCCTGGACCAGGGCCATGGTCGYGTCGTTTCCGCTGGAGATCAGCATGGCGGTCGCCAGGTCACGGACGGTGTATCCGACCCCCGGCACGAGACCGACCTTCGTGCCGTCCACCCGAGGGGCGTTCTCGTCGACCGTCACGACCTGGTCCGGCGGCAGGCCGGGCAGCACGGTCAGCGCGGTCAGGATTTTCATCGTGCTGGCCGGGAGATCCTGGGCGTGTGGGCGGTAGGCGGCGAGGATGGCGCCGCTTCCCGCGTCCGCGACAAGCCACTCGGCGGCCGTGAGACCGGCCGGGGGAGCGGAGTCGGAAGCGGCGGTGGGTGCCGGTGCGGCGAGCGGGACGGTGGGCGGGACCGCGGGTGGGGCGCTGGCCGCAGCCGGCGGCCCGAGGCCGGCCGCGGGGGACGCGGCGGTACCCAGGCCGCTCGTGGGACCGGGAGTGGGTGCGGGGACGGCCGCGGTCGCTGGAACGATCTTCAGGAACGGGGTGAGGATTGCTCCGAGGACCGCCACGGCCACCAGCGCCCGCCCGAGGCTTCCGCGGAGGCGACGCGGGTCATGCCGGGGCGGACAGGGGACACGCACCTGCCGAACGCTACTGGGTTGACCCGTTCCGCAGAAGGGTGGTTACGACCCGTGTCGCGAGTGGACGTTTCCTGGGTAGGAATCCACTGGTTGCGGCTTTCCCAATGAATGCCAGGAGGAGCCCGTATGGGCAGAGAGACTATGGTGCCCGTGCGTTGTAACTCCTCTGTTCTTGAGGTGCGTCGTCGCGCCGGCCTCCCGGGTGGGGTCGTCGAGCGTGGTCTTCGGGGTGGGACCGGTGGCGATGGTCGGCGTCGTTTTCCTGTCGGGACCGCCGTTTTCGCGGTTCCCGGTGCGGGTGGCATACCCGGCGTCCGTGGAGTGAGGGGGGATGCCGGTCGTGCTCACACCCGTGGTGTTCCTGCGCTTGTGGTGCTTGGGCCGCCGGGGGCGTTCCGGGTTCCCGATGTTCGGCTTGCCCGTGGCGGGTGGGCCCTCGGTCTCGGGGTCGCTCGTTTCCCGGGGGGCACCACCGGGGGTGGGCGTCGSCCCGCCGTGCCGTGACGGCGATCGTGCGGCGGTCGGCTCCCGTTCATCCGACGCCGTCTGGGGCGGAACGCGAACCGCGTCCCGCACCAGACTCTCGATGTCGCCGCGAAGAGATTCGAGTTGGCCGGCCAGCTCGCCGCGCATGTACTGCCGGGTCGCCGCATCGCTCTGGGCAAGCCGGAGCGCGGCGATCTCACGCGCGAGAAACTCGGTGTCTTCCCGCATACGTACAGCGACCGCCCGATCCTCGGCCAGCGAGGCACGGTCACGGTCGTCCTGTCGGTTCTGGGCGAGCAGGATCAACGGTGCCGCGTAGGCGGCCTGGGTCGAGAAGGCCAGGTTCAGCAGGATGAAAGGGTAGGGATCCCACCGCAGCAGCGGTAGCGCGATGTTCAAGGCTATCCAGACGATCACGATACAGGTCTGAATGGCGAGGTAGCGCCCGGTTCCCAGGAAACGGGCGATGGCCTCCGCGAAGCGACTGACCGATTCCCGGTCCATRCCCCGGGGGATCAGTGTGACCCGGCCGGAGGCGGGCAGGTCGAGACGCTCGGTGCAGGCACGACGACGTCCCGCGGTCCGCGATGTTGAGATGCTCATGGAAGGTCCCCYTCCGCGCGCCCCAGCCACTGCCGGACAGCTGCGAGCGCGCATTCCTCGAGCAGGCCGCGGGCGGCATCRCCACGGCGACCTCTGGTCGATACGACTTCGATCGACCGCACCTGCTTGTGCACTGCTCGCGGCCCACGCGACTGCCGACCCGGACGGATCAGGGAAGCGCGGCCGGGACAGGATGGCTCCGTGCTACCGGCATGAACCGGTCGGGCCGGGAGAGCGGTGACCGTCGTCTCCGAGGCGGAGACGACGTCGCCGACGGCACGGCCGCACCGGACAGGAGGGCCGTGCGTCCGAACAGGCCGGACTTCCGAACAGTGCCCCGGGCGTCGTCTACCCGGGTTCCGTGGACGCGGGCCGGGCGCGACGGTGCGCGCTCATCGGCCCGGGATTCAGTGCTGGCTGACGTCCACGAGCAGGAAGCGGCCTTTACTGGAGCACCCGCCAGGACTCACAGCGGCCACCTCCTCGTGTTGGTCCTCCGTAGAGGATTTTTCGGGGGCTTGTCAAGGATAACCGCCGGAGCTGTTCCCCAACCCACCGGGGCACCCGTGATACCGGTCGCGGTGACGTCACCCGAAGCGGGGACTGTCAGCGGGCGGCGGGGGCCGGGCGGGATACAGCGGCAGCAGCATCGGAACGAAGACCTTGACGGTCGGATCGTCGGTGACGGGTTTCGGCCCGCCCAGGACGAGGAATCCGTGGCGGGCGTAGAGGCGCCGCGCCGGACGGTTCCCGGGGACCACCCAGAGCTTCACCGCCTCCGCGCCCGCCTGGCGGGCCCAGTCGATCGCGGTGGCCAGGAGGGTGTCGGCGGCTCCGGTGCCCCGCGCCTCGGGAGCGACCCACATGGCGCCGAGTTCCCGTAACCAGGGACGGCCCACCGGGGTGAAGCCCTGCACCATCCCGGCGGCCTCGCCAGCCACGGCGACGATGGCCACCAGATCGGCGGACGAGTAGGCTCCGGCGCGGGCGCGGGCGTCCCACTCCTCGGCGGGCAGCGCGCTCGCCTCGGCCAGGGTCTGCCAGAACGCCGAAGGAGCATCGGTGAGCGCGGCAAGACGCAGCCTTCGCAACAGCATTCCTTCGTCTGGTCCGATCCGGCGCCCCCGGATGTCGTCGGCCCCCACCRCCGCTCCCTCCCTCCCGCCGTCTGGCCCGCCGAYCTGGCCCGCCGACCTGGCCCGCCGACCTGGCCCGCCTTGCGGATCCCTTGCGCATCCTCCGTGTCAGTGCCGCCCGTRACCAGACCGTCGGCCGGGAGAGGTCGGTGTTGTGCGGGACAGGCCGGTGTTGCGCGTAATCGGTCCGGCCTTTACCGCAAAGTGCTCCCGGGCAGCGAGGGAAGCGCGGRTACTGATCAAAGCGGCGGGACGGCGGAGGAGTCGCGCGAGATGATCTATCGTGGGTAGGCCCGYCTCGTTGATCGTGCGGCATGACGGGCCTTCGTGGTCGGCCTGGTCCCCGCAGTGCCCGGGGCTGGCGATGGCCCAGCCGTCCGCCGCGGAGCTGCGGGCCGCGTTGCCCGACGTCCTCGCGTGGTACTTCGGTGAGGCCACCGAGATCGACGCGCAGATCCACGTCGAGCGGAGGCTGTGCGGTGGCGTCGCCGTCCGGATCGCCCAGGATGCGCAACTGTGGGAACGTCAGCTGGTCGCCGACCGGCTGGGCGAGGCCTTGGCCGCCGGGGACCAGGCGGCGCGGCTGCGTGCGGCCCCGGGCAACGCGGCCGGCGAGGTGATCTATGTCTGCGCGCTGCAGTCGGACCGCGTCTCCTGGCTGACGGGCCAGCTGGAGGATGAGAACGACGCGGTCGTGGCCACCCTCCCGGTGGCCGAGACGATGCTGTGGACCATGCGGTTCGGAGCGGCCCGCAGCGGGGCCGGGGAATCGGTCCAGCCGCCCGCCTACCGTCCCGACACGACGTTCAGCGAGGTGATGCGGACCTTCGCCGGGCCGCTCCAGCACCTGCGGGCGTGAGCCGCGGGACGTCGAAGGCCATGGTCGTCGGATCGTGGTTCTTCGTCGGCCGGCCCCTCCGGGCCGGGTTGTCCGATCGACCTCGCAGCGCGACTATCCGTGCCGTGGTCGCGATTCCCGCTGGGTGTGCCCTTCTCCATGACCTCCTCGTTCGTCATCGAAGAACAGCCACATCGCCAGCGTGAAGTACACCATCACCCGTGCGGGCAGTTTCCGGGACCGTTTCTCAACCCGGYCCGTCTCCACCAGAACATCGTCCACAAGATCATGGTGAACGAGGCCAGTCAGCACTCCGAGCGAAATATGATCCGTCAACCTTCCTGCCGGCCTGCCGCACCCATTCTTACTCGTCACCACGGAATTCTACCGCGACCGATATGACCGCTCCACGACGACAACCGCACCAACAAGATCAATCCACTGAAGTGGATCTTGTCGGTGCGGTTCTTAATTCACTGGCATTGCGCCTTGGATCGACTCCCACCTGAAAAGCACAGCCTGACTCTTCGGCTTTTGCTGGCGGAAGTGCAGGGTTCGACAAAAACCGTCTAGTCTTGCTGCTGCGTACGTAGGAGCAAACACGGGTCAAATGGCCCATCAATCTCTTCCTGGATTGGATCTTGAATGGGAGGCTACTACGGGGACCGGGGTAGTGAGGCGGGGTGAGCGCCGATCCCGTGCGCAGGCACCGTACGGGATGCGTGGCTCAGGGGCGCTTGGGTGCCAAGCAACCGTGTACACAACCCGACTTGCAACGGCCAGATGGCCCACGTCCAGACGCCGACTGCGATCAAGAACCAGGACGCACGCTTTGAGAGGGTCACCCCTCCAGCTTGCACCCGGGATCCCGTCGGGCTCAGGTGAGCAACATCCTAAGCTCCTCCGCCTCGATGCCCGCCTGGCGCAGAACAGAGGCGAGAGTGCCCGTCGCCAGCTCCCGGTGGAGCGGCACGATCACAACCCGAGCGCTCTCCTTGTGCCGCAGCTTGCAGTGCGAGCCACGAGTAGCGACCTCCTCGAAGCCGGCACGCCCCAGAGCCTTCACCACCTTCGCCCCGGAGATCCGAGGCAGCGCGGGTGTCACGCCGACAGGCGGATGTCCAGCGGAGCGACGATGGGACCGTCCGCGGCGGTCACGGGGAACGGCTGGTCCTCGAAGTACAGCTCCAGCGCCTCGCGAAGATTCGCCAGCGACTCCTCGACGCTGGCTCCCTGGCTGGTCACCTCGACCTCCAAAGCCCGCGCCACATACCAGTCACCCTCGTGCGTGACGACAGCCGTCAGCCGCGCCGCTCGCTCCATGGAGATCAGCCTAGCCGTCCCTGCCACACCTGGCGAAGCGCTCACCGCCACCTCCTCGACATGATCAACAAGCCCCCTGTCGACCATACGAGCAGAAGCCATCTCCAACGGCCCGAGTACACACGAGAGGCACGAGGCCACCCC